>CADCTQ010000342.1 GCA_902805615.1 uncultured Cytophagales bacterium
ATTTACCACCTCAAGGAGTCGGTGAGCCTGACGGGCTACAACGGCGGCATCCCGATCATCAAGGCGGCCATCAAGAAATTCTGCGACTACTGCGAACAGAACGACGTCCGGCTGAGCAACAAAAATTTTACGATCCGCTACAGTTCTTCCATTCCCCGCCAGGTGGGACTGGCCGGCTCCAGTGCCATCATCATTGCCACGCTCCGGGCGTTGATGCAGTTTTACGAGGTCAAGATTCCATTGGAAATCCTGCCCAACGTGGCCCTGGCCGCCGAGACGGAGGAAATGGGCATCAACGCGGGCCTCCAGGACCGGGTGGCCCAGAGCTACGAAGGCTGCGTGTACATGAACTTCGACCGGAGCATCATGGAAGCCCAAAAGCACGGCGACTACCAGCGGATCGCCCCGGCGCTGCTGCCAAACCTGTACATTGCTTACAAGACGGCGCTGGGCAAGGTTTCGGGCAAGGTGCTCAGTGACATCCGCACCCGCTACGACAGCGGCGACGCCTTCGTGATTGATACGCTCAAAGAAATTGCCGGCCTGGCCGAAAAAGGCCGCGACGCCATCCTCAACCGTGACCACGCGGTGCTGCACGAACTGATGAACCGCAACTTCGACCTCCGCGCCCAGATCATGCGCATTAGCGACAGCAATATGGAAATGATCCGGACGGCCCGCAGCTGCGGCGCGTCGGCCTCGTTCACCGGCTCGGGCGGGTCCATCATCGGCATGTACTACGGCGACGAAATGCTCAACAAACTCATGGTCCGCCTCCGGAAAATCCAGGCCCGGGTGGTCAAGCCGTACATCGAATAAAAGGAGACCGGAGACGGGAGGAAGGGAGACCGGAACCTAAAGGAAACCGCAGACGGGAGGAAGGGAGACCGGAGGAGGCGCACCCATGCAATGCGGAGCATGACTGACGACGCGAACCAATTGGGCTAAAAGGAGGAAAGGAAAAAGGAAGCCGTTTATTCTCCTTGCCTTCCTTTTTTTCTGCTAACCAGCTTCTGCCGCATCCTCGTGCTGCCTGGGCACGCCTCCTCCGGTCTCCCTTCCTCCCGTCTCCTTTAACGCAGTGTCTCCGGTACGCCGAAGCCGGTTTTGCCACCGGTGCCTTCGAGTTCGTTGAGGAGCAGGGCCGCAATGCCGTCCGCCGGGGATTGGCTGAACTGGTTGAACAGGCCCCCGATGGAGTTGCCCACCCGGATGGAACCCAAGGCAACCGAAGCCCGGGTGCCGGCCGGCACCGCCAGCAGGTCGGCCACTTTGTCGCCGAGCAGAAAACGCATGTAGGCCGGCAGAAAGTCCCTGGCAATGGAAACCGGCGCTGCTTCGACCATGCAATCCAGCAGTGCCTTGGTAAGCCCGATGCCCGCCTCTGACGGTCGGAAGTGCCGTTCGCGGATGCGCTTTTCGAGCCAGTAGGCCGCTTTCATGTTTTTGGGCAGCATGTCTTCCTCCATGCCCAGCATCGCGCCGATCACGTTCCACAGGTGCAGGTACGCTTCGGCCTCCTCCTGCGAGTAGTAGAAGCCCAGCTTGGAGAGCCCGTCCAGCACGATGTACGTGAACGAAAGGTGCGTGCCGGCCATGTCCTCCTGGTTTACGGGCGTGCCCCATTCATCCTGCCACTGGCCGCTCCGGTTCACGTGGTACCGGATGGCCGCGTGGATGAGCCGGACCTTCTGGATGCTGCGGATGCCTTTGCCGGTGGGGGCAAAGGCGTTTTTGTCCATCACGTCGAGCAGGAACTGGGCCGTTTCGGAGAGGCGCCGCCGGGCATCCTGCCGGATGCGTTGCGAAAGCCACAACACCTGGGCTCCGTCGGCCGCGGCGTAGCAGAAGGGCAGCGAATAGCAGCCCAGGATGGAAAGGATGGGCCGGGCGTGCCGGGCAAAAAAGGCGGCGCCTCCCTGCATCTTCCGGCCGTTGGCCCACCCGGGCAGTTGGGCCGTCTGCGTGAAGTACGCGAGGAGGGGTTCGGGAAACTGCGCCGGCAGTACCTGGTCGTTCCGCACCAGGGCGGTGATCCATTCGTTGAGTTGCCCGAAGGTGTGCTGCGCAAACAGGCTGTTGATGGCGGCGTCGGCAACCGGGTCGGCCTGGCGGCGGGCCTGCTGCAATTGCGCTTCGGGGAAAAAGGTACGGGGCGGGGTGTGGTTCATAGGATTGCCGGGTCTGACTCTTTCATAAGCCAACTTCCGGCAAAAATGTTCAGGAAGGATAGGGTTTAAACCCTATCCTATGGATATTGCGCCGATTTCCGGATACAGTGCCGATTCAACTTCATTTCGAAGAAGTTGGCTTTGAGAACGCAATCCTTTTATCCGTAGGATAGGGTTTAAACCCTATCCCCCTCTCCTCCGGTCTCTGCATTGAAATTTACCGGGCAACCAGCCGGGTGAGTTCCTGCTGAAGGCGGCGGGTGATGCGCAGGCAGGCAACTTTTACCCGGCCGATGGAGGCTTCCAGGGCTTCCCGGACGTTTTCCCGGCTGGCCAGCAGTTCTTTGGCAACCGCGTATTCTTCCTCCAGCCTGGTTATTCTGAGCATGGTGCAGGAAGATTTGGCGCGGTGGAAGATGAAGTGAAGCTGTTTAACGTCCTTCTGTTCGAGGGCCACGCTGTACTCCTCGGCGAAGTGGCCGAACATTTTGATGTGCATCCGGATCATTTCCTGGAGGAAGTCCGTGCCCTCACCGGTGATTTCCACCAGGCCGGCCAGGTCCAGTACGTCGTCCGCGGCGGGAGCCAGGATGTCGGCGGCGGAGGGAAAGTCCACTTCCGGGCCAAGCTGGTCGGGGGCCGCGTACTTGGCGATTTTCTGGTACAGGTCATTGGGGTGGAAGGGCTTCATCACGAAGTCGTTCATCCCGGCGTCGAAGATCTTCTGCGCCACGTCGTGCATGGCCGAAGCGGTCAGGGCGATGATGGGAATGCCTTCCTGGGACTTGGTTTCGCGGATGATGCGGGCGGCTTCGTAACCATCCATCTCGGGCATCTGCAAGTCCATCAGGATCAGGTCGTACGCCTTCTCGTTGACCTTTTCGATGGCCTGCAACCCGTTGTGCGCGTAGTCGGGCTGAATGCCCCACTTGTTGAGGAACTTGGTGGCAACCTTCCGGTTGATCTCGTTGTCTTCCACCAGCAGCAACTGCACCCGGTCAAGCAGGCGGGCCGAGGCCGTGTACGCGTAGCTGTCGCGGACGGGGCTGGCTTCGTCGCCCTTGCGGAAGGACAGGCTGAAGAAGAAACGCGACCCTTCGCCCGGGCGGCTGTCCACCCCGATTTCGCTGCCCTGCATCTGGAGCAGCCGCTTGGTAATGGCCAGCCCCAGCCCCGTGCCGCCGTACTTGCGGGTCGTATCCGATTCGGCCTGCGTGAACCGGTCGAAGATGTAGGCCAGTTTGTCGGCTTTGATGCCGATGCCCGTGTCCGTTACGGCAAAGTCGAGCAGCACACTGTCGCCGTCGTCGTGCTTCACCACGGCTTCCAGCGTCACGCCGCCCTGCTCGGTAAACTTGATGGCATTGCTCACCAGGTTGGTCAGGATTTGCGCCAGCCGCACGGGGTCGCCGAGCAGCACGGGCGGCAGTTGCCCGCCGAGGTGAATGTTGAACGCAATCTGCTTTTCCTCCGCCTTGAAGCCCAGCGAAAACCGGATGGATTCGAGCAGGCCGGCCAGGTTGAACGCAATGCATTCAAACGAGACCATGCCCGATTCGATCTTGTTGTAGTCGAGAATGTCGTTGATGAGCACCAGCAGGTTCTCGGCCGAGAATTGCAGCATTTTCAGGTTGCCCACCTGCTCCGGCTTGGGGTTTTCCTGCATCAGCAGGTGCGTCATGCCGATCACCGCGTTCATCGGCGTGCGGATCTCGTGGCTCATCGTGGACAGGAACTGCTCCTTGGCTTTGGCGGAGTATTCGGCCTGTTCCTTGGCGTGGATCAACTCCGTTTCGTAGATGCTCCTTTCGAGCACCGTGCCGATGCCCTGGCTCAACATCTGCACGAAGTCGCAATCGCCCTGCGAAATGCCGTGGGGCAGCGGGTGGTAGGCAGCAAACATGAGGACGCCGTACTTGCGGCCCCTGATCCAGACGGGTACGCCGATGTACGCCTCGAACCGGTGCACCTGGTAGCAGGGGTGGTCGCGGTGTTCGCATTCGCGCATCTTGGCAATGGCTATCAGCCGGTTTTCCCCGTAGGGAATGCTGCAATACGTGGTGTGCACCGGCAGCACGAGCCCCTTGGCGAAGTCCGGGTACCGGGTGTATACTTCTTTTACGGTAAAGATGCCGTCTTCAATGGAGTTGAAGATGCCGATTTCGAGTCCGAGGGATTCGGTGGCGGCTTTCAGCGTTTCGTACACCTGCGTGGAAGTGTCGAAAGCCGCGTTGGCCGTAATGCGGTACACCTGTTCCATCCGCTCTTTCTGGAGAAGGGTAGCGTCTTGCAGTTGCTTCTGGCGGGTCACGTCGGTACACATCACGGCGCATCCGTCGCCGATGTTTACCGCCACCAGGTGAAAGCGCCGCCGGTCGTGCGGTCCCACCGAGTAATCCTCTTCTTCCCAGGGTGTGCCCTCTTCCACTACCCGCTTGTAGGGTTCGAACAAAGCATTGCCCACCTGGGGCAACACTTCCCGCAGCCGCTGACCAATCAGATCTTCGGGATTCAAGCCCATCATGGCGCCGGCTTTCCGGTTGATGAGCTGCCATTCAAAGTCAATGATCTCTCCCGCGTCGTTGCGCACGGCCTGGTAAGCCATTACGCCCGTGAGTGAATTGTCGAGGATGCTGATGAGCAGGCTGCTCATGCGGATGACGCTTTGCTCGGCCAGTTTCCGGTTGGTGATGTCGCGGGTGCTGGTTTGTACGGCTTCCACCTGGCCGAACGGGTCGAGGATGGGCCGGATCTGGGTTTCGAGCCAGATGTAGTGCCCCATTTTGTGCCTTGCCCGGTACTGCCGGGTGTGGCTTTCGGAGGCCGTGTCCCCGAAAGCCGCGGCCACCACTTCGGCATCCTCAGGGTGAATGCAATCGAGGGGTTTGCTGCCCAGCACTTCGGCCGGGGTGTAGCCCATGATCTCGGTGATGGACGGGGACAGGTAACGGAACGCCCCTTCCGGGGTATGGAGGGCCACCAGGTCCTTGGTATTTTCGGAAATGAGCCGGTAGAGCTTTTCACTTTCACGCAATTTCTCCTCGGCCACTTTGCGGTCGGTAATGTCCCGCGAGGTCGTTTGCAGGTTCACCAGCCGCCCCTGCGCATCGCTGATGGGCCGGATGTGCGTTTGCAGCCAGATGTAGGTGCCGTCTTTTCTGCGGGTGCGGTACTCCAGCAGTTGGTGCAGGTCGTTGCTCCCGGCAATGTGGCGGGTTTCGCGCTGGATGGCCGCCACGTCGTCGGGATACATGTATTCGAAAGGGTCCGTGCCGAGCAGTTCTTCGGGGCTGAAACCCAGTACTTCCCGGACGGAGGGCGAAATGTACAGCGCAAGGCCCCGTTCGTCGTTGAGGGTGATGAGGTCGCGGGAGTTTTCGGAGATGAGCCGGTAGAGGTGTTCGCTGTTCCGGAGTTTTTCTTCGGCCACGTGGCGTTCGGTAACGTCGGTCAGCGTGCCCGAAATGCCCGTTACCTGGTTGTCTTTGTTGACGGTGAGCCGGGCCCGGGTTTCCATCCAGCGGAAGCCGCCCTCCCTGGTCACGTACCGGACCTCGTGGCGGCAAAAGGCCTGTTGCTTGGTGATGAGCGGCAGAAAGAGCATCCAGTACCGGTCTTTGTCCTCGGCGTACACGTATTCGAAGAAGAACGTGCCTAGGCTTTCGGCGGCGGTGAACCCGGTAATTTCCGTCCAGGCGGGGTTGAGGAACAAGAGTTTGCCTTCGTTGTCGGTCTGGAAGATCACCTCGTTCACGCTTTCCACCACGGAGAGGTACTGTTGCTGGGTAGCCAGCAGCTTCTCCCGGGAGAGCCGTTCCTGGGTATGGTCCTGTAGGGTTGCCAGCACCTGTCCGGGGTCGCCGTTGCCGTCGCGCCGGAATACCCGGCTGCGGCTGCCCACCCACACGTACCGGCCGCTTTGGTGCCTCAACCGGTACTCGGCCCGGATTAGTTTTCCGTCAACGGCTTTGCGCAGGCGCGCCAGGCTTTCTTCCCAGGCGGGTACGTCTTCCGGGTGCAGCCGCTCCCGCAGGAATTGTTGATCGGGAGCCTGGTCACAGAAGCCGAGCAACGCGCCGCAATCCCGGTTCGAGCGTACCGTGGCGCCGCTCGTGAGGTCGTACACGTACAGGAGATCGGGGGTGGCCGCTGCCATTTCGGCAAGCAGCGCATTGTCATCCGGCGAACCGGGTTGCGGCTCCGGCCGGAAAGGGGCGGACGGTTGTCCGCCGTTGCCGGGCTGCGCGGGAAGCGTGCTTTGCGATTGCCACCGGCGCACCCGTTTCCGCAACGACGCGCCGAAGAACACGAGGGCAACGCACAGGAGGGCCAGGAACGTAACGGCAAGCGGGAAGCCGGCCGCTGCCGGTGCTCCCGCAATTTCCTTCCACGCCTGACTTATGATGAACATGCAGCCCGATTATTTGAATGAGACTGGTTTACTTCCTTTAGGAACTGCAGCCGTTGCGACCGCCTTCTTTGCGTAAACCGTAGTGGCGTAAACCGGCGCATGCCTGCCCCGGAAAAACACAATAAAAGTAGGTAAGTACGCGTTGCCGGGCCGTTGGCATTCGCGGCGGGATATTACATGCCTCATGGCCGGAGGAATTTTTCAGTTTTACGGCGGTTACTTGCGGGCGGTGCGGACGGGAGTACGCGCAACGGCGGCGCAAAAAAATAAACCGGGCCCGCCAGCAGCAGGACCCGGTTCAGGTAGGTTATTTCAGCAATGAGGGCGTAATCCCGGCGGCGTCAGTTGTTTACTGCCCGCAGGGGGTCGGGCAGCAATACGTCGGACTTGCCGTCGGGCAGGTTCAGGTTGAACGCCTTCTTTACTTTTTCGGGCAGAAGGGCCACGGCCAGCACGTCGTCCACGTGGTTTACGAAGTGAAAACGCATGTCCTTGATGTAAGCCGAGTTGATTTCCTCCACGTCCTTGCGGTTTTTGGCCGAAAGAATTACCTCGCCGATGCCGGCACGCCGGGCCGCCAGGATTTTTTCCTTGATGCCGCCCACGGGCAACACCACGCCGCGCAGGGTAATTTCCCCAGTCATGGCGACGCGTTCTTTCACTTTGCGCTGCGTGTACACCGAAGCCATGGAGGTAAACATGGTGATGCCGGCCGAAGGACCGTCTTTAGGTACTGCCCCGGCCGGCACGTGAATGTGCAGGTCGAACTGGTCGAATACGCGGTAATCAATGCCCAGGGTGTCGGAGTTGGCCCGCAGGTACGACAGGGCGGCCACCGCCGACTCTTTCATCACGTCGCCCAGTTGCCCGGAAAGCGTGAGTTTACCCTTGCCGCGGCTGAGGCTTGATTCGATGAACATGATTTCGCCGCCCACCTGCGTCCAGGCCAGGCCGGTGACCACGCCGGCAATGTCGTTGGCCTGGTAGAGTTCTTTGTCGAAAATCTCCGGACCCAGCGTTTTGCTGATGTCGGCCGTCGTGATCTTCTTGGCGTGCTCCTCTTCCATGGCTACGGACTTGGCCACGCGGCGGATGACGGCGCTGATCTTCTGTTCCAGGTTGCGCACGCCCGATTCGCGGGTATATTCGTCAATGAGCTTGACCACGGCCTTGTCGTCGAAGAGGGCGTCTTTGGGACCCAGGCCGTGCTCCTTGCGCTGCTTGGGAATGAGGTGCTTCTTGGCGATTTGGAGTTTCTCCTCCAGCGTGTAGCCGCTCACCTCGATGATTTCCATGCGGTCGCGGAGGGCCGGGTGGATGGTGTCGAGGGAGTTGGCCGTGGCGATGAACAGCACTTTCGACAGGTCGTACTCCACATCGAGGTAGTTGTCCATGAACGCAAAGTTCTGTTCCGGGTCGAGCACTTCGAGCAGGGCCGAGGCCGGGTCGCCGCGGAAATCGGATGACACTTTGTCAATTTCGTCGAGGATGAACACCGGGTTGGACGACTTGGCCTTCTTGAGGTGCTGGATGATCTTGCCGGGCATGGCTCCCACGTAGGTTTTGCGGTGGCCCCGGATTTCGGCCTCGTCGTGCACGCCGCCCAGCGACATACGGATGTACTTGCGGCCCAGCGCCTTGGCAACCGAACGGCCCAGCGACGTTTTGCCCACGCCGGGAGGTCCGTAGAGGCACAGGATGGGGCCCTTCATGTTGTTTTTGAGCTTGAGCACGGCCAGGTACTCCAGGATGCGTTCCTTTACCTTTTCGAGGCCGAAGTGGTCGGCGTCGAGGATTTTCTTGGCTTTGGCCAGGTCGAAGTTGTCCTTGGTGTATTCGCCCCAGGGCAGGTCCACGAGCAGTTCCACGTAGTTCATGGCAACGGGGTACTCGGCCGCGGCCGGGTTCATCCGCTGGATTTTTTCCAGTTCCTTGAAGAAGTGCTTGCCCACGGCTTCGGGCCACCGCCGCTTGGCGCCTTTGGCCTTCAGTTCTTCGATTTCCTTTTCGGTGCCTTCGTAACCCAGTTCATCCTGCAACACCTTGATCTGCTGGCGCAGGAAGTAGTCGCGCTGCTGCTGGTCAATGTCGGAGTGGACTTTGCTCTGGATTTCGTTTTTGAGTTCCAGCAGTTGAATGTCCTTGAGCATGTATTGCAGCAGCATGGTGGCCCGCTGCACCCCGTCGTTGGTTTCCAGGATCTTCTGCTTGTCGGATACGTCGGCTTCGATGTTGGAAGAGAGGAAGTGCGTCAGGAAGCTGGGGCTTTCAATGTTGTCGAGGGCAATCTGCGCTTCCTGGGGGATTTCGGGCTTCAGCCGCAGGATTTTGGAAGCCGCGTCTTTGAGCGAACGGATCAGGGCTTTCATCTCCCGCTTGCCGGCCTCGGGAAAGTTTTCGGGGATCAGGCTGGCTTTGGCGACCAGGTAGGGGTCTTCCTGCACTACTTCGGTCATCTGGAAACGCCGCTTGCCCTGGATGATGATGGTGGTGTTGCCGTCGGGCAGTACCAGCGTTTTGAGGATGTGGGCCACGGTGCCCACTTTGTAGAGGTCTTCGAAGGCGGGGTCCTCCTTGAGGGCGTTGGATTGGGCGGCTACGCCGATGATGCGGTTGCCCTTGTAGGCTTTTTTCACCAGCCGGATGGATTTCTGGCGGCTTACGGTAATGGGAATCACCACGCCCGGGAACAGCACCGTGTTCTTGACGGGCAGGATGGGCAGTTCGTCCGGAATCTTATATTTATCAATCTCTTCTTCCTCTTCGGGCGAAAGCAAAGGAATCATTTCCACCGTATCGTCCTCGATCATGTCGGATACGATGATATTCCCGAACGGCTTATCTTTATGTTTCATCAGCAATGTTTAGTATAAGGAGTCATTAGTATACCCTTTCTGTCTCTAAAACAAATAAACCCGTAAAAAAGATTGAGAATATCTGTCAAATTGTCGTACAAAACAACCGGCAATCCGAGGCAGAGAAGGAGGATATTACATGGTCAAGCCCCGTGCCAAAAGGGTTGCGTGTCAGCGACCTGCGCCGGAAATTGAGTTTCGAACAAAATACGCATATTTTGGTGTAATCTCTTGTCTGATTCTATGTAAATGGACATTTACCCTATGAACATAAATAGATGTTTTGCGTGGCTGGCAGTGGTGGCCCTGTTGCTGACGGGCACCCCGGGGCTGGGTCAACAACCGCATACCAAGGCCAAATTCAGGACGACGTTCAACCATAAATTTGCCAAGGACAGTTTGCGGCGGGCCGCGTTGCAGTTCTACGACTTCAACAACATCAACCGGGTGCCCTACTACCAGAACACCAAGCTGCTCGATCAGATCGAACGGCACCAGCGCAAGGGTGAATGGGAAAAAGCCTACCCGCTGCTCACCGACTACGTCCGCAATTTCGGCATTCAGAACTTCTACCGCGATACGTACCTGCTGTGGTCACTGGCCAAACTGGTGGAAAAATACGACGACATCGAAAAGGCCAAGTTCCTCTACCGCCTCGTGCTGAAGCACCACCGGGGCGACCTCAACAAAATCGTCCACCACTACGATTCCCTCTCCAACTTCGACAAAGACTATTTCGTTCCCCTCGAATACTACTACGAACTGGTAGAATACCGCAAATCCATTGATACCCTCCGCCCGCCGGTGGGCGTGCTGCTCACGATGGGCACGGAAGTAAACTCGACGCTGGCCGACTACGGCCCTACCCTCGGCGGTGATAACCAGTCACTCCTGTTCACCTCCAAGCGGAACGTCCGCAAAAGCGGGGTGAATGGGGTGACGCATAATGAGGACATTTATTATTCACGTAAGGTTGACACCGATTATTGGGACGACGCCAGTCCGCTCAAGACGATCAACACGCTCTACAACGAAGGGTCGGCCAAGCTCAGCCGCGACGGCAAGACCCTCTACTTCGCCCGCTGCGAAAGCCCCGACAGCTACGGCAACTGCGACATTTTCGTGGCCAAGCTCCAGGCCGACAGCACCTGGGGCGAAATCCAGAACCTGGGGCCGCAGGTAAACAGCCCCTCCTGGGATTCGCACCCGGCCCTTTCCCACTCGGAAGACACGCTGTTTTTCGCCTCCGACCGCATCGGCGGCTTCGGCTTGTCGGACCTGTGGTTTACCTACATGCAGCAGAACGGCAAGTGGGCGCCGGCCCAGAACATGGGACCGGTCATCAACACCCGGCAGAGTGAGGTAAGCCCGTTCTACCACCCGGTCTACGACGTGCTGTATTTCAGTTCCAACGGGCAACTGCTCAACTTCGGCGACTTCGACATTTACAAGTGCTACAACATCAACGGCCGCTGGCAGGAGCCGCGCAGCATCGGGCCCCTCGTCAACGGCAAGGGCAGTGAGTATTACTTCACCATTGACTCGCATTCCAAAGACCTGTTCTACGCCCGTTCGGAGGAAACCAACCTCAAGAACCTCGACTTGTTCTCGTTCCCGCTGCCGATGGAGGCGCAGCCGCTGTCGTACACCAAGCTGGAAGGCTCCGTCAAGGACTCCATCACGGGCAACCCGTTCACGGGCATCGTGTCGGTGATTGACCTGACATCGGGCATTGAGGTAGCGCCCAAGTTCCTGCGGCCGAACGGCAGCTACGACTTTGACCTGATCAAAGACAAGAACTACCTCGTCATCATTACGGGCGAAGACTTTTTCCGCATCGAAAGGACGTTCAAGCTGGTAGGCGATACGGCCATCCACATCGAGACGCCGGCCCTCAGCCTCAAGAAATGGGAGTTTGCCTCGCTGGAATTTGAGCCGGGCAGCGCCAAGATCCTGCCCACGATGAACGGCGACTTGAACAAAGTGGTGGCCTTCCTGGTGGATCACCCCAGCTTCCACCTCAAAATATCGGGCCATACCGACTCCAACGGCGACGCGGCGCTGAACATGAAGCTTTCGCAACGGCGGGCCGACGCCATCAAGAAGTACCTCGTGGACAAGGGAAAAATTGCCGAAAGGCGCATTGAAGCCCGGGGCTTCGGCAACTCCATGCCCATCGTAGAGGAGAAGTCGGAGGCCGACCGGGCTATCAACCGCCGGGTGGAATTCGAGATATACCGGCCGTCGGCGGCCAACAAGTAGGACCTTGCTAGCAGGGATTTACAAGATAAACGCGATAAAAAGAGGAAGGCGATGCGTGTACACGCATCGCCTTCCTCTTTTTATATGCCTGAGATTTGCACGTGTGATGGCCGAAGGGGATAGGGGAATGACTTTCGCAAACGCACCTACTTTGCTTCATCAGGGGTTGCCGGCCAGGTCCTGTACGGTTTCCCCGGGTTTGAAGAGGAAGGAACGTTTGCCCGATGGGGTGACGAAGTTCACCATGTTGATCTGGTCGTCGAAGAGTTCAGTGAGAACGGCGTTCTGCAACCGTTTGCCGGTCAGGCTTTCCACTTCCCTGATCTCAAAGTAAATCCAGGTAACGTCCACCGTAATTTCCTTGCCCAGCAGGTTTACCGGCTTGCGGCGGTTGGTGGCGTCCACCACCGAGAAGTACCGGGAAAGGTAATTTTTGATGAAGGGATCGGCCGCCGGATCGTCGGTCACGCGAATGGTTTTACCCCCGTTGTCCTTGGACAAGGCACTCTCCAGGTCGTCGGTAAACACCCGCAGGCTCACTTCCAGGGTCCGCTCCGCCGGGTTGTACTGTACCTCGGCCAGGCTCGTGTGAAAATCG
>CADCTQ010000343.1:0-2741 GCA_902805615.1 uncultured Cytophagales bacterium
AGGGTATTGGCTTTCCGGTCCCCCTTCGATTCGTGCTTCGGCAAAGTCCGTTCCCGACCCCTCTCCCCGTCTCCCTTCCTCCGGTTGCCTCTCTCCCGGTCTGACCTCCCCCGGTTTCCGGTCTCCCTTCTGCTGTCCCGGCAGGGTAAAGTAGAAAGTCGCCCCTTCGCCCTCGGCGGCTTCGGCCCAGGTGCGTCCCCCGTGGCTGCTCACGATGCGCCGGCAAATGGCCAGGCCGACGCCCGTGCCCGAAAACTGCTTTGAGGTATGCAGCCGTTTGAACACGCCGAACAGTTCGCCGGCGTAGGCCGGGTTGAACCCGATGCCGTTGTCGCGTACGTAATATACCTCTCAATGCGGGGGTCCGGCTTGGCGGCCGAAAATTTGAGGGCGTTGCTCAGCAGGTTTTGCCACACCTGCCGGATGAGCTGGTGGTCGGCGCGGGCCACCCCGAGCGGCCCCACCGTGACGACGGGTTTGGTGTCGCGGTCGGCCAGCAGTTCGGCCACCAGCCCGTGCACCATCTTGTCCATGTTCACCGATTCTTTGCGCACGGCCGTACGGCCCAGCCGGGCAAACTGGAGCAGCGCCTCGATGAGTTCGTTCATGAACCGGGCGTTCCTGACCACAATGCCGATCAGCCGCCTGGCCTCATCGTCGAGCTGGTCGGCGTACTCATCCTGGAGGATGCCCGCAAACGAGAGCACCGACCGGAGCGGCGACTTGAGGTCGTGGGAGATCGAGTAGGAAAAAGCTTCCAGGTCGCCGTTGCTGCGCTGCAACTGCCCGTTTTTGGACTCCAGCTGCTCGCTGTACTCCTGGATCTTTTCGCCGGCGGCGGCCAGTTCCTCCACGTTGGCGGCCAGTTCGGCGTTGGTGACCTGCAACTGCTGGTTGAGCTGTTCGAGGCGGGCTTCGTAGCGTTTGCGTTCACTCACGTCGCGGATGGCGGCGGCCACCAGCAGCCCTTCGCCCGTCTGGATGGGGCTCAGGCTGATTTCGACCGGGAATTCGGTGCCGTCTTTCCGTACCCCTTTCAGGTCGAGGCCAACGCCCATGCCCCGCACTTTGGGGGCGGCGGCGTAGGCAGCCCGGTGCTGCCGGTGCCGGCTGCCCAGGGCCGCCGGGATGAGGGTTTCCACGGGCTGGCCCACCAGTTCGGCGCGGGTGTACCCGAACAGGCGTTCGGCCTGGGCGTTCACCAGTTGGACGTGGCTCCCTTCGTCGGTAATGATCATGGCGTCGGGGGCCGATTCGAGCAGGGCCCGGAACCGGGTTTCGGAGGCCCGCAGTTCGGCTTCGGCCTGCTTCTGTTCGGTATTGTCGAGGGTGGTGCCCCGCAGGTACACCTTGCCGCCTGCCTCCATGGGCCGGCCCCGCACCAGGATGTGTTTTTCCCCGCCGTCGGGCAGCACGATGCGGTACTCCTGCCGGTAGGGCACCAGGTGTTGCAGGGAAGCTTCCACGGCCTGGCGCACCCGCTGGCGGTCCTGGGGGTGCAGCCGCTCGAAGAGCAGGGAGATGGGTGACGGCACCCCCGCAATGGCGGGGTCGAGGCCGTAGTTGAGGCAGTTCTGAAGGCTGGCCGTAAAGAGCTTGCTGGTCCCGTCGAGCGTAAAGCTGCCCAGCCGGCCGATCTCCTGGGCTTCTTCGAGCAGGCCGAGCAGGTGCTGCTGGGCGGCGTTGAGTTCTTCGAGTTGCCCGTTCTTGAAGGTGAGTTCCCGTTCCAGGCGTTCGCGGCGCCGGAGGTCGCGCAGGATCGTGTACATGCCCAGCATAAACATCATCGCCAGCACCGCTACGCTGATTGAATTGATCAGACCATTCAAGCGGGCTTTGCTTTCCCGCTGACGCAACAGCAATGCCAGCCGGGCTTTCTCGTGCCCTTGCATTTGGCCCACCAACTGCCGGATGGCGTCCAACACCCTTTTGCCTTCCCCCGCGGCTACATTCTGCGCAGCTTCCCCAAACCGGCCCGACCGGACCAGTACGACATTGCCGGTCAGTACGGCAATTTGCCGTTGCACCAGCTTGTCCAATTGCTGCACCCGGGGGGGGTGGAATGAAGTGGCTGCCGTCATTTTCTTCAGGTCCTCCATTTCCCGGTTCAGGTTCCGGAGGGCCCGTTCGAAAGGCTCCAGGAACCGCTCCTGCCGGGTAATGATGTATCCTCTTTCGCCGGTTTCGGCGTCTTTGGTCAGGGAAATGACCGTTTCGAACTGCACCAACAGCTTCCTGGTCCGCTGAACCTGCAGCGATGTATCAATGTAACTGTTCGTGCTCAGGAATTGCAGGTACAGGGAAGCCCCGATCAGCAGCGCCGCCGCCAGGAAACCCAGGTATAGTTTGCTCCGCAGGGAAATGTGTTGCATACGAAAAAGGCCCCGGCCCTTTTTACCCCTTCGCGGGCCGACGTCACCGGGCCGGAAAAGTCATACACCGCTTAACGCAAACCCTAAAAGCAGAGTTCGCCCCTGCCTGTTCGTTTTTCTGGCTAGCTTTACGGATACAATTGCGATAAAGCAAATGGACAATTGAAAATGATCAATGGAAAATGCCAGCATCGTCCATTTTCCATTGACCATTTTCAATGTTTAATTTTTAATTTGACCGCTATGCTTGCCGTCCATCCCGAACTCCTGCTGATCGAAGACAGCGCCTACGACGCTGAACTGACTTTTAAGGCGTTGAAGGCGAAGATGCCCACCCTTCAATACCACCACATCCGCGACGGGGAAGAG
>CADCTQ010000343.1:2751-12290 GCA_902805615.1 uncultured Cytophagales bacterium
CGACCTGGACCTGCCGAAGGTAAAGGGCGTACAGGTGCTCAAAGCCCTCAAAAGCGACCCGGCCACCAGCAGCATCCCGGTGGTGGTCATCACCGTGTCGGCCTCCGAAGAACAGATGCGGGAGGCGTACGGGTTGGGCGCCAACAGTTTCATCATCAAGGCCATGAACTTCGTCAAATACTCGCTTACCATTGCGGAGGTGGTGCACTACTGGCTGCTGGTCAACGACCTGCCCAACTACCGCAAACCCAAAACGCTGTAGGCGTCCCAACCCCTTTACCAGCCAACCACCCGTCCTGCCGCCCCCGCATATGGAAGATCGTTCGAACACACTGCTCAACACGCTGCCGGTAGCCCTGGCCCGGCACGACGGCGACGGGGTCATTGCGTTCGTGAACGCGGCTTTCGCGCGGGAAACGGGCCTGCCCGCGGAGGCTGCAACCGGCCGGCGGGTGTCGGAGCTGCCCGCCTTCGAAGGGGCGGCGGCGTGGCTCACGGCCCTGCAAGCGGTGCTGCGGACCCAGGCTCCGGCCGCGGTAGAAATGCGCTGCGGCGCCGCTCCCGCCTTCCGGCACTACGCCGTGGACCTGGTGCCCGATGTCGCGCCGGACGGCGGCCCGGCGGCCGGCGCGTGGTCGGTACTGCGCAACCTCTCCGAACTGCGCCAGTCGCAGGCGGACTTGCAGGAGTCACGGCTGCTCATGCAGGACCAGCACGCCGAACTGGTGAAGGTGAGCGGGCACCTGGAAACGTTCGTCTACACGGCGGCCCACGACCTGAGGGCGCCGGTGGCGAACCTGCTGGTGCTCACCAAGCTGCTCATGGGCGACCCGGGCCCGGCCCAGCGGGGTCTGCTGCTGGAAACGATGCAGCAGTCGGTGGCCCGGCTCGACCAGACGATCAGGGGGCTGGTGGAAGTGCTGGAAATCCAGAGCACCTTCCTCGTGGCCGTGCAGCCGGTGTCCTTTGCCGACGTCCTCGCCGGGGTGCGGGAAGAACTGGCAACCGAAACCGCGGAAGGAGGCGCCCGCATCGAAGCTGACTTTTCGGCCTGCCCGGAGGCCACCTACATCCGGGCCTACCTCCAGAGCATTTTCCGCAACCTGCTGGGCAACGCCCTCAAGTACCGGGCCGAGGGGCGGCCCCCGGTCGTTTCGGTCACCTCGGGCCGGTCGGGCGGATTTGTGACGCTGGCATTTGCCGACAACGGCGTGGGCCTCGACCTGCCGCGGCTGGCGCATAAACTTTTCCAGCCGTTTTCCCGCCTCACGACCCGGGGCGACGGCAAGGGCCTGGGCTTGTACCTCATCAAAAACATGGTGGAGAAGAACGGCGGCAACATCCGGCTCGACAGCACTGTGGGGCGGGGCACGACCGTCACCTGTTACCTGAAAGAATACACCGACATCCCAAAGCGATAATCATTCCCCAGCCTATGCCGCCCAAAAGATTCCTGTTGATTGACGACGATTATACGGTAAAAATACTCTTCGAAGCGGCCCTCGAAGAACTCGAACAGCCCGTGGAATACGCGTTCCAGCCCGGGGCCCCGGAGGCCCTGGCGTACCTGGAAAAGTGCCGCCTGACGGACCAGTACCCCGACTACATCCTGGTGGACCTGAAAATGCCGGTGATGGACGGCTTCGAGTTCATTGCCCACTACGAAAAGGAGTTTTCCGCCGCCCGGCCCGCGACGCAGCTCTTCGTGCTTTCCAGTTCGATCAGCGAAAAAGACCGGGCCCTGGCGCTGCGGCACCAACTGGTAAAGGATTTTATCACCAAACCCATCGTGGCCCGCAAGCTGGCCGGGCTTATGGCTGATTAGAACACTTATCGTAGGCGCGACGGCCCTCATTTCATTCCTGGAAAACTAAAATTCAAATCCTCCGGCCGTTATTCACTCTGCGCAGCCCAACACTTCCTCATTAAACGTTTTACGGCAGTCAAAAGCCCTTTACGGGAGCCGGGAGGGCCTTTTTGTGCTTCCCGCCAGGCATCCCGGCGGGGTAACCGGCGCAGGCAGCAGCCCCCGTGTAAGGTCAGCCCCGGGATTGGCAATTCCGGCGGGCGGGGCCCGTGCTGACCGGCGGCTTTCGGGGTCGGACGGCGGCAGGCAGTCCAACGCCCGGTTGCGCAATCGCCTGACGGGCAAGGCCCCAAAAGGGCGCCGGGCGACGACGGCGGTCATCCTTTGCAGAAAGCATCCGCGTAAGGTCGCGGCGGCGAAGAAGCAACCGCGGCGGCCGCCCGGAATGTATTTTTGTCGCCTGAGCCGCCCCGGCCCACACCATCCGTTAAATACGCAAATGATCATTGCCCCTCCCCTGCCCAACGAGGCCGCAAGAATAGCGGCGTTGCTGCGCTACGAAGTCCTGGACACCGAAATGGAAGCGGAATTCGATGAGATCACCCGGGTGATCTCTCAGCTTTGCAACACCCCCATTTCGCTCATTACCCTGCTCGACGAAACGCGGCAGTGGTTTAAATCGCGGGTAGGGCTGCCGGTCGCCGAAACGCCCCGCGAATGGGCCTTCTGCGCCCACGCCATCCACGGCAACGAGTTGTTCCAGGTGCACGACGCCCGGCTAGACCCGCGTTTCCGGGAAAATCCGCTCGTTACCGGGGACCCCAACATCCGTTTTTACGCCGGGATGCCGCTGACCACCCCCGACGGCCACAACCTGGGTACGCTGTGCGTGATTGACCGTGAGCCCCGCCACCTGACCGACGAGCAGATGGATTCCCTGCGCATCCTGGCCCGGCAGGTGATCACGCAACTGGAACTCCGGCTGCACCTCAAGCGGGCCGAGCAGGCCACGGCCGAACTGGAAGCGCAGAAAAAGCTGGTGGAGGAAAAAAACGCGAAAATCACGGCCAGCATCACCTACGGCGGACGCATCCAGCAGGCGGTCATGCCCAGCCTGGCGTACATGCACACGCTGTTTCCGGAGGTGTTCGTGCTCTTCAAGCCGCGCGACATCGTGAGCGGAGATACGTACTGGTGCAGCAAAAGGGGGCAGAAGGTGCTGCTGGCGGCCATTGACTGCACGGGCCACGGCGTGCCGGGGGCGCTGCTGTCCATGCTGGCCCAGTCCATGCTCAACGAAATCGTGAACGTGTGGGGCATCACCTCGCCCGACCTGATCCTCTACGAACTGCACGGCAAGGTGCGCCAGATCCTCAACCAGTCGGAAGGCACCAACCACGACGGCATGGAAATTTCCCTCTGCGTGATGGACCGGAAGGAGAACCGGCTCGAATTTGCCGGCGCCGGCACTTCGCTGCTGATGGTGCAGGACGGGCAGTTGCGGGAAGTAAAGGCCGACAAGCATTCCATCGGCGGTTTGCAGAAGGAGGAAGAACGCCTGTTCCAGCTCCACACCTTCGACCTGTCGGGGCCGTCGGTGCTGTACCTGTGCTCGGACGGCTTCCAGGACCAGTTCGGCGGACCGGCCGGCGGCAAGTTCATGGGCAAACGCCTCCGCGACCTGCTGCACGCCATCCACGACCAGCCCCTGCAACAACAACACAAAATCCTCGATGCGACTCTCACCGACTGGATGGGCACCGGGCGCCAGACGGACGACATTCTGCTGCTCGGCGTGAAATTAAGTATTGGGTAGTGAGTAATTAGTATTGAGTACTGCGTACCGGAACTTTTGCGGGTTTTCCCGGAAGCGCAACACTCAATTCTCAATTCTCAATTCTCAATACTGCCCCCAGCTACGAGTTCCAGCAGTACGGCGTAGTAGTCGCGTTTGAGCATTTTGGATTTGAGCCAGGCGTAGAAACTCATGGCCTGCAAGTCTTCCTGCTCCACGGGCAGGAACCGGAAGGTGCGGTCCACTTCGGCCGAAAACGCCTTGTCCGCCGCGGCGCCCGGCCGGTCCACGAGTTGCCGGATGAACTGGAGGTAGGTACGCACGTTGGCGTACACGGGGCTGCGCAGCAAGGCGTCGAAGTTCCGTTCAATGGACCGCACCTTGTTGAGCACCAGGTCCACGTTGCCCAGTTCGTACTGGATGATGATTTCGCTCAGGTTTTTCTTCAGCGTCCATTCCCGTCCCATCTTCTTGGTGCTCCAGCGGTCGGAGTGGCCCGCGGCCAGCAGCAGCCGGTTGGCCCGGGCGAAGTCGCCCCGCTGGAAGTAGCAGAAGGCCAGGTTGATGCGGGCATTGAGCAGGTGGGCCACCGGCCAGTCGTCGGCCTCCCCGCCCTCCAGCACTTTTTCCAGCACGGCCACGGCTTCTTCGTTTTTGCCCAGGTACACGTGGTTCATGGCCCACAGCAGCGTGTAGCGGGGCAGGAGTTGCTGCTGGCCGGCCTTCGGGGATTCGGCCAGCGCCTGGCGCAGTTGCTCCAGCCGCCCGAGGGAGGCGGCAAACTTGCGGTTGCGGTACTGCGTCTGGGCGATCATGTAGAGCAGGCCCGTCTTGTATGACCCGTGCCGCGGCCCGAAGGCACCCCGGGCGGCCAGCGCCTCGTACTGCCCCACCAGGTACGGCTCGAAGGAGAAGAAATCCTTGCGGACCAGCACGGCGCCCCGGGCGATGGACAGCAGTTGGTACATGAGTTTGGGCCGGTCGGCGGCCACCTCGGCCAGGTTCAGTTGCGCCAGCACCTGTCCCGTGATGGCCTCGAACGGCAGGTCGCCGCCCTGCGCCTTGGCCGCCTGGAGGTAATGGTTCACCCAGCCGCAGGCAATGCCGGCCCGTTCTTCCTCGTCGGCGCGGGCCTTGTTGCGCGTGTACTTCCCGATGATGTCGGGCAGAGGATCGCCGTGCGGGCTCTGGGCGTGTTCGATCTGGAGGTTGTAGACGGCGTTGAGCAGGTCGTACTGTTCGTTGGCATCGGCCAGCTTCTCGGCTTTGCGCAGCACGTTCCAGCCGATCTGGTCGGCGCGTTTCTCGAACAGGTAGCCCGCCAGCGACAACAGGCCCCGCACCGAAGCGGCGGCCGTGGGGTCATTTTCCTGCCTTTTGAGGAGGATGAAGTCGGCCAGGTGGCTGAACAGCCGTTTGCGCAGGGCGTGGTAGGCCGGCACGTTGGGCGCCCCGGGGTAGAGCTTTTTAACCAGGTCGGCGGCCGTCAGGTCCTGCTTTTGCAGCAGCAGCCGGTACAGTTCCAGGTCCTTGCGGCCCTTTTTCTGCTTCTGCCGCCCGATGAACCGGCCCAGTTCCTTCTGTTCCTCGGCGGACAAGGTGGCGAGTATGGTTTTCAGGTGGTCCATTTGCGTTTCGGGGTGCGCTTCCGGGCCTCTTCCATTAAATCATGCCGCAATTGAGACTCGTAAGCATCGCGGTCCGGAGTTCCTTTTTTACCAATTATGTCATCCTTGACTTCCTCCAGCGTGTAAGACTTAAGCAAATCCAGTTTCCCGTCTTTATTTTTCATAAGGGTACTCGGTCAACTCATGTGGTACAATCAACACTTATACAAATTTAAACATAAGTTTTTTATAATACAACCCGCTAATAAACAGGTGTTTAAACACCAATAATAACAATTCCAAAAATCCGTATTCTTCCAAAACCGGTTTTTGCCCCTGCTCGTCCTACCATACCTTTGATGCATCAAACAAGCATACAGCAAGACAATGGAAAATCCAGTAATCAATCAGAACACGGCCGCTTTCCGCTTCCAGGTATGGACTTCTTTCGCGTTATCCTTCGCCCTCATGATCATCGGCATCTGCTACCTGCCCGTTGACCTGTGGATCAAGGGCTACCTGCTGATGGGAACGGTGTTTACGGTAGCCTCCTGCTTTACCCTGGCCAAAACGCTGCGCGACGACCACGAAGCCGGCAAACTCATCAACCGGATCACCGGCGCCAAAACGGAAAAGATTCTGAAAGAATACGAGTCGGTCTAACCCGGCCGGTCTGGGTCGGTTTTGAAAAATTGACACCAGGAATGTCTCCGAAGTGGTCAGTGGGACACTGACCACGGCAGCAGTAAAACCACCACCCATTGAGTACGTGATGAGCGGGTTATATGAGACGCGTCATTGCGAGGAGCCGGGCTGCAAAGCGGGTAGGGCGACGAAGCAATCTCACCCGGAGAACCGACAAACGCCGTTACGCGGGGAGTGAGGTCCTTAAACCTGATACTTGGGGGGAGCCGACTCTGGCCTTTGGCGCCTCTCCGGGGGAGATTGCTTCGTCATACCAACCCTGAAGGCCATCGTTAATTCCTCGCAATGACGCATCTCATACCACCCGTCAAGCACATACGATACTGACGACTTTTTCCAGAACCGCCACATTTTTACCGGCAAAACTGCTTTTCGGCCCCAATCCTGACGTGCCCGGGGCGTTGCGTTCCGGTTACCGTCACCGACCGGGTTTCTTCCGGGGGGCCGGCAGGTTATTTTGGTACCGGCAAACGCACCATCGTCTCGTGTGCCGTACCCTCAATCCCTCTACGTATGCAATTCACAACGACTGGTTCCCCGCGCCGGACGCCGTTCGGGCGGAACCTCCTGCTCCAAGTGTACCTGGTGGCCTTCCTGGCCGCCTGGCTGGTTACGTTCGCGTTCACCACCGACCGCACCAACTGGTACACCGAAAACGTCCTCACCGCCCTGTTCCTGGTGACCCTGGCGGCCACGCACCGCCGGTTCCGGCTCAGCGACCTGAGTTACTCGCTGGTGTTCGTGTACCTGCTGCTGCACATTTACGGAGCGCAGTACACCTACGCCGAAAACCCGCTGGGGTACTGGCTGAAGGACACCCTGCACCTGGCCCGCAACCATTACGACCGCATGGTGCACTTCAGCTTCGGCTTCCTGCTGGCCTACCCCATGCGCGATTTTTTCCGCAACCGCTTCGATTGGCCCGCCTGGGTGTGCTGGACGCTGCCGGTTGAAATCACCCTCTCCTTCAGCGGCTTGTACGAACTGATCGAATGGGCCGTGGCCGACGTGTTTTTCCCCGCCGAGGGCGTGGCGTACCTGGGCACGCAGGGCGACGTGTGGGACGCTCAGAAGGACATGGGCCTCGCCTACTGCGGCGCCATGCTGGCGATGCTGCTCACGTTCCTGCTCAAAAAAGCCTTCTCCCGGAAGGCCCGCCCCGCCAAGGTTGCCGCCACGTACTGACCCGGTCCGGGCAAATCCGTCTGATGCCAGCCACTACAACTAAGTTCTAAATAATAAACCTTATGTTAACCGTCATCTTTATCGTTTTCGGGTTTTGTTTCCTGCTCGAACGCCTGTTGCCGGGCTGGAAACTGCCCGAGGTACCGACCTGGACGGTCCGGGTGCTGGCCGTCAACTTCGTGCAACTGGGCGTGGTGACGCTGGCCGGGGTGTCGTGGGAAAAGTGGCTTTCCCGGGAAAGCTTTTTCCACCTGTCGGACTACGTACCCGACGCGGCCGGTGGGATGCTGGCGTACTTCATTGCCACGTTCGTGTTCTACTGGTGGCACCGCTGGCGGCACGAATACGATTTTCTGTGGACGCGTTTTCACCAGATCCACCACAGCCCGCAACGGCTCGAAGTAATTACCTCCTTTTACAAACACCCGCTGGAAATGATGGTAAATTCACTCATCGGCAGCCTGCTGGTGTACACGTTGCTGGGCCTGAGCCCGGAGGCCGGCGCCGTGTACACGCTGTGTACCGCCCTGGGGGAGTTTTTCTACCACACCAACGTGAAAACACCGCAGTGGATCGGCTACATTTTTCAGCGACCTGAAATGCACCGCATTCACCACGAGTACGAAAAACACTCCCACAACTACGGCGACATTGTGTGGTGGGACATGCTGTTTGGCACGTACCGCAACCCGAAGGAATTCCGGAGCACCTGCGGCTTCGACCCCGACAAGGAACAGCGCCTCGGGGACATGCTCCGGTTCAAAGACGTACACAAAGGATAATTTTCGTGCGCAAATGAACGCCCCACCCGTTGGCTGCGTGACCAGGTGACTGAAATCGCGTTCCTTTGTGCCCCGGTGCCTTCTATGAAGTATGAAGTCACCGGGTTACCCAATCACCGAACCAACGCGTCATGCCCTCTTTTACCCAACTGATTTTCGCCCTCCGGCTCGGCTTGCTGCTTGGCCTGGCGGTGCTGGCCGGTCGGCCGGAATCGTGCCGGGCCCAGTCCAACCCCAAAACCACCGCACCGGCCCAAGCGGTCGGCACCGCCGCGGAGAAAACCTACGCGGGCAGCATCGCCGGCAAGTACCCGATTACCATGCGCCTGCGGAAAGACGGCACGGCGCTGACGGGCAGCTACGCCTACACCAGGGTGGGCCAGGACATCCGCCTCGACGGCACGGTGCAGGCCGACGGTACGTTTTCGCTGAAGGAGTTTGACGACAAAGGGCAGGAAACCGGCCAATTCGCGGGCAAAATCGGGCCGGACGGCACCGTAACGGGCACCTGGCGCAAGCCGGGCAGCGACAAAACCTCCTCCCTGGCCTTGCGGGAAACCCCGGCCGGCGCCGCCGACGCGGTTGCCATCACCGAATACCGCTTCTCGGTAAAAGGCCCCAACGACACGGAGGGAGAATACGCGTTTCCCCGCGTGACGGGCCCCGCCGGGCACCCCGCCCTGGCGAAGCTGAATGCGCAGCTCACCGTCAAGCAACTCACCGGCGAGACTGAGCAGGAGATCCGGGAAAACTTCGCCGCCTGCGGCTGCGGGCTCACCGCCACCCAGTACACCGTGGATTACAACCGCAACGGCGTGCTGGCCCTGTCGGTGGCGCGGGAATGGCACGGCGCCTACCCGTCGTTTTCGGGGGAACGGCTCGTATTCAGCACCCGGACGGGAAATCGGCTTTCGGTCGGGCAACTGCTGCGCCCGGCGGCCCTGCCCGAGCTGGCCCGGCAGTGCGACAAGCTGCTGCAAGCCCGGGTGCAGGAAGCCCGGCGGGCGGCGGCCGGGAACGTCGAGGAGGCGGCGTGGCTCGACGAACTGGTTGACGGGAAAACGTTTACGGCGGCACAACTGGCCGGCTTTACCGTCACCGGGGAGGGCATCACCTTCTACTACCCCTTCGGATTTCCGCACGCGGTACTGGCCCTGCAACCCGACGACGCCTTTTCGTTTACCTTCGACCAGTTAAAGCCGTACCTGAAGCCGGATGGTCCGCTGGCTGCGGAAATCAAGTAGTTGCAAGGGTTAGGAAGGGGAAGATGCCATTGGCAACGTGTCGCTGCGTATCGTCCTTACGGGATTGAGAGCTACAGCCAAGACCCATTTTGAAATGGGGTGACAAGCCGTCAGGGAGACACTGAGTATGTGCTTAGCGTAGGTTGGTGAGCCGAAGCGGCCGGCGCTGTGGCGTATCGCTGTCGCTTGCTGACGCGGAATAGGACGGGCTGGCGCGAAGCTCGTATGTGATTAGCGTATATGCGTATAACAGGATGGGGATTGGTTGATGAAGCGTAAGTGGAGTTTGTTCTTTTTGGCATTGCCCCAAAAAGAACCAAAAAAGGCTAGGCCCAATGATGCTTCCCCCCGCCAGGCAACCCGCCCCTCGCCATTGGGCCGGGCCCACGCGCCGCGATACCATCAGTGCCGAAA
>CADCTQ010000344.1 GCA_902805615.1 uncultured Cytophagales bacterium
AATGGCGCCGTCCCGCATCACGTCGAGGCCCTCCACGGCCGTCTTGAAGATCACCTCCTGCGCGGTGGCTTTCCCGATGAGCACCTTGGTAATGCCCACGTCGGCGGGAATGCCCATTTCGCGGTGCAACTGGGGCTTGCGCAAATCCAGGCCGATGAGCAGCACCTTTTTGCCCAGCAGGGCCAGGATGGCCGACACGTTGATGGAGAAAAAGGTTTTACCCTCGCCGCCCACCGTCGAAGTCACCACCACTACCTTGTGGCTGGTGCCCGTCGCCAGGAACTGGAGGTTGGTGCGGATGGACCGGAACGACTCGGCCACGGCCGACTTGGGTTTGTCGGCCACCACCAGGCTGTGCCCCTTGGTGTTGCGGGCGTGGCTCACCGTACCCAGCACCGGCACCCGGGTCAGTTTTTCCACCTGGTTGGCGTCGGCAATGGTGTCGTCGAGCAGGTCGCGCACGAAGATGAAGCTGATCGAGAGGGTAAGCGCCACGAACACGCCGATGATGTAGGCGAGGCTCTTCTTGGGGCTGATGGGCGCACCGGGCATCCCGGCGTAGTCCAGCGCCAGCACGTCCGACACCGTAGCCGCTTCGGCAATGCTGGCCCGCGACCGTTCCTGGAGCAGGAACTGGTACGTGTTGGACGCCAGGTTGTACTTGCGCTGGATGCCGATGTATTCCCTTTCGGTCTGGGGCACCTTCTGGAGGGACTTTTCGAAGCCGCCGATGGCCTTGTTGATGGTCCGCTCGTTGTTTTCGAGGGCGTCGCGGTAGCTGCCCAGGTCTTCGTACAGCTTGCTGCGCAGGAGTTCGATCTTCTTGTCGGCGGCCCGCACGTTGGGGTTGTCGGGGGTGGCGTAGGCCAGCAGGGCCTTGCGCTGGGTTTCGAGTGCGTTCAACTCCGACAGGCTGCTGCTGAAGCGGGTGTCCTGCGTGCCCAGGTTCGACGTGGAGATCACGCTGGCGTCTTTTCCCTGCCGGATCTGGCCCTCCAGGGAGTCCAGCGCGTTCAGTTGCAACCGCAGTTCGAGCCGGCGGTTGTCGTAGTTGGTGAACTTTTCCAGCGTGAAGTCGGGCGTCAGGTTCACGATGCCGCGGGTTTTCTTGAAATTTTCGATCACGCCTTCCCAGTACGCCACCGAGTCGCGGGTCTGGTCGAGCTGCCGGTCAATGAACTTGATGGTGTTGCGGGCCACGTTCGACTTTTCGTCCATGCCCCGTTTGGTGTATTCGTCAATGAGCGTGTTCACGAAGTTCATGGCCCGCTCGGGCACGGCGTCCTGGCAGGTGATGAACAGGATCGAGGTTTCTTCGTTGGCCCGGTAAGCCCCCACCCGGTTGCGGAACTCCGCCACGGGCGTCAGGGGGTGGTGCGCGATGAAGTAATACGTGGTGGCCGGGTCGGTGGTGCGGCCCCGGGCCGGGTTGAGCAGCACCCGGAAGCGGCCAAAGGCGTTTTGCACCGTGTCGCCGATGCGGTACGACTGGGGCGGGGTGGGGTCTTCTTCCCCGAACGTCAGCCGGTACCCGCCCTTGGCGTCGAACTGGAGAAAGAAGGGCCTTTCGTAGGCGTGCGGGTAGAGCGAATCCAGCACCACCACGAACGGCGAATCTTTGTACAGGTCGGTGGTTTTGAACCGGCCCTGCGCAAAGTACGACACGCGGACGAAGGTGGAATCCATGGCCTTGACGGTCCGCTCCACCACGCTCTGCGACTTGATGATCTCGATTTCGGTGGAAAGGTTCTTTTTGCCCTTGAAAATGTCGAACTGCTGCAACTGGGCGGCGTCCTTGCCGAGCGAATTGGAGGATTCGTCTTTGACAATGATGGACCCCGACGCGCTGTACAAGGGCTGCGCGTAGCGGTTGTAGAGGTTGGCGATGCCCAGGGCCAGGGCCAGGCAACCCAGGATGAGCCACCAATGGGCCACGATCAGCCGCAAAATGCGGCGGAAGTCAAAATCCTGGTTCTCGTATGGAAAGGGAGCAGATGGGTCCATTCGGCGTATTCAATCTAAGTGGCCGCCAGCCTGGTAGCGGGCGGTATGTGTAAATCAACTCACTCACTAGTTCCCGTCCCGGGAGTTGATGTTCTGCACGACGTTGTATATGCTGATGATCAGCAGCGGCACGGAGATGATGCCGGTAATGAGGCCCAGCAGTTGACTCGCCGAAGCGAGTTGCTTGCGGCGCAACGGCTCCACGTAGAGTACGTCGTTGGGCTGCAAACGGGCCAGCTGCGGCGTAACCACGTCTTCGGTGGTCAGGTCAATGCGGTAAGAAGTCGTTTTCTTGGTCAGCCGGTCCGTCCGGATCAGTTTCACGTTCTGGCGGTTGCCGAAGTCGTTGATCCCGCCGGCCTTGGCCAGCACCTCCGTTACGGTCAGGTACTCGTTTTCCGCCCGGACCACGCCCTGCGTCCCTACCTCACCCAGCACGTTCACGTTGAAATTCAATATTTTAAGGGTTACCAGCAGGTTGCGGTCCACGTCGAGGATGTAGGACGACAACCGCGAACGGATGGTGTCGGCG
>CADCTQ010000345.1 GCA_902805615.1 uncultured Cytophagales bacterium
TGTTAATCCCGGTAATTCGGAAGTTTTAACCCGGGACGAGTTCATCCCGGTAAGCAAACCCGCCTCTCTCTTCCAACAAGAAGCGAAGCAGGAAAAGCATAAGAGCCTGGCCAAAAGGTTGGGCATGGACTTGAGTGGATGCTTTGATAAAGACTGCTCACCTGACAGGTTCTGCCTTCCCTCTACATGCTAAATTCGCGCTTACTGTACAGTAACGGCCCGTTCAACGGGCATAAGCTTGCTTTCTCACATATTTGATGCAACAGGCAGCGCTTTTACAACGAATTTTTTATTACCTTGTAAATGTTGTATTCCTTAAAAAATCAAGGACAGTTTCCCTTCCGTAAAGCCTATCCAGGAGTAGGTATTGTTAAATAATAAGTCCCATTGATGCTTTGATGATCCTTTCGTTGGGAAGGATTGGCAAGAACTGAGTCAACGAGCAGCTACCAAACTGATCTGTTTGCCGCCAGTCCGGCAAGAGAATGCCAAACCATTCGAACCCGAAAAGCCATGAGGATCATTCTGCTGGTATGCTTACTATTGGGTACGTATACTATGGACTTGGCTGCCCAGGAACACATGATCTCGGGCATTGTTACCTCAGCCAGGGACAATTCGCCGCTGCCCGGGGTAAACATAGCCGTAAAGGGTACTACCACTGGCACCAGTACGGATGCGGATGGGAGATACGCGGTGTCTGCACCGTCCCCCCGGCACGTACTGGTGTATAGTTCAATAGGCTTGCTGGCCAAAGAAATAGAAATCGGAAACCGTACCAGGATAGACGTACAGTTAGACGAAGAAGTGCGGGGCTTATCCGAAGTAGTAGTCATCGGCTACGGGCAACAGGACCGCCGGACGCTTACCAGTGCCATTACTTCCATCCCCGCTGAATCTATTGCCAACGTACCCATCCCAAGCGCCGATCAACTTATCCAGGGGAGGGCATCTGGTGTACAGGTATCGGCCAACTCCGGGGAGCCCGGCAGTGGCATCCTGGTCCGGATACGGGGAGCTACTTCCGTCAATGCCACCAGCGACCCCCTATACGTCGTTGACGGTGTGCCGGTAACCACGGGCAACCTGGCCCAGATCGGTGCCGGCTCCTCCAACACCAATGCACTGGCTGATTTAAATCCTGCTGATATTGAATCCATCGAAGTCCTCAAAGATGCCTCCGCCACGGCCATCTACGGAGCCCGCGCGGCCAATGGGGTGGTGCTGATCACGACCAAGCGGGGGGCTGACCAGAAGCCGGTCATCAGCCTCGACACTTACTACGGGGTAACGGGGGCCTGGAAAAACCCCGATGCACTGCGGGTAGACGGCCCAACCTTTGAACGCCTGCAAAACGAGGCGGCGGCAAACAACTGGACTGACCGGTATGGCTCCCTGGAAGCGCCCGACGGGCGGGGAAATCCTTTTGTACTCCCCTACCCCGACCCCGACAATGCCACCAACACCAACTGGCTGGACGAAATCTTCCGGGAGCATGCCCCCATCCGCAACATTGATTTATCCATCCGGGGGGGCGGCCCCCGGATCAGGTATTACTTATCCGGCTCCCGGTTTGCCCAGGAAGGCTTGATCAAGCCCACGGCCTTCGGGCGGACCAGCGGACGGCTGAACCTGGACTTCGAGGCCACCGACAAACTAAAAATCGGCACCAGCCTGACGTACGCCGTGACGGGCCGCAACCGGGCTACCAACGGCAACGACATTACCGGGGCACTGACCACGGCCTTCTTTTACCCCTCCAACATTCCCATCTACAATCCGGACGGCAGCTACAACAAACCCATCTGGGAGAACCCCGTAGCGGCGGTCAACGAAACGGATTACCAGATGAACACCGACCGGTTGATCGGCAACGTGTACGCGGAATACGAACTCCTGAACGGCCTGTTGTTGAGAACCAGCTGGGGGCTGGACCATACGCTGGTGGATGAGTACCGCTATTTCAATACCAAACTTAATACCGGTGCGGCCGTGAACGGCCTGGCTACCTCGGTCATTACCCGGGACCAGACGTGGCTGAATGAGAATACCCTTTCCTACCAGTTGCGGCTGGGGCAGGCCCATTCCCTGGCAGCTTTGGTAGGCAATACCGTGCAGGAAAACACCCGTTCGCTGGACCGGGCATCGGGTCAGCAGTTTCCCAACGATGCTTTCCGGCAGCTTTCCTCGGCCTCCGTAAAAACGGAAGCCAGTTCTACGCTCACGCAGTACGGTTTGGCCTCCTGGTTCACCCGCCTCAACTACGATTACGCCGGGAAATACCTGTTTACGGTGAATGTGCGGGCCGACGCTTCTTCCCGTTTCGGCGCCGCCAACCGGTGGGGCGTGTTTCCTTCGGCGGCCGTGGGCTGGCGCATCAGCCAGGAACCCTTTATGAAAGCCATCCCTCAGGTTTCGAACCTGAAGCTGCGCGCCAGCTACGGGGTGACGGGCAACCAGAACGGCATCGACAATTTTCAGTCACTGGGCCTGTGGGGCGGACAGTCGGGCGGGTTGCGCGGCGGGGGCGGTACGGTGCCCATCAACGTGCCCAACAGCCCGGCCGCCTACGTGGACGCCCCCGGCTTTGTGCCCAATCAACTGGAAAACCCGGACCTGAAGTGGGAAACCACCGCCCAACTTGACCTGGGCCTCGACCTGGGGCTCTTCTCGGACCGGGTCGGGGTGACCTTTGATTACTACGACAAACAAACCCGTGACTTGCTGCTGGCCGTACCCATCCCGCGTTCGAACGGCTACAACCAACTGGTGCAGAATTACGGCCGCATGGAAAACAAAGGCTTCGAACTGGGCATCACGGCCAACCCGGTCCGGGGTGCGCTGGACTGGAACCTGACGTTCAACGTGGCCCGCAACCTGAACAAGATCAAAAAGCTGGCGGCTCCTTTCACGCAGTTCACCCGCGATTTCATCCGCCTGGAGGAAGGCGTTCCCCTGTTTTCCTTCTGGGTGCACCAGCAACTGGGCGTTGATCCCCAAACCGGCGACGTGATCTGGAACACGGGCGCCGACGACGTATTTGACCCCAACGTGGACCGCTTCATCGTGGGCAACGCCCAGCCGGATTTCTTCGGCGGGCTCACCAACGACCTCCGGTACAAAAACGTTGACCTGACCGTATTCTTCCAGTTCACGTACGGCAACGAGGTGCTCAACTACAACCGTTACTTCTACGAACACGGCGGGGAACGGACCACCGGCTACACGGCCAACCAACTGAGGCGGTGGCAGCAGCCGGGCGACCAGACGGACGTGCCCCGCATGGCGAGCCGGAACTACAATACGGCCCTGCGCCCTTCCCGCCTGGTGGAGGATGGCTCCTTCCTGCGACTCAAAAACCTCTCCCTGGGGTACACCCTTCCCAAGTCGATGGTTGGTAAACTGGCCCTGAGCCGGCTGCGCGTGTACGTGGCCGCCCAGAACCTGCTTACCTTCACCCGGTATTCGGGCTTCGACCCGGAAGTCAGCGCGGACGCCAGTGAACTGGTCGGCGGAATTGACTTTGCTACCATGCCGCAGCCGCGCGTACTGATGGGCGGCATCAACCTCTCTTTTTAGACGTAACACCAGTTCTGCATGAAAAAAAAGCTGTACGGAATGGGGCTGGCCCTGCTGCTGTTGCCGGCCGCCTGCGACGTGCTCGAGCAGACGCCCCAGGCCCAGATTTCCACGAGCCAGGCTTTTGCCAGCGAGAACGCTGCCAACGGCGCCGTCAACGGCATGTATAACCTGGTGCAGTCGGTGTACGACTGGCGGGTGCAGTGCCTGGGCGACCTGGCCTCCGACATTACGCAATCGGTCGATACCTGGGACGCCTTCATCAACATCGACGAGTACGTAACCACCCGCGACAACTCCGAAGTGGAAGACTTGTACACGGTACTATACCGCACGGTGGACATTGCCAATACGATCATTGCGGAAGTACCAAAACTGAATCTGCCCGAAGACCGGCAGAACAACCTGCTGGGGCAGGCCTATTTCGTGCGGGGCCTGATGTACTTCGAACTGGCCCGGTTCTGGGGGGGCATTCCGGGGGTATACGGCGAGTTGGGAGTAGTAATCCGGACTACGCCCTCTCAGGGTGTCGATGCCGGCAGCTTCGGCGCCCGGGCTTCGCTCACCGACACCTACGCGCAGGTGCGTACGGACGCGGAAACCGCCCTGGAACTGCTGCCCGAAACGCGTAACAACAATGCGGCCGACCGGGGCCGGGCCGTAAAGCCCGCCGCCCGGGCGTTACTGTCGCGGCTGCACCTGTACCTGCGCGAGTACGGGCCGGCCGGGCAGTACGCCACTGCCGTGCTTACCGATAGCCGCTACCAGCTGGTCACGCCCTACGAAGCCATTTTCCGGACCAAGAATACCGCCGAATCCGTTTTTGAGGTGCAGTACGGGGTCAACGACATCAGCGGGATGCGGAACTGGTACTACCCCTCGTCGTCCGGCGGCCGGGGCGGGCTGGCGCTGCACGAGGCCTTCTACCAGGAGCTCACCGCCGACCCGGCCGACGAACGGGGCAAACTGACGGCCTACAATGCCAACGCAAAGGTGTATTACCCGGCCAAGTACAACACCGCCGGCAACTCCGACAACACCCACGTGTTCCGAATCGCCGAAATGTACTTGAACCGGGCGGAAGCACGCGCCCAGCTGGGCAACCTGGAAGGCGCCAAAGGGGACTTGAACGCCGTCCGGAAACGTGCCGGCCTGCCGGAAACCACCGCGGCTACCCGGGAAGAACTGCTGGCGTCCATCCTCCAGGAACGGAAATTGGAGTTCTACCAGGAAGGGCACCGCTGGTTTGACTTATTCCGCACGGGGCAGGCCGTGCGGGTGCTCACTGACCTGAAGCGGAATACCGGGAGCCGCCTGGTTTCGCTGCCCACGCCAACCCGGCTGGTTTTTCCCTTCCCCACTTCTGAAGTGCTGGCCAACCCCAACCTGGAGCAGAACGAGGCGTACCGGTGAGGGACCAGTCATCCGGCGGCCATCCTACCGGGCCGGCTGCTTTGCCTTCCGGAGCGCGAAGTAGATGAACGTGTAATTCAATCCGTACGGCTTCCATTCCACCACCTTTTCGGCGCAATCGGTCTGGAGCGGGCCGGTCAGTTCCAGGCCGTAGCGGGCTGCCTGGGCAATGGCCCCGGCGACGTCGCGGGGTGTAAATATTTTGATGGGAACGCCAAATGCACGTTTGCCGCCCGTTTCCACCGGGTCTTGCCAGTAATCCGTGGAAATGAACAGGATGCCTCCGGGCTTCAGGATGCGCGACATTTCGGCGAAGTACGCGTCGAGGGCCACCCCGTGCTCAATGACGCTCAAGCACGTAACGGCCCGGAAAGAACCGGCCCTGAACCGGGTGCGGGTAATGTCGCCGTATTCGTAGGCAATGTTCCCTCTGCGGGTATTGCCCTTGAAGGCCAGGTTGATACAGGTTAAATTCCGGTAGCCCAGCGCCTCCAGTTGGGGCAGGATCACCGAGTACCGCTCGCCGCCCGCATCGAGTACCGGACTGGTTTTGCGCGTATGTTTCAGGATCAGCGAAAGGGCCGCCAGGGAGTCCCAGTTCTTGGGCTGATCGCCGTGCCGGGGCAGGTCCAGTTGCCCGGCCAGGGCAATGGATTTTTCGTATTCCGACCGGTGCTGCAGCACGGCACTGGCGGGGACGGGGTTGTTCTTCAACAGGTGAACGGAAGGGTGGGCGTGCATGGCTTTTGGGAGGTTATCGGTTAGAAACGGGGGACAAATGGATGGGGGCGGCCAGACCAGGCTTGCACAGCCGGGCTGATTCAGCCCACGCTGGCTACGCCGTAGCTGCTGTTCACGTATTCTGCTTCTTCGAAAACCTGCCACCAACGTTGGAAAGCCCGCGTATGCAACGGCCCCTTCGACGGCCCGGGTGCTTTGGCGTACCAGGGCTTTCGCGGCCCCCAGTAGTGGACCAGGCAAACGCTCCGGTCCGTTTTTTCGTCCGTCAGGTCATAGCCGAACAGTTCGTGGTACCGGTCCAGGTGGCCGGCGTACAGGTTATAGCGGTGGTCGAGGTGCAGGTCGCTCCGGGAGGGCCAGTCGGGAAAATAACGCTGTAAAAATCCCTGGTCCCCTCTTCCTTTGGTAGAAGGCAGCCGGTGCTGCGCCCTGAGCATGTCGTCGGCCAGGGAGGGGTCGGGCTCCAGCACCAGTACCCCCGAATTAAGCTGGACCCATCCGGCATGCTCGGGCAGCATGCCGCCAGCATTCACGGCCGACCACGCCTCCTTGCCGAAGAGTTCATCGATATTGTGGAGCACCAGTGTGTCAGCATCCAGGTAAACGATTTTCCGGTATTCGGTCAGTTCCAGGATTCTCAGCTTGGTGAAGGTTTCTTTGTAAACCGCCGGCGTATCGGCGTACGGACTGCGGAGCGCCTTTACCTGCCGGAACGCAATTGCCAGCGCCGTGAGCGTGTCGGTCGTCCGGGCATTTACCCGTTCCCCGGCCACCAGGACCATCAGGCCGGTTTCCGACCGTACCTTCTTCAGGGACTGGTGCAGGGCAATTACGCCGGGCAGGTAGGTGTCGTCGTAGAGCAACGTGACGTAGGTACAAGCGTCAGATTTCATAGCAGTATACATTTAACCGGTGGATGTTGAAGCAGCAATGCGCTGGTGCCCGTTCAGTGGGTGCTCCCTGCGCCGTAATCACTGCCCGCGGGTTCGGCTTCTTCCAGCACCTGTCCCCACAACCGGAAGGACTTCTCGTGCAACGGCCCTTTCGATGCCGCCGGCACCTTGGCGTACCAGGGCTTTCGCGGCCCCCAGTAGTGGACCAGGCAAACGCTCCGGTCCGTTTTTTCGTCCGTCAGGTCATAGCCGAACAGTTCGTGGTACCGGTCCAGGTGGCCGGCGTACAGGTTATAGCGGTGGTCGAGGTGCAGGTCGCTCCGGGAGGGCCAGTCGGGAAAATAATGGTGCAGAAAACCCTGGTCGCCCCGGTCCTTCGAAGGGAGCAGGGGCAACATCTGCAGGATGTCTTGCAGTTGCTGGGGGTTGGGCTCGATTACCAGGAAACCGGCGTTCATGTCTACCCAATCGCTGCATTCGGGCAGCATGCCGCCGGCATTCACGGCCGACCACGACGGCTTGTCGAACAGTTCATCCACGTTGTGGCACACCAGCATGTCGGCGTCAATGTAGACGATCTTGCGGTACCCGGCCATCTCCAGGATTCTCAGCTTCGTAAAAATCCCTTCGAATACCTTGGGCGTATCGGGGTAAGGGCTGCGGATGGGGGCAACGTACTGCCAATCGATCTGCCGTTCGTGCAGGGCTTGCAGGGTGCGCGGCGCAACGCTCCCTTCCACCACCAGCACCAGCAGCGGCACGCACGCATGAACCCGTTGCAGGGAACAGTGGAGGGCTACCACTCCCGGAAGATACCCATCGTCGTAGAGGAGGGTGATGTAGGCATTGGGCTTGTCGGGGGCCGTCATGGTCAGGTACGTTATGGGTGGGCACTGGCTGGTAAAACGGACATCATTGCCGATCCGGCGAGGGATTGCAGAAAATATTCGCCCGTCAGTTTTCTTTTCAGCGGCAGTTGGACCAGGTACTGGTGCGCAGCCCGCAGCCGGCCCGGGTCGCCCACCTTGCCCGGCACCTCGTCCAGGGAAGCATAATACAGCGGGTACTCCTCCCCCAGGTATTCCACCACGGAGGGAAGTTTGTTCACCAGCAGGGGCGTATTGCGGGCAATGCATTCGATAACCGTATTGTTTACGCTGCTGTCGTACAGGTCCACGAACACGATGCTTTCGGCCAGCAGGTCGTCGTACGCGTCATCATCCACGTAGGGAATAAAGCCCACGTCTTTGAGGTGGAAGTCCTCGGCGGCGTAGTAAGCCATTTCCAGTTTGAGGTAGTGCAGCGCCGACTTGCCGAGCAGGTGCAGTTTGGTGTAGCCCGGCGTGCGGAACCGGTAAAACGAGGTAAGCCGCCGGAGCCAACTGCCCACCTGGACGATCTGGCGGGTCTGGGCAAACCGGTCCGGGTCGAAAGTGACCGCCGGGAATTCGGTCGGGTGGTAGAGCGTTTCCACCGGCACGGGCAGGCGCTCCCTCAGGAAAGCGGCCAGGTATTCGGAGAAGGTGAATACCCCCTGGCAAAAAGGCAGACTCTCCCGGAAAGCCTCCCCCTGGAGCACGCTGCCGGGGGCGAGGCGGCTGGCGGTCAGCCAGGGGGGAATCTGCACCGGGTGGTGCCAGAAGCCGACCCAGTCCTGCCGGTAGGGAACCCGCCCGGCCGCCCGGGCCTGCTCGGCCTGGAAGCCGAAAGACGCGTCGATGAAACCGTCCAGCAGCACCCCGTCACCGGACGTATAGGGTTGCAGCAGTTTCACGATGTACTTCCACCCGCTCCGGTGCCCGCTCCAACTGATTTGATCGACCCATTGTAGTTTAAACATGGTGTAACGCCCGGGGTTGGGGGAATTGAAAGGTTAAGGGAGATGCCCTGAAGTACACGTTGTGCCCGAGCAACTGCCCGGCATGGTTGTTTTGCGCCAGGAAGGCGATGCGGTAAAACCGCCGGGCCACTTCCTCATCGCCGGCTTTCACCACTTCCCGCGACAGCACGTGGGCGGGCAGCCGGCGGGTAATGTCATTGGTGCCGAACCATTGGTTGGCAAAGTCGCCCAGAATCTTGTACTTGTCCAGGAAGTGCCCGAACCCGCAGCAGGAATAGTGCAGGATGCCCGTGTCGGGGTCGGCGTGCAGCTCGTCGTTGCCGGCAAACACGTGTACGCCCGACGGCAGCAGGCCCGGGTGGAGCCGGGCGGCCGACTTGCCGTTGCTGTAAAACCGGAAATATCCCTTCCGGGAACCGAACGTGCCCAGCACCAGGTCTTGCTGCGCGGGGTCGAGCAGCCGGAAGTTGCGCTTGAAAAGGCTGACCTCCGCGAAGTAGTTGCCCACCTCGTACGCCTCCGGGATGCCTTCGTGGTTGGCGTAACTGACCCGTTGTATTCCTTTCCGGTCGAGTTCGGCAAAGTGTTCGGTTGCGTTCCCGCCGGCCGGGTAGAACAACTCGTCCACGTCGATGTGCAGCATCCAGTCGTAGCCGCCCGCCAAAGCGGCCCGGATGGCTACCTCTACGTTGAGGACTTGCCGGGCCATTACTTCCGTACGGATAAAATTGCCGTAATGGCCGTACTGCGGCATCTCCTGCCAGCGCCGGGCGAGCTTCTCGTCGTACCGGATGAAAGTGACCGTACCGGGCGGATAGCGATTGCTGATGTCGGGCTCCCCGGGATCATCGGCAAACAGAAACAGGTGGGCGAAGCCAATGCCCAGGTGGTAGGCAATGAACGTATCGAGCACCAGCGGGGCGTTGCGGTACGTAGTAACGATGCAGGCGCGGGGAAGCATACAGACCGTGCGTTTAATAGGCAGTGTGCGGGTGCTGGCCCCGGGCGGACGGGGTGCTTCTCACCCAGATGTTGCAGCCGTATTTTATTCCGTTGCGTACCGGAAGGCCGGCGTGCGCCGAAAAAGGAATGTTCTTGTGTTGGGCATCCCGGTTGAGGAAGTACAGCATCCGCCCCTGCCGGGGTTTGACTTTGAGATCAATTTCGGGAAAGTACGTCTCGCCGCCCTCAAAAGCGTCGTTGAGGTACACCAGCAGGGTGTGCACCCTTGCATTGCCTTTGTTGGAGTCAAAATGCACCTTGAACTCCTGCCCCTCCGCGTAGCGAACAATCTGCAGGTCCTCGATGCAGTCCTCCGGCACGGACAGCAGGGCGGCCGTTTTCCGGTAGATGGCCCGCAGGACCGGGTCGTTGCGGTCGGTTAAAAACGCACTGAAGCTGGTCCGGAAGGTTGAAGTAGTGCGGCTGTCGGAATTTCTGACCTCGCTGCGATTGAACAAGCCCCTTTCTTCCGCGTAGCGGATCAGGTAGTCGCAGTGCGCGGCGGGCAGGAAGTCTTCATGCACCCCCATCTGTTCCTCCCGGAACTTCCGGGCGGCCTCCTGCTCTGCGTGCATCAGCCACGGGTCGGTTTCAGCCGCGTGCGTGCCCCCGGCCGTGAGCAATACGCCTTTCCATTGCGCGGCAAACGTTGCCAGCGGCTCCCGCACCAGGCCCGTATCCGGCGAATAGTATTCCACTGCATCGGCCGTCACGTTTTCCACCACGATGAACGTTTCGCCCGTCTCTTTCTGCCGGCAGGTGATGAAAGGGGTCGCTACCCGGCCCAGTCCGTCCGGGTCCGTCTTTAACGCATCGGGGCTGAACCCGAGGAACTTCAGCGTATTGTAAATGTCGAACAGGGAAACGGGCTTTTGTTTTGCCGCCGCCGCCAGCGCCTCCTGCACGCCCGGGCGGGACAACTGCACGCCTGATTTTTCTACAAACCGGTGCACGAGCAGCACATCGGGACGTCTGACTCTACGGATAATGGTCGTTGTTTCCATAACGGTACCCGACAGGGTGATAGAAGGTTTAAAGTGGATCAGTGGAAAGACTTTGCTACTTGCCGGTTGCCAGGTCCTGGTTTTGGGGCTTCAGGTGCTTTTCCATCCAGGCGTGCATCTCCCACAGCACGTGCAGCAGCGATTCGGTGGCCTGGTAGCTGTGCCCCTCGTAGGGCAGGCACACGTACCGCACCGTGGCGCCGAGCCCCTTGAGTGCGCCGAAATAGCGTTCACTCTGCATGGGAAACGTACCCACGTTGTTGTCCGCCTCCCCGTGAATGAGCAGCAGGGGCGTTGCCATCCGGTCGGCGTGCTGGAACGGGGAGAGTTGGTTGTACAGGTCGGGCGCCTGCCAGTACGTACGTTCTTCGCGCTGGAAGCCGAACGGCGTGAGGGTGCGGTTGTAGGCGCCGCTCTGCGCGATGCCGGCCTTGAACAAGCGCGTGTGCGTGAGCAGGTTGGCGGCCATAAAGGCGCCGTACGAATGCCCGCCGACGGCTACCCGGGCCGAATCCACCACGCCCAGCCGAACGCCTTCCCCAATGGCGGCCCGGGCGTTGGCCTCCAGTTGTTCCAGGTACGTATCGTTGGGCAGCCGGCCGGCCGGCGCCACCACCGGGAAAGTGGCGTTGTCAATGATGGCGTACCCCTGCGTGGCCAGCAGCATGGCCAGGCTGTAAAAGCCCACGTACCGGTAGGGCGATCCGTACACCTGGCTGGCGGCGCCTTTCTCCTTGTACTCCGTCGGGTACGCCCAGAGCAGCGCCGGCAAAGGACCGTCCTGGGTTTTATAAGCGGCCGGCAAGTACAGGTCGGCCGTTAACTTAATGCCGTCGGCCCGGGCATAGTGGATTTTGCGGTGCTGCACCCCTTGCATCCCGGCGTACGGGTCGGGCACGAAGGTTACCTGCTCACACTGGTTTTCGGCGAGGCGCCGCAGGTAGTAGTTGGGGGTGGTCTTTGCGGCCTCCCGGCGGGTAATGAGCGTATTGCCGTCGCCGGTTGTGCCTATGCCCACCTCGTAATGGGGCGGCTGCGACTGCCAGATCCGCTGCCGGGCCTTCGTGTTCAGGTCCAGCAGGTCGGCAAAAGGCCGGTCGCCTTCGTCGGAAGCGCCGTTGCCGAACAGGAGCACTTTGCCGTCTTTGCGAAGGGCAAGTACCTGGTTGCCGGCCGGTGTCTGCTTTCTTTCCGGCTCGCCCGGCTGCGTGTACCGGTTCTCCGAAGAATACACGAACAGCGTATCCGACGACGTGCCCCGGGCCGGGTTGAGGCGCGTCCAGACCACCTTCCGGTCGCCCCACCACTTCTGCACGAGAATGGCCAGGGTGTCGTTGCCCCAGATGATCTCTTCGAGGCGCAGCCCGGTGCGGCACACTTCCCGCGGGGCGCCGGCAAAGGGGGCGTCGAGCGAAAAGACCACGTCCCGGATGTCCGCTTTTTTCCGGGGGTCGCCCCCGTCCCGGGCTTCCGCCCAGTAGAGGGTGGCCGGTACGTCGGGGCGCCAGGCGTGGTCCCTGGCTACCGGCAGGGCGGCATCACGCCCGATGGGCACGTTTTCGAGCAGGGGCAGTTCGGCAACCGTGCGCACAAACTTTGCCCGGTTGTCGTACACGCTGACCGTGAGCGGGAACCGGTTTGAATCTACCAGGTAGGAGAAAGGCCGGTGAATGAATTTCACCAGGATGTACTGCCCGTCGGGGGAGGGACTGAAGCTGTGCACGATGCCCGGCCGCCCGATCTTCTGCGCCGGGCCCCCGGCAATGCCCGCGCGGTACACCTGGGAAGTAGCGTAGTACGCAAACAAGTCCTCCTCGTGGGGGTTGGTGAGCAGGTCGGGATACGTGCGGGAGGCCGTTTTTTCGCCGTTGCTCTCCAGGATCATCGGACCCCGGGTAACGGGAGGGGCCGGCGGGACCGCGCCCCGGTCGTTTGGCACGGCCCGGCACAGGACCGACCGGCTGTCGGGCATCCAGGCGTAAGGCCTGCTCCACAACGTAACGTTCAGCGCAATGTTTTTAATCCGGTGCGCTGCTCCTCCCGGCACATCAATGATCCACAGTTCGATGGACTGGGGCAAAAACCGGCAGAAAGCAATCTTCCGGCCATCGGGCGACCACGAAGCAAATCCCACGGCCAGTTTGTCGGGCAAGTTCCGGATGCGAAGCGCCGTACTGTCGCCGGAGACTTTTTTTACCCGGATGCCGCAGGCGGTCCGGAACCGGCTCGGGCTGTTGTTGAGGGGGTTGAACCGTACGTTGGCCAGCCGCAGTTCCGGCTCGGCCAGTTGAGCGACCGGCACAAAGTTAGATGCGTATTCGAGCAGCAGTACGTAGTCTTTGGCCGGGCTGAATTCAACCTTGGGAAAAATCGGCGCCGCAACAATGGCGGCCATTTCTGGCCGAGGCACCCGGTAGCCGTCCTGCGGCTGGCCGGCGAGGGTGCCCGGCAGCAGCACGGCCAGCAGAAGTTTGTACATACGTTTCATGGCTGCGGGATTAGGGGGACTGCTAAGAGGAGGCAACGGCGGCCAGGTCTTTTGCCGGCCGTTTGTGCGCCGCCTTCCGGCGGGCCAGGGCGGACTCATAGTACCGGCTTAAATAATGGTACACCACCAGTTCGTGCATCCGCTGCCGGGCAATAAACGTCCGGTTCAGGGTCATGTGAATGTAACTCGGCAGCAAGGCCGCGTTGGACAGTGTCGTTTCCGGGCTTGCCTCCCTCAATTGCTCAAGTGCTGCCACCAGGCGCCGGTTCCGTTCCGAACGCCGCCGGAAGCAGTCCGCGGCCGGCCGCAGCGGCGAGGACTCGGGCCCGGGGCCGAGGATGTGTTCAATGGCCTTGGCTTCGGCCCGGTACTTGTCGTTGAGGCTGTGCAGCAGCCGGTTATTCTTGCCCTTGCGGTTGAATTCGGCGTAAAATCCGCTTTGCAGGCTCCGCAGCAACCGGTCTTTTGCCTCCAGGTCCAGCCCGAAGTCGTCCAGCAGGGCGTCCACGTTGCGGAGGGCGAACAGCCACCGGTACCGCTCCCCCTCGTCGCCCCCGATCAGGTCGAGGAACTCGGCCAGGGCCACGCTGTCGGAACAGAACAGGGCTTCGCTGAGGGCCATTGTGCTGGCTCCGTACCGTTCGATTTCGCGCTGGTACGTATCGGTGAGTACTTTCACCACCATGCCGTTTTGGATGAGCGGGTTGAGGGCCGCGTACAGTTGCGCAAGCACCACCGCCCAGAAGTCTTGGCGGGAACCGTGGTGGAACCGCAGCCGGAGGTGCGGATCGGGGTCCTGGTAGCGGATGAAAAACCATTCTTCGATCACGCCTTCGGCCCGCAGCCGTTCGGTAAGCGGCTTTACGTACTCGGTGAGGACGTAGTCGGCAGTCTTGTTGCCCGTGTACACTTTTACGTACAGCCACTCGCTGCCGGGAATGAACTTGCGCAGCAGCGCCTCTTCCCGGGGAGCGGCAACCAGCGGAACGGCGGGTTTCCGCTCACCCACCCGTTTGATGGGAATGACGATCTCGTTGGCGTAACTGCCTTTTTCGTCCTTCACGAAACACTGGTCGGGCAGGCAAAGGTACTCCAGGAGCGTTACGTTGCCCTTCCGCAACGCATCGGCGAGGTTTTCGAGGGAATGGGCGCTTTCAAAATCAACCAGGAGTTCGTTGTCACTCTCCTGGATGACGGTGTAGCGGGGTATGTTCCACCGCTTCCGTATCGCGCCGAAGAAGCTTACCAGGTCCAGGTCTTTATGGTTCAGGTTGAGGTAGTCGTCCTTTTTGAGGGACCAGCGCGCCCGGCAGAGGATGAAATTCCGGTACTCCACCCGGGGCAGGTAGGGCTCCTCGCCGTACACGCCCCACTGCCAGGCAAAGGCAATGCCCGTATCCTGGAATTGCAGCTCGCCCAGGAAGTGGTAGGCAGTCAGTCCCCTGGCGGGATTGTGGGCGCTGGTGAGCCGGGGGATCACTTCTTTGTTCAGCCGTTTTGAGCGCAACCGGATCCGGTCGCCCTGAATTGAAACCAGGAGGTCTTCCAGGGGAATCTGGTACGCCTCCGGAACGGATGCCTTGCCCAGGTAGGGAATTTCGTACTGCCTGAGCTGGGGGCGCATCAGCACGTTGCCCGTCCGGGCGTACGGCAGGTGTACGAGTTCGGCAAAGATTGCCTCGGGACGCTGCTGCTCTTCTTCGCGCAGGCACTGCTCCACTTGTTGGGCCAGCCCTTCGATGCCGTGGCAAAACCGGCCCAGCAGGGAGCCGGCGGAAGGCCCTCCCAGTATGTTGAGGACGAATTTGTAATTGCCCTTGTCGAGTTCTTCGCCCGAGGGGGAGAGCAGGTTGCCGAACAGAAACAGGCTGTCGGGGACGTCCAGGGCTTCACCGGGTTCAGCCACGGAGTCGATTTCTTCATCCGTCAGTTGCACGACGGGTTGCCCGCTTTCGATGAACGTTCTCATTTTGGCGAGCACCAGGGCGTTGGCTTTGTTGCGTACGACGGAGGGATCGGCTTTGCTGCCCGGCAGGGCCAGCTTGCCCACCAGCGGCATGTTGTCGGAGTTGCCGCTTACGTTCAACGCGTACCCTACCCCCGCCTCGGCGTCCAGGGCCACCAGCAGCGGCACCTCCTGGTTCTCGAACCGGGCGTAGAAACGCTTTTTGAATTCTTCCAGGTGGTCCACCTTGAGCACCTTGCCCGCCTTCAGCAGCCTGCCGCTGGTCTCCAGCAGGTGGTCTACCGCCCGCCGGCTGATGGTGTTCTTTTCCGTATTGAAGAACAAGTCCGTCTGTACCAGGTCCTTGCTGCTGGTCGGAATGAACTCTTTTACAATTTGCGCCACCCGCTGGTACCGCCCGATGGCTTCTCCGGGGGCCCGCAAAAACCCGGCGACTTCTTCGAGCCGGGCCACAAAATCGTCGGTATGCCGGAGCTGCTTTAACTTTTCGATCAGCACCCCGAAGAATTCGTCGCCCGTAACCGTAGGCTCGAATTCGCTGATGAGCAGTTGGCTCCCGATCAGGCTGTTGACGAACGCTTCGGCCTGCGCGGCCGAAACTTCTTCGCCGGCAATGGCCAGGGCCAGTTCGCTGATGGTCGCCCCGCCGGAGGCCCGCTCCAGGATTTGCCGGGTGTACACCGACTCGGACACGGACGTTACGTGGTAAGACCGGCGCTTGTTCTTCAGCGTGAACTCCACGTAGCGGTACTTGTCGCCCACTTTGTAGAGCGTGTTGCTGGGAAAAAACCGGATCTGCGCCCGGATGTGCGGTAAGCCGGTAATGTATTCGGCCAGTTCCGCCACGTAGTTCATGTCGAGCCGGGAGTGCTGGCGGAACTTATCCCGGGCGAACAGGATGTCAGTGGTGTCGCCGCCGATGGCGCCTGCCGTGCACCCGGCAAAGAGGCCGTAGGGCGTACAACGGGTACTCATCCGCTGGTAATATTTGTAGAGGGTTTGCAGCAGGCGCTCCTCCTTCTTTTCGTTGGTCATCTTCCCCGTCAGCCACTCGAGCAACGCCTGGTGCAACTCGGTGGAAGCCGTATAAATGGCTTCGCGGAACTGGGGTGCCGAAAAAATGCCGGTCAGCCAGGCGGCAAAACCGTCTCTGCCGGACCTGTCTCCATCGGCGTTGCTTTGGATAACCGACTCTACCGGCAGCAGGGGGGTGCGCAGCAGATAAAAATCATACGGGGAGAGCTCTTTATCCATTGCTGATGGGGGATAACGGGGAACGTAAAGGCTGGTTTTAGTGTAAATCGCCCGTGCACGCGACGGCACGGGCGATTACGGGTACAGGGATAAGCCGGCTTTCTCCTTGCCGGTGGCCGAAGCCCGGCGGCAGGAGCGATGGGGAAGGGCCGGCCGAACCGCGGCATCCCGGATGCGGTCCGGGATGCAGGGGCGGCCCGGTGCTAACCCGGAGAAGGCGAACAAGTCGTGCCGGTCGTGCAGGAGCCGCCCGTATCACAACTGGTCTCGTCGCCGTTGTCGTCGGTGGCGCCGCCGACAATCTGCTGCAACTGCTGCTCGTCCAGCTTGGCGATGGTCTCTTTGTCGAGTTCGAGCGGATTTATTTTTTCCTTTTTCATGGGTGAAAATGAGTTATGGTGGAATGGAAACAATGAGAAAAAATCCCGGGGGAAGGGCTGTTTCCAGGCCTATACCGGCACGGGAGCGGGCGAACAAGTCGTACCGGTCGTGCAGGAGGTGCCCGTATCACAACTGGTTTCGTCGCCGTTGTCGTCGGTGGCGCCGCCGACAATCTGCTGCAACTGGTGTTCGTCCAGTCTGGCGATGGTTTCTTTGTCGAGTTCGAGCGGATTTACTTTTTCCTTTTTCATGATTGAAAATCAGTTTAAGTGAAGTGATGAAATGGGGGGACAGGTAGGTATTGTGCTGCAATGGGGCTGCGCCGTTGCCGGAGGCTTCTGCGGGCTCATGCAGGTATAATACAATGCCAGACTGCTACCAGGGCGCAGGCCTGAACGTCACGGTAACATTCCGGTAAAGATTATCCGAAGTGAAAGATTTACGACCGGGCGGCGGCCGGAAGACTGGAGGAATTATGTAGTAACTTGCAGTGGTTTGTATGATGTAAAACTAAAACACTGACGGGCGGAGAAGAAATAATATCGACCAACTCTTTGTTTTTTTCGACGTACAACCGGCGTTTTTTTTCTAATCCAGGCAGTCGGTTCGCCGGGTTTTTTTTGCAATTTTTACCGGGGCGCCCCGTCCGTTCCGCCGCACACCAGCAGTTTCAGGTTGTCGTTTACGTTGAGCTTCCCGTTGACAAACTCCGCAACTGCCTGCGCGCCGGAGGCTTTGTTTTTTATCCCGCTGCCTTCCAGCAGGTAAAGCACGTTTTGCAGGAGAGACAGTTTAAAGATGTCGAAAGATCTGCTCATGGGCTCCTGCATGAATCCGGTAAACTCATGCAAAAACAATTCGTAATCCTGGTTGTAGAAAATTTTCTTCAGGTAGAGCCAGTTGTAGATCAGGCGCCGTTCGGGCGTACTGATTTCAAATTCTTTCACCGGGTCGAACAGGAGGAAAAACAACTCCTTTTCCTGGTTTTTTTTATACACGTTACATTTGATCAGGTTGTTGACCGTGCTTTTGAAATGCTCCAGCACGCTTGCTTCCCGCACGTAGGGAATCGCCTCCCAGCAACGCTGGTCCGTGTAGAGGGTGCCCGGCAGATCCGTTGCTTCTCCGTTGAGCAGGTAGTTGAGGATGCTGCCGTACAGGCGGGCGCCTTTCTCCCGTTGGCCCTGGCTGAAATGCAGGCGGGAAAGATTGGCATGCTGATCGAGGCAGCGGTACAGGAGCGTACCGAACCCGGCGATTTTTACCAGGTACTCGTTGAGGGCAATGCATTCCAGGGTGAGGGAGAAAGCCCGCCCGTACAATTTCTTCCGGTAGTAGTAGAGCGCCTTCACCGACAAGCCCCACTGTTTGGCGTAGAGGTATATTTCGTGCGAAAGTTTTTCTTCTACCACCTCGTCAAGCTGTTGCACGAGGGCCAGCGCTTCTTCGGGTTTGCCCTGGTTGATGAGGCCGGACATTCGCCCGTACTGGACGGTCAATCCAATGGCTTCCTCAACCGTGGCCGCGTCGGCAAACGCAAGCGCCTCTTTGCGTTGCAGGATGTGCATCAGCTTTACGTAGTTGTAGGCCAGGGGCGATTCGGGGGAGGAATCCGGAAAATCGCTCATGCAATCCAGTAGTTGTTCCAGTAAAGGCCCCGGGCAGGTAGTTGATGCTTGCATGGCTGTCAGGTTAGGGAGTGAATGAGGGGGGGCTAAGCCGCCTGGATTGCCGGCAGTTTAACTTCCCGCCGGTGGGTTAAGCCGAAGCTTTCACTGAGCAGTTCCAGGGTTTGGAAGCGGTCCTGGCGTTCTTTGGCAATGTCTTTGAATATGATTTCGTCTACGCCGAAGTCTTCGGCCAGGCGCATGAACGCATCGTGTACCTCCGGCACGCCGCCCGCAATGAACAGCTTGGGGTCCAGGTGCTGGGCCTCAAAAATTTCCCTCGCCTTTTTCTCCGACTCCTGGCAACACCCCGAGACGGCCAGGTTCACCCGGGGCATTTTCCCGTACCGGCTGAAGAACTCTTCCCGGAATTCCTGCACCGCGTCGCGGCACGGGGCCAGGTCGGCGCCGGTGTGAAAGATGGACCGCGAGAAATTGGTCCCCAATTCGAGGGCTCTGTTGAACCCGTGGACGGAAGTGCTCATGGACCAGAGTTCGGGGATGGTTCCCCCGTAGGGCGGCAGCACTGCCCCCGCACCTTGCTGGTATACTCCGGCTTCATCCCGCAGGTAGTGGAGCAGTTCCCGGTACGCGGCATCGAACGAAACGCCTTCGGCCTTACAGTACGCCACGATCTGTTCGTTGAGTGATCCGCCGTTTACCAGTCCCAGGTCAATGCGGTTGCCGAACAGGTTGTTGTACAGTTTGAACGTACCCGCAATGTGGAACGGGTTGTGGAGTTTGAGGAGGATGCCGGCCGTGCCCACCCGGATGCGCGAGGTTACGGCCCCCAGCAGGGGAATCACCGGCACGGGGTTGGTCCACGCGGTGCGGACACTGCTGAAGTAGTGCTCAGCGATCCAGAATCTTGAATACCCCAGCGCGTCGGCCTGGCCGGCGTACTCGAACAGGTCCTCTAATTTTAGTAAGCTGTTGACTTTGCCGCTGCGCAGCCCGAAGTCGAGGATGCCAATCTGGAGGGGTGGTTTCATAAGCCGGCGGGTTTTACTTGTGGTTAAGAGAGCAGAAAGAGGCTGTCCCAGGGATAATCCGTTTCCAGCAGGGCCGACAGCAGGACCAGGCTCACGCCCGTCCAGCCGAAGAGCAACTCACCGGCGCGGCGCACGCACGCCTCATCCTCCAGCTCGGCGGTCACCCATTGCAGGGTTTTGCGGAACCAGAAGCCATAGCCGTCCAGGTACTGGTCGAACCCCGAGATCTCGTAGAGGCGCCGGTACATCTGGGCGATGCCCGACGAGCCGTGGCAGAAAAAGGTGTCCTGCATCAGGTTGCCGGCGATCTGCCAGCGGGTAAGGGTGTGGCCGCCCACTTCGCGGGCGATGCTTTCCCACTCGGGGTTGCCCAGCAGTTGGGCGGCGCGGTGCAGCACCAGCAGTTGCGACAGGTCGCTGCCGCACCAGCCCAGGGAGGGTTCGTACCGGGCGTAGTTGTCGGTGTGATCCCACGCGTAGCTTTCGATCACCGAGACGGGAAACACGTTGGCGTGCATCACCAGTTCGCCGGGGCTTCGCTTATGCGCCAGCAAGAAGCGGAGACTCTGCTCCACAATGGGCCGGATGCGGTCGCAGGCAATGCCGGCCCGGTATACGTTCAGCAGGGTGAGCAGCACGCCGCCGAGGCCGTGGGCGAGGCCGAAATGGGTCAGGTTGATGTCCGTCTCCCCGCCCGTGCGGAAATTGCGGAAGCGGCTGCCGTTCCGGTCGGTGATGGCTACCTCCGCGTACGCCTCCACCAGGGCTTCCAGGTATTCCTTTACCCGGCCGTTGCCGGCCACCCGGCGCACCAGGTAGTTGACTGCGCCGGCCGAGGCGTGGAGGTAGTCGAGGTTGAACGCCCTGATCTGCCGCAGGCTCTGCTCAAACACGAACGTATCGAGTGCGCGCAGGTATTTCTCCAGGTGCTCATTGCGCCCCAGCATGCCTTCCTGGTCGAGCAGGTGCAGCACCATGCCCATTCCCGGGATGCCCCGCGACAGGGCCGTAGACGCCCGTACGCCCGTGGTGCCTTGGTTGAGGTTCACCAGTACTTCCTGCAGCAGGTTGTTGGCTTTGGCGGCAAACCGGTCGTCCTGGTAGTACTTGTTGAGGCCTGCGTAATAGAGCACTTTCCCCAGGCTTCCCCGGATGAGTCCGTCTTCGGGCGAAAGGCTCTTGTCAATGCAGGGATGAAGCCTTTCCAGGGTCTGCACGGTTCTTTCCCGGTCGAGGAAATGGTATACGCAGGGGTAGGTTACCATGCTTGCGCTGATTTGGGGTTTATACGGCCATCAGTAGCCCGTCGAGCGGGGGCAGGTCCGGCCGGGCTTGCTTCATCAGGGAGATGCCGGTACCGATCATGCCCCAGGAAAAGGACGTGTGCCATAGCCCGTTGGCGCCGGGCAGGATGCTGTAGTAGCCGCCAAAGTCGCCGTTTCCCCCGTTGCGGAAGTAGCGGGGAATCTGTTCGTACCAGTAGCCGGCCCGTTGGGCAAAGCGTGCATCCGTGCTCAGGCGGTATAATTTGTCGAACACGGCCGCCAGGCCCGAAGCACCGTAGCAAATGCTGCTGTCCCCGGTGAGGCGGTCTTCGTAGGTGCGCCGGGTGCAGGCCTCCAGAACGGTCAGGGCGTGGTGCCGCAGGTGAGGGTCGTCCAGCAGTTGGGCGGCCCGGAAGAGCCCGTAGCCCACTCCCAAGTCGCCGTAGCACTGCGAAAACTGGGTAGGCCCCGGCTGTTCGCCCAGCATGAGCGGGAACAAGCCGTTGGGTTGCTCGCGCTGGTGTTTGAGCACAAACGCCACTGCCGGGCGGCTGATCTGCGCGCACCTTTCTGCCGCGATGCCCTGCCCGGCCACGGCGGCCAGCCACGAGAGGACCATTGCCGAGCCGTGGGAGAGGCCCAGGTACACCCGGTTTTTGAGGCTGGGCGCCCGCCAGAAATAGTCGCCCTGCTCATCTGCCACCGCTGTTTCTGCCACTCCGGCCACCAGTCTTTCGAGGCACGGCGTTACCGTTTGGGTAGAGGCCAGCCGGCTCAGGAAATAATGCCCGCCGGCCATTGCGCCACTGCCCAGGTCTACATCGCCGGCCGCAATCTTGCCTTCCATCAGCCCGTACAGTACCTCGTCCACGTTTTTGAGGTACTGGTTGGTGTCCATGTCGAGAAAGCCGTTCCGGACGGCGAATTCGAGAAACCGGCCGAGGTTGGACAAATGGCAATCCAGGGAATCGGTTTTGTAGACTTTCCGGTAATTTTTCGGGTCTACCAGCGCCAGCGCCTGGTCCAGGTAGCGTTCGGCCGCCTGGTAGTGCCGGTCGTCGCCGGTGTAGCGGGCGTAGTAGCAGTAGAAAAGACAGAGCCCGAGCAGTCCTTCTTCGTAGGTGTAGTTGGTCAGGTGATGCGCCACCCGGGGCAGCGCGGCCGCAATACGTTCTACGTGTTCTTCGGCCACAGTACAGGAAGCGGTTTCCATAGGCGTAACGGGTAAGGATGAATGCTACTGGGTTTTGATCCGCTGCACGGCATCTTCGTTGCCCAACTTCTTCTCTTTGGCGGCATCCACCGTCTTTTTACCGAAGCGGTAAGAGAAGGCAATCCCTACCCGCTGCGAGTCGTAGTAGGAGTTGTAATTGCTTCTGATCGTTCCGCCTTCCAGCGTGCCCCGGAAAATGCTCCCGCGGAAAATGTCGTCGAAGCTGAGCCGGATGTCGCCCTTCCGGTCCAGGATTTCCTTGCGGATGGCGATCCAGGCGCTGTGCCGCGACTCGGTGCGGTAGAGACCATACATGGACGCGGACGCGTAGAAGAATCCCAGGTCTACTTTCAGTGATTTGGGCAGGGTAAACGAATGGGTGCTGTTGAATGCGTAGCTGAACACGCTGAGTTGCACGGGCCGGTCGTTAAAGGTGCCTTCGGTTACCTGGTAGGAGGCCCAGAGGCTGTTGTTGGCCTGCCACCACGACGTGACGGCAACCGGTACCAGCACACTGCCGCCGTACTTGGCCGACTGGTCAAGGTTTCTTTCGGCGACGTAGGTGGTATTGGTGGCCAGGTCTACCCGGGGCGTGCGGGCAATCAGCCCTTTGGTCAGCGTGTAATCGAGGGTGATGTCTACTTTTTTAATCGAATGGATGAAGCTGAACAGGTTGGTGTACTGCGGTTGCAGGTACAGGTTGCCCTCCGAGGCGGCGTACCGGTTGCTGTAGATCGTAAAAGGCAGCATGGCCTGGTAGTCGGGGCGCGTGATCTGGCGCCGGAAAGACAGGGCCACCTTGTAGTCGTCCGAGACGGTACGCTGCCCGTAGAAAGAGGGGAACAAGCCGAAGTAGTTGCGGGTGAATATTCCTTTTGCTTCCGCAGCGGTTCCCTCCGTGCGCAGGCCGATCCGCACGGCGCCCCGCTTAAAATTCCTGGACAGCATTCCGTAGCCGGCCATAATGTCTTCCAGGTAGGTAGTACGGTTGGTCAGCGCGGCATTGGTGAGCCATTCGCCGTCCCGCTGCACTTCCTGGACCACGGTATTGGTCGTGCGGGTACCCACGTACTTTACGCCCGCCTCCAGCTTCCAGTCGTGGGGCAGCGGATGGGTGTAATCCAACTGGGCGATGTTGATGTGGAGGTTGGCCGGGTTGCTGGTCCGGAAGGGCTCGCGGGGCGCCGCGTTCTCAAACCGCGGGTCGAGCAGTTCCTGCCGGAAAAACTGGTCGTAGTTGCGCTGGTAGGGCGTACGCGTCAGGACCAGGTTCAGTTCCTGCCCCTTGGGCGACAGGATGGCCTTGTAGGTGAGGCTGTAATTGAACGTGGAGGAGTTGAGCGCCATGGTTATGTCGCTGTGCAGGACGGAATCCGTGGGGGCGCCGGGCGTGCTGAACCGGGTATAGGTGTCGAAACGGCTGGGTATCCTGAAAATGTCGGCGCCTGCCACGACCCCGACGGTGTGATTGGGGTGGGGAAAAAAGTCAAATCCCGCCTGCCAGGAGTAGACCTTCGTCCGGTTCAGCGAAGTACTGCTGTCGCTGAGCCGCAGGGCGCTGCTGCCGTCAGGGCTGCCAAACTCCCGGAATCCGTGGTTTTCCTGGTATACCTGGTTCCGGTTGAGGGTGGCCCGCCCGTAAAGGCTCCATTTTTCCTGCCGGTAGGTGAGGTTGCCGCCGGCGTTGCCAAAGGTTTCAACGCCCTGGCTGGCCCCGGCGCGGACGGTCCCCGTGAGGCCCATGCGCTTGCTTTTCTTGGTAATGATGTTGATGACGCCGCCCGCGGAAGCATCGTACCGCGCCGGCGGGTTGGTCAGAAACTCGATCTTGGCAATCTCGTCGGCGGGCAGGGTCTGGAGCACCGTAGCCACGGTTTCCTTGGGCGTAGGGCGGCCATCAATGAGCACCAGCACGTTGCCCATGCCCCTGAGCGAAATGCTTCCGCCCTGCCCCACTTCCACGAAAGGTACGATCCGCATCAATTCCACGGCGTTGCCGGAGGCCAGGGCGCTGTTCTCCACGTTCATCACGTACTTGTCGGCGTCGCGCTCAATGAGGGGTTTCTGGGCCGTGACCACCACCTCCCGGAGGGCCTGGGTGCTTTCGGCCAGCAGGATGTTGCCCAGGACCACGCCCCGCGCGGCTTCGCCGATGGCAAACGGCCGGCTGAAGGTGCGGTTGTACCCTACGTAGGAGATGGCAACCACGTACTCGCCGTCTGATACACTTTCGAAAACAAAACTGCCGTCCTCATCCGTCGCCTTGCCCTTTACAATGGCTGAATCCTTGGGCGTAATCAGGGCAACGGTTGCAAAGGGGGCGGGAACGCCTTGCTTTTCCAGCACAAACCCGCTCACCGTACCCTGGGCCGCTGCACCGAAGGGCAACAGCAGCACAAGTGCCGGTGCCAAGCCTGCCCTCCGAAAAAAATGGATTAGCGTTCTCATTTCGTTACACATTTAAGTTAGTCAAATAGACTTTTTATTATGCGGAACAGGAATTTATTTCGACTAAGTAAGGGGCATTTTAGACCAATTCACGGCCGCTCCCGGGGCAAAAGAATTGGCCGGCTACCGCCGCGGAAACGTTGTTGAGGCTGCTTGGCCGGCAGCAGAAAGAGGGCTCAGGCAACCCGATGGTTGCTTGCCGGGGAATAAATAAAAGACGGCGCGGCGGCAGGCGCAGCGCCGGGGAGGAGCCGGAGGCTTTACCGGAAGAATAAGCTCCCGAAAAGCCGGTTAAACAGGTTTCTGTTTTCGAGCACGATTTCTGCGCTGCCGTTCATTACGTGCCGGGGCGGAATCTTCCTGTTTACTGCCGTCACCAATCCGCGGGTCAGCCGTACCTGCACCCGGTGCTTGTCGTCGATGGATACCGGCAGTACCGAGGCAACCGTGCCCTCCAGCACCCCGAAATCCGCGGCCGGGTAGGCGTCCAGCCTGATGAGTACCGGCTGGCCGGGCCGCACTTTGCCCGAGCCCTGCATGGGCATGTACAACTGCACTTCAAACTGCGACAGGGCGGGGTACACGATCATCGTTGATTTCCGCGGGTTGTCTTCGGTGCCCTTGATGAGGATGGCCCGGCCCGCTACGGGGCTCAGGATGGGCGTAACGGCACCGTTGACGAGGCTCTTCTCCACCAGCAGCGTATCGCCGGCGCGTACCCATTGTCCTTCCCGGGCGTATACCCGGTGCACGTGGGGGCCGCTGCGGTACCAACTGAGCCGGAACGGCTGCTCCTTGGCGCTGATGACGGCCTTGGCGGCCAGCACGTCGGGGTACTGGATGTAATACGAGCAGAAAAGCAGAATCAGGAACACGACAAACAACACGGTAATGCCCCAGCGGACCGTCCAGGGCGGAATCTGCCCGATGATTTCCTGGATTTCGACGCTCTTTAGGCTATACTCCTGGGCCGGCATAAGACAATGGGTTTATAGTGATCGGCAGCGTTCGGGCAACGTCAGGCAGCCTCCAGTTCGAGCTGGTTCTTGACCAATTCGAAGTACCTGCCTTTCAGGGCAACCAGTTCGGTGTGCGTGCCTACTTCTTTCACCTCCCCGTTTTCCAGCACCACGATCTGGTCGGCGTTCTTGACCGTACTCAGGCGGTGGGCGATCACCATTACCGTGCGGCCTTTGAAGAACTGGCCGAGGTTGTCCATGATGATGCGTTCATTGTTGGCATCCAGGGCGCTGGTGGCCTCGTCGAAGAAGATGTACTTCGGATTCTTGTAGACCGCCCGGGCGATGAACATGCGCTGCCGCTGGCCGCCGCTCAGGCCGTTGCCCGAATTGCCGATCTTGGTGGTAAAACCAAGGGGCAGCTTGCGGATGTAGTCCTGGATGTTGGCCACCTTTACCGCGTGGAGCAGCTTGTCTTCGGCAATCCGGTCGTCGTCGACGGCAATGTTGCGGGCAATGGTATCCGAAAAGATGTAGCCCTCCTGCATCACCGTACCGCAGATTTTCCGCCACTCCCGCGCCGGAATGTCGGTCATGTTGGCGCCGTTCACGTGGACGCTGCCCCCCGAAGGTTCGTAAAATTTGAGCAGCAACTTGAGCAGGGTGGTTTTGCCGCTGCCGCTGGAGCCGACAATGGCCGTGACCTTCCCCTCGGGTATGCGCAAACTGACGTTGTTGAGCACCAGGGGCGAACTGGGGCTTCCGTACCGGAAGGAAACATTGCGCAGTTCGATCCCGCGGTCGGGGACCTTCAGCGAACTGTTGAGCGAAATGATGCCGGCCGCGAGTGCCTCACCGGGCCCGGCCCCGGAAAATTCGAACAGATCCTTGTCTACTTTGCCCGTCAGGGCCGTATCGTCGGATTCTTCGTTGTTGCGGTCATGGATCTCGCTGAGGCGCTCCAGGCTTATTTTTGCGTCCTGGATGCTCCGGATGAAGGTAATCAACTGGCTCAGGGGCCCGTTCATCTGCCCTACGATGTAGGAAATGCTGAGCATGATGCCCAGGGTAATGTCGTGGTTGATTACGGCTACGGCCGCCGTAAAGGAGATGAGAATGTTTTTGAGTTGCGTAATGAACGTGGAGCCTACTTCCTGGTATTGCTCGAGGGCCATGCTCCGCACGTTGATCTTGAACAGCTTGGCCTGGATGCGTTCCCATTCCCAGCGCCTGGTTCTTTCGCAATTATTGAGTTTGATCTCCTGCATGCCCGTGATGAGTTCGTAGATGCTGTTCTGGTTCTCGCGCATGCGCTGGAAGCGCATGTAGTCCAGGTCTTTCCGCTTGTGCAGAAACAGCATCACCCAGCCCACCGACAGGATGCTGCCCAGGAAGAAAATGCCCAGGATCCTGAAACTGTAGGTGGCCAGGACGAAGGAAAAGATCACCAGGTTGAGCAGCGAGAAAAGCGTATTGAGCGTAGACCCGGTCAGGAACGTCTCGATCCGGCGGTGGTCGCTGATGCGCTGGGTGATGTCGCCCACGTTCTTCGACTCGAAGAAATTGATGGGCAGCTTCATGAGCTTGACCAGGAAGTTGGAAATAATGCTCACGCTGATGCGCGTGTTGATGTGGAGCAGCATCCAGTTGCGGATCAGGTCCACGGCCATTCCGCCCAGAAACAGCAGCAGTTGGGAAAACAGAATCAGGTAGATGAAATCGTAATTCTGCCGCTGAATGCCGTAATCGACCAGGCTCTGGGTCAGGAACGGAAAAACCAGCGCCAGCAAGCTGCTGAACAGCATGCCGACGAATATCTGAACCACGTACTTTTTGTACGAATACAGGTACTGAAAAAGGAACCGGAAGCCACCGTGGCTTTCCTGGATTTCTTCTTTCCGTTTGTGGAAATCGGCCGTCGGCTCCAGCAGCAGGGCCACGCCCCGGCCGTCGGCCGTACTTACCCAGCACTTGCGGAAGGTAGCTTCATCAATGGCAACCAGGTTGTGGCCGGGGTCGCCCACCACAAATTTTTCCTTTTTGCGGCCCCGCAGAAAGCCTTCGAGGGAATGATTGACGTCGTAAAGCACCACGAAGTGTTCCTGGTTCCAGTGCAGGATGCAGGGCAACGGCGCTTCTTCGATCAACTGCTCGGGCGTGAGCTTAACGGCCAGGGATTTAAGCCCGATCTTATCGGCCGCTTCGCTGAGCCCCAGCAGACTCACCCCCTGGCGGGTAATGAACGAGTTGGCCCGCAGGTAGTCGAGGGAGTATTCCTTGCCGTGATAAGCCGCCACCATCTTCAGGCAGGTAGGGCCGCAGTCCATGTAGTCGAGCTGCCGGTAGAATTTATATCTGCTGTTCATAAGGCCATTGGTCGGGTTGGTGCCATTTTTTACGCCCTCAACGAACGCCTTACTTCCTCAAAAGACAGGGGAATCCATTCTTCCTCTGCTAAAAGGCTGTGGGGCAGTGACGCCAGGATTTTATTCTGAACATGGGTAATGAGTCTGGCCAGATCGAGGCAGAACACGGACGGATTGGCGAAGCCGTTTTGCCGGCTGTACCGGTTGGGCAAAAATCCGCCCCCGCACACGGCTACCACCGGGCAGGTGGTGCATTGCACCGGTAACTGGTGGTGGCTCTGGTGGTACAGCCGGGCCAGGTCCGTGTGCAGCGCCTCATCCAGTTCGTGGTGCAGTACGTTCATGCCGGCTTTGGTAAAGCCGTTGCCGCACAATTTCAACGCCCCTACGGCTTCGATCCCCCCGTCGGTTTCCACCACCAGGAACTCCAGGTCCCGGCCGCCCAGGTACTCAAATCCCCGGTCGATGCCCAGGATGAGTTCGATGACCTGCTCGAAGAGTTGAATGCGGGGCTTGGGTGCTTTTTCTTCGTACCACTGGTCAAATATGGCCAGCAGCCAGTCCGCGTAGGGGGTCGCACTCTCGGCACCGGCCGGGACGGGAGGGGGCTTGTCGTGCGTGCAATAGGGCAGCAGGAAATTTACCCGGCCGACGGCCAACGCCTTGAAGTGACTGTACACGGCCAGGGGGTCGGCCGAAACGTCGATCACGCACAGCACGCCGGGGTGATGTCTCCGGGACCGGGAACGCTGCGCCAGTTGCAGCCCCCTCACGGCGGGTGCGTAGGAGCTTTTATGCTGGTGGTCTACCCGGAACTTGTCGTTGGTCTCGGGGGTGCCGTCCAGGCTGATGCCCAACGACACGTCTAACCGGGCCAGCAAGTCGCACCACGCTTCGGTGAGCAGCACGCCATTGGTTTGCAAGGCGAAGAACGGCTTTACCGCCGGCTGCAATACCTCCCGGGCCCGGCCCACGAACCACTCGTAAAAGCGCGGGCCGGCCAGCAAGGGCTCCCCCCCGTGAAAGATGAACGTAAAGTGGGTAACCCCGTGCCGGGCGCAGTGCTGGCGTACGCTTTGCAGGAGGGCTTCGGCTACGGTCCGGCTCATGAACTTTGGTTGTTGCCGGTACGTAGTATCACCTGCATTGTACATGTAGCAGTAGGTGCAGTTTAAATTGCACCTGCTGGCTACCTTCAGGATCAGGGCGCGGCACGTCGGGGAAGTGGTCATCGGGAAAGGGAGCAGGTGGTTTAACAATCAGGTTCGGGGTCCGGCTTGCCGGCTCCGCCCGGGACTTCGAGCCAACGGGGTACTTCCACGAAGCCGCCCGCAATTTTTTCTTCACCTTCCACTTCAATGTCCTGCTTCTGCAACTCGTCAATGGTTTTCCGGCGGGTCTTCTCCGAGTCGCGCGGGAGGAAAAATTTCTTCTTTGCCATATCTCAAAAGGTTAAGTGACAGGGTGATCCCTACATGTCAAGCATCATGGATGGTTTTTGCCAATTCGGGTTCTCTGCCGCATCTTCGTAGATCGGCTTATACTCCTTATCGCCGCCCCGGATGGAGAGCAATTCTTCGCCCGATACGACTTCGAACAACTGCGCAGGTGGTTTTGCCTCAGTGGCATTGGCTCCGGCAGATGCGCCCTTCAGTTTGCCCAGCAGGTTTGCTAAAGTCTTTTTCATACCCGTTGTATTTTTAAATTGAAGTTAGCCCCTAGCGGGGGGACCGAAACTTTTTTCGACCAAGTACGGGGCGTTTTCGACCAAGTGCGGGGGGAATGCGGGAGGGAAACGAACAAAAAACGGCTGCCCCGCAAGGGTTTTAAATTCCTTGCAGGGCAGTTGCCGGGTGTTCGGGTCGGGGCCTTCCGGGTGCGGCGGGCCGGTCCCTACCGGGTCAGGGTTGCCGCACTTCTCGATGCACGGGCCACCGTCTGTTTGAGCAGGTAATGGTAGACCACCAGTTCGTGCAGGCGGGGATTGGAGATAAACACCCGGTTGAGGAACATGTGCACGCAACTGGCCAGGTACGCCTCGGTTTGGGCGGCTTCGTCCGGCGAGGCTGCCAGCATTTGCCCGACGATGGATTGGTTCCGGAGGGAACGCTGGCTGAGGATGGCTTCCACCCGGCTCTTCATGCCGGTCGCGTCGGCGTCCGTACGCAGCCAGGCGTCTACCCCGGTCCGGTCCCGGCGGTATTTTTCGTCCAGTTGTCTTTTCAAATCGCCCGAACCGTCGAATTCTGAGAGGTAACGCCCATGCAGCGTAGCGTAGAATTCTTTACGCTTATGGACCGGGTACCTGAAGTCATCGAGCAGCGCCTGAACGCCGGCTATGGCAAACAGCCCCCGGTAGTCTTCGTCGTCGTCGCACTGCAACAGGTTCAGGAAGGCGACTACTGCTTCGCTGTCGTGGTAAAATAGTTCTTCCGTCAGGGTCATCCGCTCATCCCCGTACCGTTCAATCTCCCGCTGGTAAGTATCGGTTTGTACCCGGTGCACCAGGCCGGTTCGCAACTCCTCGCTTAACGCGGCCTGAAGCCTGCCGGTGACCTTATGGAAAAAACCCGAGTCCGGGTCGCCGTGGTACCGGATCCGCAGGTGGAAGTCCGGATCGGCATACCGGACGAAGAACCACTGGTCGACCAGCCTTTCGCGGATCAATTCCCCGGCCAGTTTCCCGATCACTTTTTTGAGCAGATGATCGGCCGTCTTTTCGCCGGTGTACACCTTGAAGTACAACCACTCACTACCGATTGAGAAGCTGCGCTGCGTGCTCACCGGGCGCAGGGGTTGTTTTTCTGCCTTCACCGCGGGGCGTACCAGTTGGAAGGGGATGATTATTTCGTTGGTATACCTGCCGTGCTGGTCCCCGAGGAAGCACTGCCCGGGCAGTTGCAGGTATTCCTTGAGCGTGACCGCGTTTTTTTTCAGTAGCGTGTCCCTGAGCAGTTCCAGGCAGTAAAGGTTGCGGAAGTCGATCAGGATTTCGTTATCGGATTCGGCGATCGTGACCAGTTCAGGAAGACGCAACGGGGCCCGCAGCTCCGCAAAAAAATGGAGCAGGTCCAGCCCCGGTTCCCTCAACTGTGGATAGCTGCCCGCCGACAAGTTCCAGGCCGCCCGGCTCACGATGATATTTCCGAAGCGGACCCTGGGCAGAAAGGATTGCTTTTCGAGTATGCTCCAGTGCCAGGCCACGTTCACCACCTCGCCCTGGAATTGCAGATCGCACAGGAACCGGTACGGGTGGAGGCCTTCGGCGAAATTGTGGGCACTGGTCAGGCGGGGAAACACCCGTTTGTTGTGCCTTACCGAGCGGAGTACTACTTCATTTCCATTCCGGACGGACACCATCAGGTCGCTCAGCGGGATTTTGAACGTTTCCCCAACCGATGCCTGGGCCAGGTACGGAATCTCGTATTTGCGGAAGGCCGGCCGCAGGAGAATGTTGCCGGTGCGCTCCTCGGGCAGGTGCGTCACCTCGGCAAAAATGGCATCCGGGTGCAGCGCTTCTTCGGCCGTGATGCAGGCCTGAATGTGTTCCTTCAGGTCGGGGTTCCCGTGCGCGAACCGGGTCAGCAGGTTGGTGGCCGAAGGCCCGGTAATGGAATACAGATTGAACAGAAAATCGCCCTTGTCGAGCGCTTCGGCTGATTCGGCCAGCAGATTGCCAAAGGCGGCAAATGATGCGGGGAGCGGCTTATGGTTGGAGGCACCGCTGGCTCCCAGTTGCCCGAGGTCTGTTTCGGTGAGGATGATTTCGGCGCCGCCCGCCAGCAGGCTTTGGGAGTACTTCTTGAGGATGAAGTCTTTCCAGTAGTTCCACTCAATGAGGGCCGGCTTGTGGCGGCCGGGTACTTCAATGTCTTCAATAAGGGGTAAGTAGCCGGCACTGTCCGCTTTCCCGCCGTAACCTATCCCCACTTCACCGTCCAGTGCGGTCAGCAACGGAATTTCCTGGTCCTGGTAGCGTTCACAGAAACGTCTCCCGAAGTTTTCAAGGTCAGCGATGTAGCTGCCCTGGTTGAGTGGGAGCAGCTTTTGGAAATCTTTGGTCAGAGCGGAGATGACCCCTTTTCCCAACTGATTCTCCGTCGTGTTGAAAAAGAGGTCAGTTTGCACCAGGCTCCCCTCGTCAGCGGGCGCCAGGTCCGGCCCGAGTACTGTTCTGATCTGCGCATATTTTTGTACACCGTGATCCTGTTGTTTCAGCACGTCATGAATGTACCGCAACTGCTGCACCCATTGGGCAGTATATTGGAGGCCGGCTAACTTAGCCTCCAGCACTTTATGGAATTCGGGGCCCGTCACCGGCAGTTGCATTTCGCTGACCAGTATTTGTTCCTCCACCAACTGCGTTACGTAACCTACTGCTTCTTCGAAGTCTACCCCGTACGGCAGCACAGTAAAGGCAATCTGCCCAATAACTGCGCCATTTGCCGACGCACCCAGAACGGCTTCCAGGTAAGGCGAAGCTTCCACTGCGCACAGGGAGTACTGGCGGTTTTTGCCCCCGGCCTGCCCATACGTGTACCGGTATTTCTTCCCAACCCGGTAGAGGCTTTCATTGGGGAAGTACTTTACCTGGCTCTGGACGTCGGGATGGCTGGCTATCGAGCGGGCAAGCCCGGCTAGGTAATCCATGTCGAGCCGTACGTATTTGGTGTAGGGCTGTGAGAGATGCATGCATACCCGGGTGTGGTCTGCAAAGTGCCCGGCCGTGGTGCACCCGGCAAACATGCCGTAAGGCGTGCAGCGGGTGCTGGCGCGTAACAGGTACTTGAACAGGGTTTTCAGCAGTTTTTCCTTCCCGGCAACGTCTTCTCCCCGTAACCACTGCCCCAACGAGTTAAACAAGGCTGGTGAGGCCAGGCAGATGGCCTCCTGTAGTTGCGGCTGACTGAAAATATGCCGGAGTTCTTCCTCATAATGACCGGCAGTGGTGCGGGATAAGAACCCGAATAACGCGTCCACGGGCAGCAGGGGGCGGCGGAACACGTAAAAGCCGGAGGGTTGCATGGCATACATGACCAAAAGTGGGTTTGATTGACGCGGTAGAGCTACCCTTCCGGCAAGGCCGTCGCCAGCATGGGTCGTCATTCACAGGGGTGCGCCGCCGGCATCGGCCCGGTTTTCGGGCAATAGCCACGGTTCGACGCGGGGCTATTGCGGTAGGGTGCGCACGGCCCTGACAACAGTACGGTTACAAACTCAGTTGTCAGGGCTCACCAGAAAGCTCTCCAGGGCCGTAATGAAATGCGCGAAAGGAATGGGTTTGTGCAGGAATGCCATCACGGGCAGTTGCACGCCCAACGCTTCGGCAGGGTACGGAGAGGTAACAATCACATGGTCGTGAAGCGTAATCAAGTACCAGAAAGAACTGTTGGGTTTTATAAGGGCATCCTGCAAATCAAGGAACAGAATGTCCACCTTTTCTTTCTGCATCAGCATGATTGCTTCCTCCGCGTAAGTACAGGTCCACGCTAATTCGAGGAAGCTGACGCGGCTCACGTACTTACGCAGCATCCGCTCGGCCAGCGGCTCGTTTTCAACTATTGCGCAGGTATAAATCATTGGTGTGATGCAAAAAAGCGGTTTGGTTGGTCAGCCCGGCTGCGGCTATCGCCCGACGCGAAGAACAGGCAAACCGACGACGGGCCGTTGCCTGGGGCTACCCTTTCCGGAAGGGCGTAGTTGCGTAGGATGCACCGTCACAACAGGTAAATACAACTTCCCGGCGGGCGTTGCCCGGCAGCCTTTTGCCTTTGCACGGGTTGAAGCTGATCACGACTTCACGGTTCAGGCTCAGCTTAGGATTGGGGTTGGTGGTTGTCATAGAGGTACCGGTTTTATTTGATTCAAGTTTATACACAGGATGAATGGCGTGAAACTATTTCGACATACTACCACGGACTTTCGACCAACTGACCCGGCGTTGGTTAGTACCCGGCTAAATCGTCCACCCTTGCAGGGCTTCTTTCACCGTGTCACGGTAGTTGATGCCGATGGCCAACTTTTTCCCGTTCGACGTTTCTACCATATTGCCTTCAATCAGTTTGATAAAGGAGAGTTGCACGATGAAGGAGCGGTTGATGCGGATAAACCAGGGCGGGGGCAATAATTCGGCAATTTTGGTCATGGTGATGTGCGTTACCAGGAAGTGATCGGGCAGGTGTATTTTAACGTAATCTTTCATTCCTTCCACAAACACGATGTCGCTCAGGTTGACCTTTACCAGTTTTTTATCCTCCTTCACCATGAAAAACTTCTCGGGGCTGGTCAACTCCCTCTCGGCCGGAACGGGTGGTTTGTCGCCCGCTTTCCCATCATTCGCCGCCGGTTTAGGGTCGGGCTGGTCCGGCTTGGGAGACCGTTTCTCCCTTACTTTGTTGACGGCTTTCACGAACCGGTCAAAGGCAATGGGCTTGATGAGGTAATCGGCCACGTCGTGTTCAAAGCCCTCAAGGGCATACTGAGGGTAAGCAGTAGTGATGATGACGCCGGGGCGTCCCACCGACAGCACATTCAGGAACTCAATGCCGGTCATCTCGGGCATGTTAATGTCTAGAAAGACTAAGTCCGGCTTTATCCGCTCGATTCCATCCATCGCCTGGATTGCGTTGTCAAACTTACCAGCCAGCGTCAGGTAAGGCAACCGCCCGACGAAGCGTTCAATCAGTTCCTGCGCCAACGGCTCGTCGTCCACTATGACGCAACTCAGGGACATTGTCATGTAGTTTTATCTTTAAGTCAACGGTGTAGGTGGCCGGTTCGTTTTTGACGAGCAATTGGTAGCGGCCGGGGTACAGGAGGTCCAGCCGCCGGTGTACGTTTACCAGGCCGATGCCCCCATGAAAGGCGTCTCTGCTGAGTTTATGCGGTTTGCTGTTCTGAATGAAAAAGGCCAGTTCGTTGCTGTTGACCTGCACGTCAATGTTGACCCAGGAAGCTTCAATGGTTGTTTTGACGCCGTGCTTGAAGGCATTCTCGACGAACGTGACCAGGATCAGCGGCGGGATCGCCAGGTTCCGCGGGATCTCGCCGGTACGCAATGTAATGGACACGTACTCCTTATGCCGTATCCGCTCCAGTTCAACGTAGTTCTGGATGAAATTAAGCTCGTGCGAGAGGGGAATGGTGTCATGCGTAGACTCGTAGAGGCTGTAGCGCATCAGGTCCGACAACCGTAAAATGATGCTGGCGGCCAGTTCGTCCTTGTCTTCCACCAGCGAGTAAATGTTATTGAGCGTATTGAAGAAGAAGTGCGGGTTGATCTGGGATTTGAGCAGGTTCAGTTCAAGCCGCATGTTTTCCTTTTCCAGTTTGAGTTTTTCTTTTTCAAGGTTGATCTTCTGGGCGCTGGATTCAAAAAACGACTTGGTGGTCTTGATCAGGAGCGTAAAGAAGAGCGTCGTGTAAAACAGAATGGTGTTGTACATTCGGATGGGATCAGCCACGGTAGCCCAGAAGCCGTACTGCAGGTAGATGTCCGAAAAAGGTTTGACGTAAACCGGCGTCAGCCCGTGCAGCCTCAGGTAGTACAAGGCATAATAAAAGCTGGCTACGGCAAACACGTAGGCTGCTGCTGCACAAATGAGAAAATAAAACCATCTCCCTTTGAGCAACAACTTAGGGACGACGTAGTAAGCAAACGCATAGTGAATGACCATCATGGTCATCACTTCCCGGAGGGTAATGCCAATAAACAGGAAGCCTATTTCTTTAATGGCAAAACTCGTCTGTACCGCCTCGTAGAGAAATATAAACAGCCAGAATAGCAGATGAACCCAGACCCTGAACCAGCCCTTATACCGCTTCTGGTTCAGTTCCAGTAATGATTTGATCATCATAAGCATGGCTTCCCTGCGCTAAATCAGTAGTGTCTCCCCGCAGTCGTTATTCGCCTTATCACAACTTACTCGACTAAACGTATATAAGCTTTCTTCGGTAAAAGATGGGTGACAATTGCATCAGCAATTCCTGCATCTAAATCAACACTAATGTGAATGGATTGGAGATGTAATATATTAAATGTCTTAACTATATCAAAATAAAAGTTGGTTACG
>CADCTQ010000346.1 GCA_902805615.1 uncultured Cytophagales bacterium
GGTAGTGTCGGGATAGAGTTCCTTCATGATATAGTCCTCGCCCAATACAGATGCCGAATCAGTGATCATGTGGTCGATAAACTGACGGTACTCATTGTTAGTGATTTCCGTATCGTCCATGTAAAAACCGCCTATGGTGATCTGCTTGTTCATGTTGATCATGGTATGCGGTACATCCTCATCAGCTTGCCCCATGTGGAATGTTCCGGACGGGACCAGTACCATACCGTAGGGTATCTCCTGTTTCCATCCTTCGCGACCGGGCACACCTACCAGTTCCCCACGATCATCGCCGCCTTTACCTCTTTTGCCCAGAAGGCCGCAACCCTGCAATAGCATGGGAGCCAGGGCCAGCAGGCAATAGAAGACTTTAAAGTAATTGGATTTATTCATAGCACCTGATAAATTGGATTAAATACGATTCGGTTGATTTGCAATACAGAAGACGGCAACAAAATTATGGTTTATACTTTTCCGAGTTTTACGAAGATTCAGCTTTACCCCACGCTGTAATATTTAAGGAAAAATGGCTTAAGGTCATTTTGGGAATCAGGGGTTATCTCGCTATTATTTAAGAATGTGCACTTCCAATCAATACCGGAACCTCGGCGTACGGGTGACAGATTTGGTAGAAGGTACCGGTGGTGGCAGTGTGTACGAAAGCAGGATCTCATTGGAGGTAGGCCGCTTGACCGGTTGTGCTTTGATGATGTAATCAAATGCATACCCGATGCGCAGTGAATTGTCCTTCATCAGACTTGCCCCGATCAACGCGGAGAGAGACTCTCCCTGGCGAAACGACAAGCCGCCCCAAAACTTCTGTTCGTACGTAGCCAAGGTGCTCACTTCAACTGAGTATGAATTAAAATCGGACTTCAGCAGTACCGAAGGGGTCAGGACCACTTGGTAGGTAAGATCGTAATCATAGCCGGCCGTCACGTATATGTGATTGGATAGGGGATTCTTCAATTCGTCCAGTCCAAAGTCGAATTCTGATCTAACTATGTGATTAACGCTGACCCCACCATAAAATTTTTCGGCCCGGTAAAAAATTCCGAGGGCCAGATCGGGCCTCACCTGCGACTCCCGGCCATTGCGGTCTGCCAGGTTGGGGTCGTTCTCATTGATCGCCCGGTACTTCTCAAAGTCAATGGTTTGGGAGTACATCCCCCCCCGGATGCCCAGGGAAAGCTTGCCTTTATTCACCGGGAAATGGTAAGCGTAAGACGCCTGCGCCTCCACGTTGTTCAACGGCCCCAGGCGGTCATTGACAATGTGCAGGCCCACCCCACTCCGCAGGCGGAGCACGGGAGAGTTAAGGCTGAAGTTCTGGGTGATCGGAGCAGTACCATCGTCGAAGGTAGCCTGGTAGGCCGTCCATTGGGACCGGTGAATGAGTTGAAATTTGGTTCGGCCTTCTACCCCTGCGTAGGCTGGGTTGAAATACAATGCATTGAACATGTATTGGCTGAACTGGGGGTCCTGCTGGGCCAAAGCAGGTACGCAGACACCTGCGCACAATAAGAGTAAGGCAGTAAAGAGTCTATGTTTCATGGCAAGCACAAGGGATAGGTTTTAAATATAGCAATTCGTTTCAAAACGGTACAAAACAATGTCAGTTTTGTATCGCGACGTCTTCCTAAAAAGCCTTGTGCAAGCTATTAAACGCAAAAAAAAGGTGGAATATTGGGTGATATGTTACGTATTTGCTAATTGATGCTGTTAGCCTTCTTGATGTACATTTCGATGGCACCCGTCATGGAAGGCGCGTTGGGCAGCGGCGCTTCAATGTCGAGGACCAGATTGTGGTCGCGGACTGCCTTGGCAGTGGTTGGTCCGAAGGCCGCAATCCGGGTTTTGTTCTGCTTGAAGTCGGGGAAATTCACAAAAAGCGAGTTGATGCCGGAAGGACTGAAAAAAGCAATGATGTCATAGTTCACTTCGGCCAGATCAGAGAGGTCACAGGCAACCGTGTTGTACAGTACTGCTTCGGTGAGATGCAGGCTGTTCAGGTCCATGAATTCCGGAATGTCGTTCTTGCGGATGTCAGAGCACGGGAAAAGGAACTTTTCGTTCTTGTGCTTCTTGAGCAGGTCTAGCATGTCGGCGGCGGTCTTCTCCCCCGTGAATATCTTGCGCTTGCGCACCACGATGTACTTCTGCAGGTAGTTGGCCGTCTGCTCAGAGATGCAGAAATACTTCATCTCCGCCGGCATTTCCAGCTTGCTCTCGCTGCAAATACGGAAAAAGTGGTCCACCGCGTTGCGGCTGGTAAAAATGACCGCCGTATGGTCAAGAATGTTGATCTTCTGCTTCCGGAAATCCTTCAGGGGAACGGGTTCGATCTGGATGAAGGCACGAAAATCAACTTTGAGATTGTACTTCCTTGCTAGTTCGAAATAAGGGGATTTATCGTCGGCAGGCTTTGGTTGGGAAACCAGTATACTTTCTACTTTGTACAATCTGTCCTGTGCATCTGGTGTCTTTACTGCGCTCATCTGAACAAGGCTATGTTTTGTTATTTTCGTTCCACACGGCAAAACTGCCTACTTTATCAATATTTTAATTCCTATTAGTAAGGGAATCAATTCAGTGGTGCAAAGATAGGAAAATAAGTACAGATTTTTAGCCGAAGTAAGCCGGCTCAGGACAGAATTAATGATGACGATCCGGACGATGTTGAACAGCAGTACAATCCAGATAACCACCTCGGCAATCACGGATACCCACACCGGCGCCACCAGGAAAAGGGCGAATTGCAGGAACACTACCACCGTGTAGAACACGCGGGAAAAGAGCAGGTACTCATAGAAATGCACGTGCGTTACGCCCGAAAGCTTGAATACGCTTCCCACTGCCTGGATGAGCAGATACTTGCCCAGCAGCAGCGCGAAGATCAGGCCCGACATCATCAGGAAGTACTGGACCACTGGCCAGAACTGACCGGTGGCGTCTACCACCAGTATGTTGGCGAACAGTTTGTCGGAACTCTGCTGTACGGTGATGTAGAATAAGCTCAGCAAGAAGCTGTGGGCGAGTACAAACAGCAGGCTGCTGCCGCTCAAGGGCTTATTGATGAGAGGAACGTCTTCCCGCAGTGCTCCCGGTACCATGAAGCGCAGGTTGAAGTACTGGGAAAAAGCTTTGGGATGGTAGTTCCAGAGGAAAGCGTACAGGCCCAGCACGAAGACGGCCGCCACGATGAGGAAGTTGGTAAAGGTATTCTTGGTACGCAGTTTGGCCTCTAGTTCGTCTTTGGCAGTTACTGTGGCCACCTGCACGTGCTGAACGTGCGGAAACACGACCTGCGCCAGCGGTGCGACCGCGTGCCCTTCCGGGTTGTAGAGCGTCAGCAGCAAAGTCTGGCTCTTGGCAAGGTTTTGGATGCTGTCCAAATCCAGGGATACGCGCTCCTGCGCCCCAATGAGCCGGACGAGTTTTGATTGTACGAAGAGATAACAGGGCTGTTCCGCCTCCAGGAGAAGTCGGTAAGAACGGTACTTGGCCGGGTCGAGCACCAGGTTTAGTGTGTACTGCACCGGGTAACGGTCCTGCAAGTAGGGCACGTAGGATTGGTACACGTTGTCATACACCAGCCACTGGTCGCTCAGGTTCTCGATCAGGTCGAACTCGGTGCGGGCCTTCTGGGTTTGCCCGGCCGCGGACGTGCAAAAGCTACTGCTGAGCGCCAATAGCAGGATTACGCCCAGAATCCGCGTCCAAGTACCCATTGCCCCTTGTGTTAACATCCTCATTATGCTGGTGAAAAAACTTTCCTTGATTGCACGAGTGCAGTACGCAGATACGTCACGTTTTAGTATTGATTGCTTAGGCGCCCCTGGGTAATGTTTGGCGCCTCAACGCGTGCCCAAAGCCCCTCAACCGGGCCCTGCACCGGCGTTTCTTCAGCACGGACGGGCATACGCTCTGTTGCCGTTTGGGGAAAAACAACCCGTCTGCGGTGGTTGCCCCTCCCTGGTTTGGGCACCCGGACCATACACCCGCGAGGGTTGCAGTGCTATTTTAAGAGGCAGGCAAAGAGGTACTTCTGTCAGTTGCTCAGTGAAAATACAATGCAAATATAATCTAAAAATGCGGCCGTGTTCTCAATAACGTAGCCCGGTCCGCGTTACTACCCGGGAATTATATGTAAGAATGGGCCTCCCGAAGTCCTTTTTTCCGGGCAAGCCTGACCAGCCGGCCGGTTCTTGTACCCGGGCCCGGCGTTCCGTGCGGACCGGCCCATTGTGATTTACTAGTAAAAGCGGTTGTTTTATACTGGCTCTAACGCGATACGAGTATGCATACCTATACGGTGCCCGAGTTGTACCAAGAATACACCGAAGTCCGGCGGCTTAACCTGACATATGAGCAGTTTTCGGTGTTTGTAACATTTTACCCGGCTTTATTGATTGCGCACACCGATGGCCGGGTAGATGAACGGGAATGGCAACTGCTCCGGACGCTGGCCAATGGCTTGATTGACATCTCGACCCGCAAGGACATCTGCAAGGAGGAAATTAATGACTTGCAAATGCTGTTCTTTAATGAATTCAAATACTTAATTTGCCACTTCGATCAGTGGGAGCGGAAGTTCATCAAAACGCTCAAGCGTTACCTCGTCGAAAGGCCCGAAGAGAAAAAAGCGGTACTGCGGGTGATCTACATGCTGGCCGGGGCCTCCGACGGAATTTGTGACAAAGAAAGCGTGATGATTGAGCACCTTGCCCACGAACTCGACATCCAGGCAAGTAAGCTATGACCCAACCAACCGTTGTGATTCGCCGCGGTACGCCGGAAGACATTCCGGCCACCCTATCCCTCATCAAGGAACTGGCTGCCTTTGAACGGGCACCGCACGAAGTGGAAAACACGGAACAGCGGATGCTGGAAGACGGCTTTGGCCCCAACCCGGTATTTGGCTTCCACGTCGCCGAACAAAACGGCACCATCCTCGGGATTGCCGTGTACTACTTCCGCTACTCCACCTGGAAGGGCAAGCGCCTGTACCTGGAAGACATCGTGGTCACGGAATCGCAACGGGGCAAGGGCATCGGCAAGTTGCTTTTCAATGCTGCCATTGCCGAGGCCAAACGCACGGGCTGCAACGGTATGAGCTGGCAGGTGCTGGACTGGAACACGCCGGCCATCGAATTCTACAAAAAGTTCAACGCCACCTTCGACGCCGAGTGGGTCAACTGTAGCCTGACCGGCGCCCAGGTGGCTGCTTACGAGGACGCTCCGCAGCGGCCCGCCTAGCTAAGTTCGCCCAGCATAAAGCCGGCTTTTTGCAAATCCTCCCAGTACCGCGGGTACGACTTTACGACCACGTTGGGGTGCTTGATCACCAGGTCCGTTTTGAGGGCCAGCGGCGCGAAAGCCATGGCCATCCGGTGGTCGTCGTAGGTTTCGATCTCCACGGGAGCCCCCGCTTGAAAGTTGGCTTGCGTCACCTCGTACAGGCCGCGGCTCGTCTCCCGCAACTGGGCGCCAAACTTCGCCAGTTCCTGCTGCAAGGCACTCACCCGGTCCGTTTCCTTGATTTTAAGGCTCTCGATGCCCGTCATCGTCAATTGCACGCCCTGCGCGGCGCAACACACGGCTACCGTCTGCGCCAGGTCGGGGCAGTCAGTAAAGTCAACGGTGCCTTCTGACTTGCGCGGCGATTTTGTCAACAGCACGCCCCGGTCGGTAAAAGTAGAATGCACGCCCAGCGGTTCCATGATGTGCGCAATCTGGCTGTCGCCCTGCAAGGACTGCGCTTTCAACCCGAGCAGTTCCACCTCGGCGTCGTCGGCCAGCGCCACGATGCTGTACCAGTAGCTGGCCCCCGACCAATCGGATTCCACCGAGTAGGAAGTCGGCTGGTAAGGTTTGGGCAACACCCGGATTACGTTTTCGTGCCACTCGGTTTGCGCGCCGAATTGCTCCATCTGGTTCAGCGTCATTTGAATGTACGGCCTGGAACCTACCGGGCCGGTCAGTTCCAGCGAAAGTCCTTCGGGCAGCAGCGGCGCAATCATCAGCAGGGCGGATACGTACTGGCTGCTTACGTCGCCGCGGATGGAGACGTGGTTACGGCCATTGTAATCCATGCCCCGGATGTGGATGGGCGGAAACCCTTCCTGACGCAGGTATTCAATGTTTGCTCCCAAAGCCCGCAGGGCGTCCACCAGCAGGGCAATGGGCCGCTCGCACATCCGGGGCGTGCCGGTGAGTATCTTGTCCTGGTCAGTGGCCGCAATGAAAGCGGTGAGAAACCGCATGGTGGTGCCAGCGTCAATGACGTCAAGGCTCTGCTCTGCACTCTCCAGCAGCCGCTGCATGGTGCGCGTGTCCCGTGCCTCCGACAAATTGTTCAGCACGCCCTGGTTACCGGCCAACGCGTTGATGATCAACGCCCGGTTGCTTTCACTTTTGGACGCCGGCAGTTGAACGGAAGTCCGGATCGCCCCGGCGGGCCGTTGCAGGACGAGGCTGGAAGCAGAAGACGCAGTCACTGGGGTACTCATAGTTGGTGGAGTTGAACGGGCAATTTAGTCAATGATTGCTATTGGCAAATGGTTACTCACCGCGATTTCTGCACCAGGGGCCGCTAGTCCGCCCGGTATACCACTACACTGACCGGCGCCAGCGTAAGACGGTCACCAGTCACCCCGGCACGGGAAGGACCGTTGGGTTGCCCGGGCTCCCGCCACCCGCTTTCGCCGGAGTCCAGCACTTTTTCCATGCCTTCCGCGCCGTTGGGCAGGGAAACGACCATCTCCTCGTCGGCAAAGTTGCAGAAGCAAACCAAGGTCCGTTGCCCGCTCCGGCGGCGTATCACCAGCACCTTTTCCTGCTCGGTCCGGACGTCCACGGCGTTTTTGTCGAAGTTTTGCAGGACCTCTTCTTCGCGCCGCAAGCGGATCAACGTTTGGTACCACTTCAGCAGCACGGCATGTTTGCCCCTCTTCCGCTTCTCCCAATCCAGCTTTGAGCTCTGGAAGGTCTCCTCCCCTTGCGAGTCCGGCGTCTCGAAGTCCGAGTTGAAACCCGCGAATTCCTCTTTGCGCCCCTTGCGGACGGCCTCTACCAGCGCCGGGTCCGAATGGCTGACGAAGTAGTAAAAAGGATTGTCTTCCCCGTACTCTTCTCCCATGAACAGCATCGGCACGTACGGCGACAACAGCATCACCGCGGCGCCCAGTTTAAGCCGTTCAAAGTCCATTACGCCGGCCCAGCGTTGCCCGCGGGGGTGGTTGCCCACCTGGTCGTGGTTGTGCGTAAACACTACGAAGTGGTCGCCGGCAATGCCCGCCGACGAACGGCCGAATTTCTTCTTGCGGAACTTGACGTAGTCGCCGCTGTGCACGTAGCCTTCCTTGATGGCTTTGGCCAGGTGTTCCACGGACCCGAAATCTTCGTAGCGCCGGCGGCCCCGTTCATTGAGCAGCACGTACAGGGCGTGGTGGAAATCGTCGAGCCACTGCGCTTCGAAGCCGTACCCGCCGATCTCGGGCGACTGGATGACCCGCGGACTGTTCAGGTCGCTCTCGGCAATCAGGTAGAAGGCGCGGCCGGTCTGCTCCCGCACGCGTTTGAGGGTGTCGTGGGTGTATTCCCAGAAGTGCACGGCGCCGGTATCGTACACGGTATGGATAGCGTCCAGCCGCAGGCCGTCGAGGTGATACTGGGTGGCCCAAAAGGCGGCGTTGTTGGCAAAAAATTCCCGCACGCCGTCCGACCAGGCGCCGTCGAAGTTGAGGGCGTCGCCCCAGGGCGTGCAGTACTGCTTGGTAAAATACGGCCCGTACGCTCCGATGTAGCTGCCCTCGGGCCCCATGTGGTTGTACACCAGGTCAAGGAATACGGCGATGCCGCGCTGGTGGCACGCATCCACCAAGCATTTTAGGTCTTCGGGGGTGCCGTAGGAATGTTGCACGGAATACGGGTACACGCCGTCATACCCCCAATTGCGGCTGCCTGACACCTGCGAAACCGGCATGAGTTCAATCGCATTGATGCCCGTCGCCACCAGGTCGTCCAGGCGGGGAATGATGGCGGCAAAGGTGCCTTCGGGCGTGAACGTGCCCACGTGCAATTCGTACAGCACCATGTCGCGGAAGGGACGGCCCCGCCAGGCGACGTCTTGCCACGGGTAGCCCGCGTGGTCTACCACCTGCGAAGGGCCATGCACGCCTTCGGGCTGGTACTGCGATGCCGGGTCGGGCAGGTCTTTGTCCTCCTCGTCCAACTGGTAGAAGTAAGTGGTGCCGGGCGGTACCTGCGTTGCCTCCAGCTCGAAGTACCCCGCTTCCGCCGGCTGCATGGGCAAGCGCCGCGCCTGCGGACGTACGATGTGTAACGTTACTTTTTCTTTTTCGGGAGCCCAGACGACGAAATGGCAACGGTTATCGCCCAGATAGTGTGCACCAGCTTGCATGATGGTTAAGGAAAATGTCCGCTTTTCTGCCTCGCATATACTGCGGATGGCCCCAAAAGGTTCGCCTGGCTACGCGTTTCTACGTACGTAGTGGCTACCAGTTGGCTACGGCACAAGTCAGGTAGGCGGCGATGATCCCGGCAGCCCGCTTATGCCGGCAACGCGTAACGGTCTTCGAGGCCCAGGCCGAAGAGGGCAAAGTCGTACTTGACGGGGTCGGCGGGGTCGAACTGCCGCAGGTTTTCGGTGAGTTGAAGGGCAGTGAGCCAATCCATTTGTTTGCGGGTGATGAGGCCCAGCCGGCGGCCCGTTCTTTCGACGTGCACGTCGCAGGGGCACACGAGTTGGCTTGGACGGATGCGGGTCCAGAGGCCGAAGTCCACGCCTTTGTCGTCGCGGCGCACCATCCAGCGCAGGAACATATTGAGCCGCTTGCAGGCCGAATTTGCCGCCGGCGAGGAGATGTGCTTGCGGGTCCGTTGCGGGGCGTACTCGGGGGCGAAGAAGGATTCGCGGAAGCCGGTCAATCCCCTTTCGACGGTCTGGTCATCCGGCCGCAGCCCGGTTACGAACGCGTCTTCGAGGGAGTCGTGCCGGGCGTAATGGTGGTGCAGGAAGTCAATGAAATACAGGGCGTCGGTGGGGTTAAACGTACGGTGCTTGAACTGCAAGAACCGCTTCAGGTCGTGCTCCTGGTGCCCGCGGATGAAATCATACGGCGCCTCCTCCATCAAGCCGATCAGTTCGGAGCATTTGCTGATGATGGTTTTCCGCTGGCCCCACGCCAGGACGGCGGCCAAAAAGCCCGTAATCTCAATGTCCTGCCGCCGGGTAAAGCGGTGCGGAATGCTGATGGGATCATCCGCAATAAAATCAGGACGGTTGTACTGAAGGTATTTTTCTTCCAGTACGTCGAGGAGGGAGGGCAAAGGGGACGGGTATTTTAACGTAAGCAAAAGCGGCCGGGGAATGCCTCACCGGGCCGGAGACGAGCCGGGAAGACCTGGAACGGAAGACCTACGGGCGACGGGAGAACAGCTTGATTACCCAGGAGATGACCTGTGAAAGCACCGAAAAGATCCGGAGCATTGTGGTATAGGCCAGCGCGAAAGCAACGAGTACCGGGTACATCAGCACGAAAAAGGCGTGCCATACCCACCAGGCGAAATTCTTGTTTACCGGTGCTTGTGCTTGCGCGTGTCCGTGATGTTCTTCGTGGTGTCCCATAAGGCTGGTTGGTTGAATGTTACGGTGCGTAGGTGAATCAGTTGGGCAGGTACGTCACCTCCACCCGGAAGCGGCGGTCCACGGCGGCCAGCCGTTCGTACGCCTTCTGGGTGATTTTGACGACCAACTTGTCGTTGGCTCCCGTATCGGGGAGTTTGCCTACCACTTTTACGAAAACGCTTAAATTGTTCATTTCATTCCGTACCTGCAAAATAGTTCCAACCGGTGCCGAACGGTGCAGGGCGTAGTAGCCCTCCGTGTCGCCCGAATCGCTGATGGACTCCGCCAGGCCCGCCTCGATCACTTTGGGAAAACCAACGGTATTGGCGACCACGGCGTCGTTGGAAACGGTGCGGGTTTCCCGGCGGTCTTCCTGGTCGGCCTTGGCTTCCGCCTGGTTCCGGGCCTGGATGCCGGTCGGGTCGTCGTCTTCCCCGTCTTTTACGGAAGATTTGCTGTCAGGCTTACGCTTGGCGTCGGTTTTTGTTGGATTGTCCGTTGCGGTCTCGGCCCCGCCGCCGGTTGCCAGTGCGGTCTCTTCGAGGGGGGTTGCCACCTGCTTCTGGGGCGCCGAAACGCGCAGTACCTTGCCCACTTTGACGCTGCTGGAAGAAAGTTTGTTCCACTCCTTGAGGTCATTCACCGACACTTTGTACTTGCGGGCAATGCTGGCGAGTCCTTCGTTGCGCTTTACCTTGTGGGTTTTTACCGGCGCCGGTTTACGGGGCGCCGCGGGTTCTTCGGCAACGGTCGTTTGGGTAGTCGCTTGGGCGGCGGATACCGGTTCTTCGGTGGCGGGTGCGCTGCCCTCGGCGCTTACGGCCAGCACCTGCCCCTCGTAGAGGTTGTCGGAGGTGAGTTTGTTCCAGGTCCGGAGGTCGGCCACGGACACGCCGTAGATGCGGGCAATGGCGTACAGGCCCTGCCCGGCGGCGACGGCGTGCGTTTTTTTGCCGCCGGGGGCGGCGGTTGCCGTCTTATCCACCGTTCCTGCGTAGGGTACTTTCACAATTGCCCCGGCTTTTAAACCGGCCGACAAACCGCGGTTTGCCTGCTGAATGGCTTTCACCGTGGTGCCGTACTTCCGGGCCAGCGCCGTCAGCGACTCCCCGGGTCCAACCTTGTGCAGGACCAGCCAACCATTCCCCTTGCGTTCGGCCCCGACCGAATCACGCCGGACCTCGGCAACGGCGGCACTCACGCGGAGGGTATGCAACACGAAAACAAAGAGGAAAGCGGAAAGGACTTTATAGGACATATCCCAGCAATTGTTTTTTTTCTTGGACGAAAATCAGCAGGTTATCGGTGGTGAGAAAGGTATTTAATCCGGTTCCGGGCAATGCGCCGGCTATTTTTTGCCCCCACAACGGGAGCCCCTTGCGGTCGAACACTGCCAAAAAATTATCGTATTGGTTTGCCTGGTAAAGATAATAAGAAATTACCAGCACATTCTCCTTTTCGGCGTAGTCAAACGCGGGTACGGGGGTTACGTCCAAGCGGTTCCCGATGAACCGGGCAATTGATTCGGTGTGCGGATTGCCTGCCGCGTAGTGTACCGGGTAACGCCCCGAATCACCCGCCGAGGCTCCCGCAACGGCGGTTTCCGCGGGTGAAATTTCGCGCCGGACCAAGCCGTTCTCAGGGTGCAGCAGTACGTGCCGGATGCGTTCGTAGCCCAGTTCCCACGCCGTGATGCCTTCCTCGGTGATGCCACTCCACGAAGCTCCGGTTCGTTGCCAGATCACGGCCCGGGTGGGTACGTCAACGGCGATCAACGCCCCGGGCTGGGGCAGCGATCCGGCCGAGAAGGTTTGTACGTACAACGTTTGGCCGTGCAGGGCGGCGGCCTGCGCCAGCCCGGGCGTTTCGGGGGTCCACTGCTGCCACAACAACTTCCCGGCTATAAGGTCAACGGCCGCAAAGTGCTTTCGCTGCGCGCCCTCCTCCAGTATTTCGGCCACCAACAGCGTTCCCGCCGGGTTGGCTACCACCCGCCAGAGGGTGCCGGGAAATTTGAAGGCAAAGGCCGGTTGGGGGGGGTGCATGGCGTGATTTCCGGGTACTTACGCGGGCGGAGTACCTGTCAAAAATACCCGGCCGGGCTGCAAAAATACCTTGGCGCCGTTAACGATCACGCATTTAATGCGCATATTTATTGGAAAATAGGGCCAGATTCCACAATTTCCCTTAAAAGTAGTCAACGCCATCTTGTTTTCGTCCATGAAGTGGATCTTACCTTCGCTTACCCTCAGTTTGACAATTGCCCTGGTAATTGTACTGGATACCAAACTGGGCCCGGTTCCCGCCCTGGGCCGGTTCCTCAATCCCTTCGGCGGCTTCTGGGCCAATGCCGAACCCCGGGCCGTAGCCAAAGAAAAAACGCTGCACCTGGACGGGCTGCGCGGCAAGGTGACGGTGGTGTTTGACGACAACCTGGTGCCCCACATTTTTGCCCAGAACAACTACGACCTGTATTACGCGCAGGGGTACGTAACGGCCATGCACCGGCTGTGGCAAATGGAGT
>CADCTQ010000347.1 GCA_902805615.1 uncultured Cytophagales bacterium
TCATTCAGCCGATGGCCGTGGGCTTTATGACCTACGGCGGCTACCAGATCGGCCGGAAGGTGATCCGGACGGAACTCAGCGTGGGCATTGCGGTGGTGGCGGCCGTGGTGTCGTTTTTCGTGCAAACGCCCTGGATGGCGCCGCTCGTGCTCTTCGGGGGCGGCGGCGTGACGGCCTTCCGGTTCCAGAAGCTGGAGCGGAAAGAAAAGAAAGACCCCTTCAGGGTGGACTGGTCCAACTTCGTGCTGTTCATCTCGGTAGCCATCCTGGCGGCCATCGTGGGGGCCCTGACCCGGTGGCTGCCCATCCGGCTGTTCGAAAACTTCTACCGCAACGGCAGCATCATCTACGGCGGCGGCCAGGCCCTGGTGCCGCTGCTCTTCACCGAGTTCGTGCGGTTCAAGAAAAAGCAGTACCTGTCGGCCGAAGAGTTCCTCTCGGGGCTGGCCATTGCCCAGGTGGTGCCCGGCCCCAATTTCTCGTTCACGTCCTTCATCGGCGTGCTGGCCATGCGCGACTACGGCGTGGGCGGCGAGGTGCTGGGCAGCTTCATGGCCGCGGCGGGCATCTTCCTGCCCGGCACGTTCCTCATCTTCTTCGTGTACCACTTCTGGAACCAGCTCAAGCAGTACCGCATCGTGCGGGCTTCGCTGGAAGGCATCAATGCGGCCAGCACCGGCATGATCGCCTCGGCGGCGGTGCTGCTGCTGCGGCAGCTCGACCACAGTGTCCTCTCCCTGTTCATCGTGGCCGCCACGTTCTGCCTGCTCCAGTTCACCCGCATTCCCCAAATCCTGCTCATCCTGGCCGGCCTGCTGCTCGGCGTACTGCTCTAAGCCCCCGCTTCCCGCCGGGCAACGAACAGCCCCCCAACGCGTATAAGTACAATTCGGGAGAAACCGCCCGGCAGTCATTCGGCAATAAGCAATGGGCAGTCGGCAGTACTCAATACTCAATACTCACTTCATGCGTGCAATCGGATTCAAAACCAAAATATTCCTGGGCGTGCTGGTGCTCCTGGTGGGGGCCCGGCTGGCGTTGCCCTACGTGGTGAAGCATTACCTCAACAAAACGCTGCAAAACGACATTGAAGGCTACACCGGCTCGGTGGCCGACGTGGACATTCACCTCATCCGCGGGGCCTACGCCATTGACAGCCTGCAACTGCTCAAGAAAAACGGCAAGGTGCCCGTCCCGTTCGTGTCGGTGGGCAAAATTGACTTTTCGGTGGAATGGCAGGCCCTCTGGGACGGGTCGCTGGTGGCCGAGATCACGGCCTTCCGGCCCAAGATCAACTTCGTGGATGGCCCCACCGAGGCGCAGACGCAGACCGGCGGGGAAGGCAACTGGCGCGAAACGGTGGAACAACTGTTTCCGCTCAACATCAACCGCTTCGTGATTACCGACGGGCGGGTGCACTTCCAGAACCTGCACGCCTCGCCTAAGGTGGACGTGTACCTGGACGACATTGAACTGGTGGCCCGCAACCTGACCAACAGCGAGAAGATTTCCAAAACGATGGTGGCCTCCGTCAACGGCACGTCCAAGGTAATGGGCGACGGCAAGCTCGACCTGCGGCTCGACATGAACCCGCTGGCCGAAAAACCGCCCTTTGACCTCGACCTGTCCGTGGAAGGCGTGGACCTGGTCCGGCTCAACGACTTTTTCCGGTCGTACGCCAAGATTGACATGGAAAAGGGCACGTTCAACCTCTACGCGGAGGTGGCCGGCGAGAACAACAAATTTACCGGCTACGTCAAGCCCATGTTCAAGAACGCCAAGGTGCTCGACCTGAAAGACGACGTGGAAGGCAAGCCCTTCCGGGTGCTGTGGGAAGCGGGCATCGGCCTGGTGAACACGGTGTTCAAAAACTACCGCGAGAAGCAGCTCGCCACCAAGATCCCCATCTCCGGCGACCTCTCGAACCCTGACGTTGACACCTGGACGGCCGTGGTGAAGGTGCTGGAAAATGCCTTCGTGAAGGCCATCAGCCCCGACCTCGACGGCTCGGTGAACCTGGGCAACCTGGACGATACGGAACGCGAACTCAAGGAGGAAGCCAAGCGGGACAAGAAGGCGGAGCGGAAGGAACGCCGCGAGGAGAAACGCGAAGCCCGCCGGGAGCGGCGCGAGGAAAAAAAGGAGGAGAAAAAGAAGGATCAAGCGTCGGAGAAGAAGTAAGCGGGTACCGCAATGCGTTGTAAGCGGACGGGAGTTGGTTGGACCGTCTACGCCTTATCCTGTCTCGTCTAGAAGGCGTCATAACTTGTTGGAAATGAATCCGGCTCGCAAACCTTTCGGGTTTTTAAAACCGTATGTGATTAGCGCCTTCCCGTGTAGATACGCAGTGAGTAGCCAGGCAGTGAGTAGGCGCCGTCAGTGAGCAGGTTCCCTTCCTTAGGCGCTGGTATCGTTACGCGTTGGTATCGTTGTTTCGGCACCGGTGGTATCGCGGCGCGTGGGCCCGGCCCAATGGCGAGGGGCGGGTTGACTGGCGGG
>CADCTQ010000348.1:0-2922 GCA_902805615.1 uncultured Cytophagales bacterium
ACTGCCCGTTCTCGGATTCGGGGAAGAGCCGCCATTTGTCGCGGTCCACCACCAGCGTGCCCTGCGTGCCCACGAAGGCCACGCCGCAGTAGTTGCCCCCGTAGAGGCCCGCCGTCACGCCCATGCCGTGTTCCCAGGTGATCACGTAGTCGCCGAAGTCGTAGAGGGCCATCTGCGTGTCGGGCGTCTCCATGCCGCTGCCGGGGAAGGCCAGCTTGCCGCCCGTGGCCTGCACGGTTTTGGGCATCCCCGATTTCATGCCGTAGAGGGCAAAGTCAATCAGGTGCACGCCCCAGTCGGTCATGATGCCGCCGCCGTAGTCCCAGTAGTACCGCCAGGAGCCGTGGAAGCGATTGGCGTTAAAGGCCCGTTTGGGCGCCGGGCCGAGCCACATGTCGTAGTCCACGCCGGCCGGCGGGGCGCTGTCGGCAACGGGCGGGGTGGACTTGCGGCTGTTGTAGTAGAGCCAGTTGCGCACCATGCTGATCTTGCCGAGCTTGCCCGAATGCACGTAGTCAACCGCCGATTGCCAGTGCGGGCCGCTGCGCTGCCACTGGCCCACCTGCACCACCCGGTTGTACTTCCCGGCGGCCTGCACCATCGCGTTGCATTCCTCGATGGAGCTCGCCATGGGCTTTTCCACGTACACGTCCTTGCCGGCCTGGCAGGCGTACACGGTCATCAGGCAGTGCCAGTGGTCGGGCGTGCCGATGATGACGGCGTCAATGTCCTTGCTGTCGAGCAGTTGGCGGAAGTCTTTGTAGAGGACGGGCTTTTTACCCGTCATTTTTTCCAGTTCGGCGGCCCGCTTGTCGAGCACCGACTGGTCAATGTCGCACAGGGCCACGCATTCCACTTCGGGCAGGGCCGCGTGTTCGCGCAGGTTGGCCCAGCCCATGCTGTTGCAGCCGATCAGCCCCACGCGCACCTTGTCGGCGGCCGGCACGGCGGACCGGGCCGCGGCGGCGGCCGGAAAGGACAAGGCGCCCAGGCCGGCCCCGGCCACGAGGCGGGAGGTGTCTCCCATAAAATCTCTTCTTGAATAGCGACCCATGTGGATGGTTGGCAATTGAAAATTAGAAATGGATAATTGAAAATGACCCGTTGCGCGGCGGCACGGACGTTGTTTTGCCTAAATAAAGGAAATAATGGGAGTCTTCCAAGATAGACCAAGGCCACCGGGCCGGCATCCTGCCGTATCCGGCAAGGATAGAAGGATAGCATTCGAAAAAAGGTTTGGAAACGGGCATGCCTCTGCAAGCATCCCCGGCAAAAGCCCGCATTGCCGGGACTAATACTCCACTGACCACTTCTGAGAAAATGCTGATTTCGTCATGCTACTCCCCAAAGAGCCACAGGACGGCGGCGGGGAACTCGCCGCGCCAGAAGGACTCGTGGTGTTTGCCTTCGGGGATGATTTTGGCGTTGACCGACGAGGCGGGGAGGCCGAGCCCTCCTAAATGCGCCTGCATCCTGAGCAGGTTGCGTTCCATTTCCTGGCCTTCCTGTCCGCCGAGCCGGAAGCAGAACCGGGCCTTCCGGGACAGCCGTTCGGCGGTGGTGTACGAAAATACTTCCGGCGAAAACCAGTAGGAGGGAGAAAAGATGCCGCCTTTCGTGAACACCGCCGGGTACTTCAGCATTGCGTAGTGCGAGATCAGGCCGCCCATCGAACTGCCCATGATGCCGGTATGGCCGGGGTCGGGCAGCGTGCGGTAGGTCTTGTCCACCAGCGGCTTGAGCGTCTGCACCACGAAATCCGCGTAGGGTTCGCCTTCGGGGTCGCCGAACTTCCGGTTGCGCCAGGGGCTGTACTCGTTCATGCGCTTGTCGGAGCCATTGTCAATGCCCACCACGATGAGGCCGAAGCCCGCCGCGGCGTGGAGGCTGTCGAGTGATTCATCCACGCCCCATTCGCCGGAGTAAGCGTAGTACGCGTCGAAGAGGTTTTGGCCGTCGTGCATGTAGAGCACGGGGTATTTTTTGTCCGACCGCCCGTAGTCCGGCGGCAGGTACACCCAGATGCGGCGGTGGCGTTTCAGTTGCGGCATCCACAGCGAGTCGTCCAGCACCCGTACCTGGGGAGAAGCCGTGTGTTTCCTGGCGGGCTGGTCCGCGTTGCCCTGGCCCTGGCAGCCGCAGGGCACGCCGGCCAGGAGGAGGAAGGAAAATAAGATTCTGAGCGTATGCATTTGGAAGTAAGGCGTTTTATGCCGGAAACATGGAGACGGGAGGAAGGGAGACCGGGGACCGAAGGATAGGACCGCAAAGGGGATCAGGATTTACAGGATGGAAGGATTCACAGGATGGTCTGAACCTTGATGGGCTTGATGAAAGGATGACCAGGATTGGGGCGCAGATGCGGGAGAGAATGCGTATTTCTTTGCGCCCTTTGCGTATCCTTTGCAATCCTTGCGGTTCAGTTTTTCCCGTTTCCGGTCTCCCTTCCTCCCGTCTCCCTTTTTCTACTCCTGCAAGGGAATTTGCAGTACCACCACGTCTTTGAGCTTTTCGGGGTCCTTCAGCGTGCCGTCGGGCTGGAGGCTGCGCAACTGGCTGTTGGTGATGTAGTAGAAGGATTTGCCCGCCAGCACCCCCGTGGTCGGGATGTTGAAACTGGGGTGGTTGTTTTCGAGCACCCGGATGGCCGTCACGGACCGGCCGCCGTCGCCCAGCGCGTACTGCACGATGCGGTCGGCTTCGATGCCGTTCTGCACCCCGATCAGCGTGTTTTCGTGGCAGTAGAGGCCATCCAGGCCAAACAGCGGAACCGTTGCCGGCGCGGCCAGCGGCTGGGTTTGATTCGTCGCCAGGTCAATCACCGCGATGCCGCCGAAGTGCGCCACGTAGAGCAGCCGGGCTTCGGGCAGGTGCGTGATGCCGTTGGGGTAAATGAACCGGAATTGCGGGTTGTAGACCACG
>CADCTQ010000348.1:2932-12139 GCA_902805615.1 uncultured Cytophagales bacterium
AGACCACGAGCCGGTCCTGCGCGGCGTCCAGCGTGTACACGGTGCCGCCTTCGCTGTCGGTCACGTACAGTTCGCCGGTTGAGAGAATCGTCAGGTCGTTGAGCAGGTGCCTGGTCGTGGTGTCGGCCAGCAGGTACTTCCGGGCCAGCTTGCCGGTTTTGAGGTCGTAGGCGAACAGGCCCGAGCGACCCGTCTGGGAACTGCCGCTGCACGCCCAGAGGAGGCGCCGGGGGACGTCCACGCGCAACCCGAGCACCGCCAGGAGGCCGTCCTGCCCGGGTTGGGTAAAGTCTTTGGCCATTCCTTTGGCATTCACCCGGATGATTTTGCGCTGGGCCAGGCTGCCCACGAAAAAGGTTTTGGTGGCCGGGTCGTAGGCGATGCCTTCCGGGATGAGGAGCCGGTCGCGGACCATGAACCCGGCCTGGCTGCGGAGGGCCGGCTGGGCGTTGCGGTCCATCTGGGCGGCCACCCGCCCGAAGGTTGGCGACCCTTGCAGCGAGGCGAAGGCCGTGTCTTTTCGCAGGCGGTAGGGGAGTTGCATGGCGGCCAGGTCGCGCAGCACGGCAAGGGCCGCCGTGGTGTCGCCGGAGAGGGCGTGGGCCCGGGCCATGTCGAGCAGCAGGGCCGGCTGCTTGCCCACGTGGTCTACCAGGCGGCCCATGTGCTGCAAAAACACCGGGTAGTCGCGCCGGTCCCAGGCCGCCTGCGCCGCCGCGAACGGGTCGCCTTCGGATTGGGCAAAGCCGGCCCGCGGGACGAGCAGGAAGAGAACGGCGAGTAAGCGGAAGTAGGGGTTGCTCATAGAAAAGGCGTTGCCGCAAAGATGAAAATTGAACCCGGATCGGTCCGTTAATAAGAGGTTAAGCAAATTAAAAAGGGGCAATGGAAAATAATGCGTAGCACGAACGGCCCCGGTAAAGTCTCAAAACGCCTTTTGATTTCCATTTTCCTACCCGTTCCGGAACCGGATCAGCGGAAACGCCTCGCCGGCCGGGAAGGTGTCCGTGCCCGCGTCCAGTTCCAGGAAGGCGTCGGCGTGGAGCAGGTTGGCAAAATCGCCCGAACCGCTGCCCGGCAGGGGCCTGGCGCGGACGACGCCCCGGGCGTCCTGGTAGGTGCGTACGGGCACGAAGTACGTGAGGGGCGGAGGGAAGCGGATTGTTTCGTCGAGCACGGCGTGGGCGGCCGGGAGGACGGGTTGCCCACCCGCGGCCCGCAGCCAGGGCACCAGGTACCGGTAGCAGCACAGGAACGTAGACACCGGGTTGCCCGGGAAGGCAAACACGGCCTGCCCCGCCGCCGCCCGGCCAAACCAGAACGGCTTGCCCGGCTTCTGGGCCACTTTGTGAAAGAGCGTCTCCACGCCCAACTCCCGCAGCACTTCGGGCACGAAGTCCGACTTGCCCATCGAAACGCCGCCGCTGAGCACCAGGCAGTCGTGCTCGGGCAAAATCCTTTCCAGCGTGCGGCGGATCGTCGGTTTGTCGTCGGGCACGTGGAAGAGCGCCGGCGCGGCCCCGGCTTCCCGCAGGGCGGCCCCGAGCATGTGGGCGTTGGACCGCCGGATCTGGTGGGGCAGCGGCACCTGGTCCACCTCCACGAGTTCGTCGCCGGTAGAGACCACCGCGACCCGCAGGGGGCCGGAGACGGTCAGCGTGGCCCGCCCCACGGAAGCCGCCACGCCGATTTCGGCCGGGCCCAGCCGCGTGCCGGCGGGAATGAGCAGGTCGCCCTGCCGTCCGTCGGTGCCGCGCAAGTGGACGTTGTGCCCCGGTTTTTCGGGCGTGCCCCGGAGCGTCGCCCGCCGCCCGCCGGGGCCTTCGTCCAGTTGCAGGTCTTCGTAGCGCACCACCGTGTCGGCGCCTCCGGGCAGCACCGCCCCGGTCATGATCTCCACGCAGCTTTCCGGGTCGGCGAGCCGGACGGGCGGGGTGCCGGCGTACACCGTGCCCGCCACCCGGAACGTGCGCCGGCCGGCTGCTGCCTGCGCAAAGGCCAGGGCAATGCCGTCCATCGTGGCCCGGTGGAAGGGCGGAAAATCGCGGTCGGCGTGCACGGGTTCCCGGAGAATGCACCCGACGGCTTGCGAAAGAGGTATTTGGGTAGCCGGCGGCACCCCGGGGTGCGCCCCGATGCGGGCGGTTGCTTCCTGCACTGAAATCATAGCGTACAAATTAACTTCTTAACTTAGCGGCTGCAAGGTACAAGGTATAAACGGTCATTGTATGGCGGAAGAAGGCGGCAGTTTTACCCACCTGGACGCCGGCGGCAACCCCGCCATGGTGGACGTGGGCGACAAGCAGGTGACCCGGCGCACGGCCACGGCCCGCAGCCTGGTGGTGCTCCCCGAAGTGGTGCGGCAGCAACTGTCGGCAGGGGAAATCCACACCAAAAAAGGTCCCGTGTTCGCGACGGCCATCGTGGCAGGCATCATGGGGGCCAAAAAGACGGCCGAACTCATTCCGCTGTGCCACCCGCTGGGCATGGACAACTGCCACATCACCATCACATTGAACCCGGACGGCGAAGTGGAAATCCTGTGCACGGCCCGCGTCACGGCCAGGACCGGCGTGGAGATGGAAGCCCTCACCGGCGCCACGGTGGCCGCCCTCACCATCTACGACATGTGCAAGGCGTTTTCGCAGGAGATCGTCATCAAAGAAACCAGGCTCATCGAAAAAACGGGAGGTAAAAGTGACTACCGCATCCAGCAATAACCCCGGCGCCAATGCCCCCAAGTCCAAACACGCCGCCCTGGCCCGGCCGTCCCTGGGCGAATTCGGCCGCTTCGAACTGGCGGTCCTGGGCACGCCCTGCGACGGCATCAAACGGCTGGCGACGGCCCTGATGGCGCAGCTCGGCCCGCAACTGCGCGTGGCCTACGTGGACGCCGACCACAAAGGGGAGGAGGGACCGGCCAACCCGTTCCTGCAAGCCGGCGCCACGCTGCACTACAACGACAAGATTGCCGCCAAACGCCTCGACTACCACGGTGACCTCAACGCGTACCAGGTCAGGCCGTTTTTCGCCGGCCAGGACCTGGTGCTGGTGAACGGCAACCACTTCGCGGCCCGGAGCCAGGTGGTGGTGGTGGACCCGGCCAAACCCCTCGAAAAAAAACTCGACAAGCTTACCGACGTACGGCTGGTGCTGCTGGCGGAAGGCGTCCCGGAAGTGCCGGCGTACCTTGCGGCCCACCTGGCCCGCGCCGGGATACCGCCCGTGCTGCCGCTGACCGACACCGAAGGGGTTGCCAAACACATTCTGGCGTTGTGGAAGGCGCAGGTGCCCCCGTTGCACGGCCTCGTGCTGGCCGGCGGCCTGAGCACCCGGATGGGGCGGGACAAGGGGTTGCTGGATTACCACGGCGCGGCGCAACGCGAATACGCCGCCGGCCTGCTGGCCCGGTACTGCCGGGAAGTGTACCTGTCGTGCCGACCCGGCCAGGAGCCGGAGCCGGGGGGGCGGTTTCCGTTCCTGCCCGATACGTTCACGGGCCTGGGTCCCAAGGGCGGCATCCTGTCGGCGCTGCGCCACGGGCCGGATGCGGCCTGGCTGGTGCTGGCCTGCGACCTGCCGTTGCTCGACGACGAGACGCTGCACTTCCTGGCAGCGCACCGCGACCCGACCCGGGTGGCTACGGCCTTCCTCGACCCCGAAGGGCAGTTTCCCGAGCCCCTGATCGCCATTTACGAGCCCCGCAGCTACCCCGTGCTGTTGCAGATGCTGGCCCAGGGGTATTCCTGTCCCCGCAAGACCCTCATCAACCACGACGTAGCCCTCCTCCGCGCGCCCAATCCCAAAGCCCTCACCAACGTGAACGACCCGGCGGCGTACGAGAAAGCAGTTAGGGAATTAGGGAGTTGAGGAGTTTGAACGTTAGGGAGTTTAAGCGTTGCGGGATGGACATTGTTTGAAATGGGGAAAAATGGCCCCAAATGGCAACCGGCATCCCCCTGCCCCCTTCGGCTGTCGCACGAACCAGCCCGCAAGGGGGACCGGTCGTGGGCGGCTCCCTGGCAAGGAACGGGTCGTGCCCATCAAACATGAACAGTCCCCTTGCAGCGGCACCGATGGGTACGGGTCCCCCTTGTGGGTTTGCCAGTGGGCAAGCGAAGTGGGTAGGGGGATGACTTGCCGACCGTTTGCTGTTGACTACCCGTCAATTAGAGCGTTAAGGAGTTTGAGAATTAAAGAGTTGGAGAGGGATCGGGTTTTCGTGGCGCACGCCCGAGTTTCCGCCCGCATGACTCGCAAACTCCCTGACTCGCTAATTCTCAAACGCCTCAACTCCCTCACGGGTGCGCGGCGACCCAGGTTTCGCCGTTTTCGTAGACCTCCTTTTTCCAGATGGGCACCACCTGCTTGATGGTGTCAATGATGTACTGGCAGGCTTCGAACGATTCGCGGCGGTGGGGCGTGGACACGGCGATCACCACGGCCACTTCGCCGATCTGCAAGACGCCCTTGCGGTGCACCACGGCTACTTTTTCGACCGGCCACCGGCGGCGGGCTTCGCCGGCCACTTCTTCCATCTTCTTGAGGGCCATCTTGTCGTAGGCTTCGTATTCGAGGCGCACCACGGTCCGGCGGGCGGCGTGGTTGCGCACCGTGCCGATGAACACGTTGACGGCCCCGGCCCGTTCGGACTGGGCAGCGGCAATGGCGGCGTCAACGTCAATGGGCTGGTCGGTAATGGCAATCATGGGCAGGCGGGGGTTGCAGGCGTTTAGCAATGGAAAATTGAAAGTTAAAAATTGAAAATGGGAGGGACATTTTTAATTGTCAATTTTCAATTGAACATTTTTCTTCAGCCGCCGCTGACGGGCGGAATGAGGGCTACTTCGTCGTTTTCACTCAGCTGGAGGTCGTCGGTGGCGTATTCGCTGTTGACGGCCACGGCCAGGGAAGCGAGGCGGCCCAGGGCGGGGTAACGGCCCTTGAGGTCGGCCAGCAGCGCCTTGACGCTGACGGGGCCGGCCGCCTCGTATTGCAGGTGGGCGTCGCCGATGATGTCGCGGGTGACGCCGAACAAATCTACGCGGATGTGCATGGTGGCTTGCGAATGATGGGGCGTACGGGCCGCTCATCCCGGAAGGGACCGGACAGCCGGAATAATTGCGTAATTTAGGGAGAATAATCCTGATCCGCAGTGGCCCTTACCCAACCTATGCTCCTCGACAACCACGGCCGGCCGGTCAATTACCTGCGCCTGGCCGTCACGGACCGCTGCAACCTCCGGTGCTTTTACTGCATGCCCGAGGAAGGAATCCAGTACCTGCCCAAAAAGGCGCTGCTCACCTACGAGGAGATGGAACGGACCGTGCGCGTGATGGCCGGCCTGGGCGTAAACAAGGTGCGCATCACCGGCGGCGAACCCTTCGTGCGCAACGGCCTGCTCGGCTTCCTGCGCCGTTTAAGCGAAATTCCCGGCATTGACGCGCTGCACCTGACCACCAACGGCGTGCTCACGGCGCCCCACGTGGCCGAACTGAAGGCGCTGGGCGTCCGCAGCGTCAACCTGAGCCTCGATACGCTCGACCGCGACCGCTTCCGCCACATCACCCGCCGCGACGAGCTGCCCCGGGTTCTCGACACGCTCCACGCATTGCTCGGCGCGGGCATCGAAGTGAAGATCAACATGGTGGTGATGGAGGGCAAAAACACGCAGGACATCGGGCCGATGGCCGAACTCACCCGGCACCACCCGGTTTCGGTGCGGTTCATCGAAGAAATGCCCTTCAACGGCGAGGGAGCCCGCCTGGAAGGGTTCACCTGGCACTACCGCCGCATCCTCGACGAACTGAAGGCCCACTACCCGGGCTTGTACAAACTTACCGACGAACCCAACGCCACGGCCTACGGGTACGGCGTGCCGGGCCACGCGGGTACGTTCGGGGTCATTGCCGCCTTCAGCCGGAGCTTCTGCGGCACCTGCAACCGCATCCGCCTCACGGCCCAGGGCGTGCTCAAAACCTGCCTCTACGACGACGGCGTGCTGGACCTCCGGCAACTGCTCCGGGGTGGGTCTACCGACGAAGCGTTGGCCGATGCCTTCCGGGGCGCCTTCCGCCACCGGGCCAAAGACGGCTTCGAGGCCGAAGGCCGCCGCAGTTCGCACCTGCCCGCGTCGGAATCCATGTCCACGATCGGGGGGTAGGGGAGCGGCTCCGGTGCATTTATCCGATTCGCTTGATTTGCCCCGACAAACGAACCGACATGCATGGATTGGAATACGCTGAAAGAGCAAGTCTACTGTGAAGATGGTTCGCTGAGAGACATCTACGTGCTCGATACTTCCATGGAAGACTGGCGCAAATGGACGGAGCTGGTCAATGGGAAGTACAAGGTTCGTTTTTTCAACGGCAATACCGAACACGCAATGGATGCCATTGATTTTGAAATGGTTAAGGCGTCCTGGACCGGGGAGGTTGAGGCAGGCAGCAATGCAATTATTACCGTCGGCGCCTTCGAGGTCAACTGTCACTTTTTTGTTCCGGAGGAATTGGAAAATGACATTCACCCGGAATCGTTTCGGTCAATGGATGACCACAACCAGTTGATGGAATACCTGGCGGCAGTATCCAACCATTTGGACAAGAAGGTGCTTTTGACTGCCGAAAACTGCATAACGTCGGTAGCCATTGAAGCTGAAAAAGGACAAATCAAGTATAACTGAGGGCCAATAATTGTTGCTTCGGTCGCCGGACGGCCTGGTCTCAAAGCCGGATGGATGGGCCATTTGTACCGGGAAAAAGTGAAAGATTTCGTAAGCCTGTTGTTTGACTTGTTCTTCGGGAGTACGCGCCGGCTCGGCCGGCTCCCGGAAGGGGAGGAGTGGGGCCCGCCGGAGGTGCAACCCCTTCCCCGAAAGAACCCCGACGAAGTTCCTTTCGTCTGGAGCCTGGTCGGCAACATCGTCTGGGATCACCCGTACGGCGAAGAAAAAGAAATCCGAAGGGGCACCAAGCATTTTTCACCCGGGGCCAAAGTCTATTGTTTGCCCGCCAAATGGGGGGATGGTTACCGGAAGATCAAAGTGATTGGCCGTCCCCGGGGCACAACCCGCTACATTTTCGTCGTCATCTGTTCAGCCCACGTAACCAACTGGCGGCTGGATAAAGTATATTCTCCGCACGTAAAGCGGCTCATGCTCGGGAATCGCGGTTGGGATGATTCGGAGAAGTCCCGGCAGGAGATTGAAGAGATGGCCCGGGCTTTGAACCAAAGGGAACCGGAATGCTGACCCCGAAGGTGAACACGCCCGGTGGGAAAGCCAGGCGTGGACACAAATTGATAAACAGGGAAACAAAACGAAAACAAAAGAATAACGTGCTACTCCCCAAAACAATCAACCATTGATCACACCAGAAGCATTCAAATCAGCCTGGCAACGGGTTGACGAAAACCTGATTGCCTGCACCCGGGAGCAGGTGGAGGGCCTTGGTTTGCGGGACGAGACCATGCATTTTCTGCGGGATGCCGGCCTGCCGGATGATGCGGCTCCTTTTCTCAGCTTTGGGTACCTGGCGGAAGGCCGGCTCAGGGGGGTAGACGAAATATTTAAGGTGCGTGAAAGCCTGTCCGGCTACAAGGCAATTGGTTTCGACGGCAATGGGTGCCCGGTCTGCATTGAGGCCGGGCAGGGAGACCGGATTGTCTGCCTGGACCACGACCAGGATTTTGAAGCGGTCTTCGTGAATGCTTCGGTTGCCCAACTGGCGGAAACGCTGCTGGCGTACCGGGATTTCGTGGAGGAGGTGCTGGCCGGCAACGGAAGGCAAGCCGGCTTCGACGAAACGTTCACCGATGCCCAATTCGGCCGCCTGGAGAGACAAATTGCCGCCATTGATGGCCAAGCCGCGCAACCGGGCGGTTTCTGGAACCGGGAACTGCAAACCCTGCTTGCCAACCGGGCTTATTACCGGCAAGCAAAAGGAGACCGCTCCCTTTAAAGGGCATGGAAAGTGATTCTTTTTTCACCTGGCTGGGATTGCTCACCCTGGCCGCCGGTTTGTATTTCGTGCTGCGCGACTGGGTGCACACCCGGTACGGGTACCACGCGGAGGGCGTCGTGGTGGAACTGATGGGCAAGTGGGTCAAGCACCGGGGACGCAAATCGTACCTGTATTTCCCGGTCATCGAGTTTACCGACGCCCGGAACGAGTCAAAGCGATTCGTCATGGATGTAGGCAGCAACTTCGAATTGTACACCGTAGGGGAGCGGGTCCCGATTGTCTACTACAGGAACAACATCTACCCCGCCGGTACGCCCTGGAAGGTGTTTTACCTGCTGCTTACCCTGTTTGGGTTTGGCATCCTGCTGTACCAACTGATGAAATAGGGTTTTCAAAAAGTATAATGGCGCATTGGCTCACGAGGACTTGCAAAAACTGCGGATGGGAAGACCAGATTGCATTCACCAGGCGCGAAGCTGCGTTTGGGTTGTATGATGCCGCTGCCATCCGGGAAAAAGCTTGTTCCCGTTGCGGGTCCACTGAATGCCTGAACATTGCGCGTAGGTTCGTTACGTTGGATCAGGAACTGCTGGACGAGTGGGGAATGGATGCCGGTTTAACCCTGATGCAGCAAGACGAAGAATTACTCTTAGCCGAAGTGCACTACCTGCCCATGATCCTGCGGGCAGTGGACGAGCAGTTGTACTTGCCCGGTAAGATTGACGCGTTGCTGACCTCCCTTTGCGTTTTGTTGTACGATCACACGGTAAACCCGGAGGAGTATTCGCCGGCCGAGAACCGGCAAAGGAAACAAATTGCGGATCGCGTGAGGCCGGAATTAGCGCAGAGAAAAGCGGCAATCGGGCGGGCGGCCGGATCAATCAGTGGTTACATTCAGGAAGTTGTTTTTCCGCAAATAGGCTTGGAAAAAACGAACGATGGCCTGGAGGATGGCAATGGAAATTACCAGGAATGACCTGACAATACCCTCCGTGCAAATGCCCACGCTTGCATACAGCATACATTTTCAATTCGATCTGAAAACCTCATGATTACCCACCACGAACTGGCCCCGCTTCGACTCAAGGATTTCCTGCCCCAAACCGCCGAGATCGAAGCAGTGGACGGCTGGGAGTTCATGGACCAGGTGTGGATGGGCGAAGTGTACGGCTTCACCGAGTGGCTCCGGTTGCGCGACGACCCGCAGGTGCTGCGTTCGGTCTCGCTGGACCTGGCGTACCTCGAC
>CADCTQ010000349.1:0-11808 GCA_902805615.1 uncultured Cytophagales bacterium
CAAACGATGGGTCCTGTCATGCTGACGAAGGAAGCATCCCGCACCCCAATGAAGTACGGGCATGAATATCCCAACAATACGGGCTTCGGTGGCAGATGCTTCCCGGGTTATGGGCCAGATGCTTCCTTCGTCAGCATGACAAGACCCATCGTTTGGCGGGAAAACGGGAAAGGGTCCATCTGCCAATGCCCTTTCCCAAATCCTGGTGGAACAAGATGTGCAACAAGATAAGGCTTCCACGCGCCAACCAACGCTTTGGAAACTCCCCTACAATGCGGCGATGATCTGTTCGACGGGGGTTTCGTCGCGGAAGACTTTGACGAGACGGCCCCCTTCGCGGTAAATGTAGACGGTAGGAGTGGGGAAGAGGCCAAAGTGCTTGTACAACTCGTCGGGGGAGGCCTGGGCGAACGACACGTTGGGCCGGCCCGACAGGTTGTATTCGCGGCCGAACTGTTCCTGCTCCGGGAGCGGGGCCGTGGACACGAAGTACAAGGTGTAGTCTCTGAAGGCGTTCAGGTTGTTGCTGATCTGGCGGGCTTCCCGCTGGCAGTGGTCGCAGTCGGGCAGGAAAAAGACCAGGATCACTTTGCCGGCAAGGCTCCGGGCGGTGAACTGCGTACCGTCGCTGCGGCGCAGGGGGAGTTCGGGCAGGTCGTTTCGCACCGGGGCCGGTACGGCCTCAGCGGCCGGCGCGGGGCTTGGGGTGGCAGGCGTCGTTTCGGTCGCCGCTGCGCCGGTCCCCGCACCCACTGCCCCCCGGTTCGTCACGAAGTAATACCCCGCCGCCGCAATGAGCAGCAATACCAACACGGCAAAAACAGTTTTTCTCATGCCCAATAGTAAGGAATAATACGAAGATAAAGCGGATGAAAAGACCGCTGAGGAAGTCTTCGTGCATTTCGGCAAAGCAGCATCCCGGCGTCATTCCCGGAGGGAATCTGTATCGTCAAAAGCGAAAAACAGGGCACACACAAAAGGGACCATAGGTCAGGATGCTGCGCACGGCGGGCTGCAACGGGGAACCCCCGGCATGTACCAACGAAACGGGTTTTTAATTGTGTTGCGTGGGCGTATTGCTTATTTTGCCCTGCTATACCCCTCCCCGAATGAAACTCATTGAACAGACCTGCCTGTGGAACCGCGAAGGTTCGTCGGACAAAGTGTACGAAGTAGACCTTTGCGAAGTAGGCAGTGACCGGTACGTGGTCAACTTCCGGTACGGCCGCCGCGGGGCGGCCCTGAAGGATGGCACCAAAACCACCCTGCCCGTCTCGAAGGCCGACGGGCAGCGCATCTTTGCCCAGCTGGTGAACGAAAAGAAGAAAGGCGGCTACCAGGAGGCTTCCCGTTTCGTGGCGGGCCAAACCCCGCCGGCGCCGCCCGTTCCCCCGCCGGCTCCGGGCGCTGCCGCGGATAAAACGGCTTTCGTACTCGCCGGTCTGCGCGACGCCAGCCAGGCCCCCAAAAAAACGAAGTGGCCCCCCAGCCGGGTGGTGTGGCGGGCCGGCGAACTGCGGATCCGGGAGGCGGCCCCGCTGCTCATGCCCCTGCTCCTCAAAGGGGACGCCTTGCAGCAGTACTGCGCGTGCTGGGCCCTGGGCCGCTGCGGCGACCCGGCGGCCATCCCGGTGCTGGGGCAACTGGCCGGGGCAGCCGCCACCAAAGCGTTCGTCCGGCGCATGGCCCTCACCAGCCTGCTGGCGCTCGAACCGGATGCGGCCCGGCGCCGGGAGCACGCCGAAGGGTGGCTCCAGCACCTCGAAAAAGCGATGGAACGGGTGTCGGCCAAGCCGGGAAACGAGGCGGGCTTTGCCGGTTTCTGGCGGCGCGTGGCCGGGCCGGGTACGCCCGCGCCGCCCGCCGACCCCGTGCTCGAAAGCCTGGCCCGCGACCTGCGGGCAGCCATCATGACGGGCAAGCCCGCGCAGGTGCAGGCCGTCCTCGAACCCGCCCTGGGCGGGGTCATCACGTACGACGTCCTGGAAAGCATGTACCTGTTCGCCCCGGATTTTCCCGTCCTGCGGCCCGTCGTGCTGGCCGCCCTGGCGGCCATTCCGTTCGAGCCGGGCGCCTTCAAAACGGTGCGCCAGGTGTACAAGACCGCCGAATTCCGCGAAGATGCCGAGGTGTTCGCCCGGCTGGCCTACCGGCTGGAAAAGGAAAAAGCGTATTTCCGGTTTGGTCACAACCGGCAATACGACCTGTATTACTCGCCGGCCGGGTACGTGGAGGACCCGGCGGCTGAGTTGAAGAAGGCCCAGCCGCGGCTGGCGTACTCGAACCTGACGGCCCGCTACCTGCGGCGGAGAAACTGGCGCACCCTGCGGACGCTGGGCGAGGATGCCCAACCGGCCTACGTGCGAATGGCCGCCGCCGTCCTGCTGGCCCATTCGGATGAACGCGACGCCGGCGCCCCGCGGGAAAGCCGGGTGGATACGTCGTACTACGACCGGCAGAGCCGCCAGTACGTGCACCAGAGCCGCAGCACGCATTTCGATACCTACGCCAACAGTCTTACGTTCAATCACATCCTCTACCACAACAGTCCCCGCTACGAATACCGGCGCAACACCCGCGCCTGGCGCTGCAAGGACAATTACCGGCCCGGCGACCCCGCCCCGGCGGGACGGGAAGAGGCTTTTCCCGAACAGTGGGACCAGGAGCCCCGGACCCTGGTGCAACTCCTCGCCCGGAGCGAAAGCGGCCGGGTGCACGAATTTGCCCTGCGCGCCCTGGCGAACCGCCCCGACCTGAGGGAACTGGTCACCTTCGATGACCTTACCGAAATGCTGACCAAGCCCTACGCCGGCACGGTGCGGTTCGCCCTGGACCTGGTGAAGCATTTTTACGACCCCCAACGCCCGGACCTGGACCTGCTCCGGCTGCTGATCCACAGCCCCGTGCCCGAGGCCCGGCAACTGGTACGCGGCTGGATCGAGGCGCAGCCCGGCCATTTCCTGGCCAAAACCCTGCTCTTCGTGGACCTGGTGGTGAACCCCTACGAAGACGTGCGGGCGTGGACCCGGCCGCTGCTGGCCGCCGCCCGGTGGGAAGGGGAGGGCGCCAGAATATTCGTTGTACGGACGATTGCCCAGCTGCTGGCCCTGCCGCCCGACAACGACATGGCCGCCGCCGCCGAAGCCGCCGCCCAAACCCTGGCGGCCACGCTGCTGCCGTTGCTCGGGGAAGTGGACCTGGGGGTGGCGCAGGACCTGCTCCGGCACCCGTTGCCGGCCGTGCAGTCCCTGGGGGCCACTATCCTGCTCCACCACCGTACGCCCCCGGAGCAGTTGCCGCCGGGCGTGATTTCCGCCCTCATCCAGTCGGGGGTGCCGTCGGTGCGGCAGTCGGGCGTGCAGTTGTTCGGGAAATTGCCCGAAAGCACCCTGCTGGCGAGTTACGCCCTGCTGTCGGCGTTCTGCCTGTCCCCGTTCACCGAGGTCCGGCAGGCCGTTGCCCCGACCGTGGGCCGCCTGGCCGCCGCCCACCCCGACTTTGGCCGGCAGCTGTCTTCCGAACTGCTGCCGTACTTGGGGCGCAAGGAAGCCTACGAAGGGCTGCACGCGGATCTCTACGACCTCTTCACGCGTTTCCTGCCCGGGCACCTCGCCGGGATTGACCTGGACACCGCCCTGCGGCTGCTGCACGGCAACCGGGAGGCGGCCCAGCAACTCGGCCTGTTCGTGCTGGCAAACCACGTGGCGCCGGCCCGGCTGACGGTGCGACAGGTGGTGCGAATGGCGGGCCACGAAGCCCTGGCCGTGCGGGCGTTCGCCCGGCAGTTTTACGAGAGCCAGGTGCCCCGCCTGCGGGCCGAAGCCGACGAAGCCCTGCGCATCCTGGACGCCCCCTGGGACGACTCACGGCAGTTCGCCTTCCGCTACTGCAAAGAACATTTTACGGACGAAGACTGGACCCCCGACCGGCTCGTAAGCGTGTGCGACAGCACCCGGCCCGACGTGCAGGCGTTCGGCCGCGAACTCATCACGAAGTTCTTCCGCCAGGAGGACGGGGAACGGTACCTGCTGCAACTCAGCCAGCACCCGGCGGGCGGGGTACAACTGTTTGCCACCAACTACCTCGAAGGGTTTGCCGCCGGCCGGGTGGAACACATTGAGCAGTTGCGGGCGTATTTCGTCACGGTGTTGTCGCAGGTCAACAAAGCCGGGGTGGCCAAGGCCCGCATCTTCCGGTTCCTGCACGCGGAGGCGCTTAAACACGAAAAGGTGGCCCAGCTCATTGCCGACATCATGGCCCGCCAGTCGGTGACGATGGCCGTGCGCGACAAAGCCGCCTGCATCGCCATCATGCGGGACCTGGTGCGCCAGTACCCCGCCCTGACCGTGCCCCTGGTGCTCCGGGAGCACCCAACCCGTCTGCCCGCATCAGTGACCAATGACTAATACCCCATTACCTTAATCCCTCAATACCCTAATACCCAACCCCACACTCATGCAGTTCGACTATAAATTCCACGGCAGTACCTCCGTTGCCAGCACGGCCCACGCCACCGACGTCTCTTTCGCCCCGGACGTGTCGCGTGAGCCCACGTACTTTGTGGGTTCGCTGGCTAAAAACGTCGCTTTCCGGGAGGCCATCTCGGCCCTCAACGGCGTGGTGGTGTCGGACCTGCGGTTCAAGCCCCGCGACAAAACGGCCTACAAGGAATGGGCGGCACAACAGGAAATGGCGTGGCTCGCCGGGTTCACGGCCCACAAGCCCCAGGTGCAGGCCCGCATTGAGGAGATCCGGGGCGAACTGGGCACCCTGGCCAAAACCCGCAGTGCCGTGCTGGGACCGTACTACCAGGCCCGCCAGAAGTACTTCGACCACCTCTACCGGAAGGAAAAAGACTTCTGGTTCGTACTCGACCCGGTGATTACGGTGCACCCCGACGAGTTGTTTTTCGAGTGTTTCAGCCAGGACGAATCCACGTACGGCAAGCTGGGTTGCCGCTACGAGGTGTTCAAGAACGTCCGGGAGTTTGCCTGCGGCACCACCAACATTGACTACTCGGCGGCGCTCTACAACGAGTTCCAGAAAATCCGCGACTACAAGGAGACGCACTTTGCCGTGGAGCCGGCCGGCTTTGCGGTGCAGACGGCCCGCGAGGACGCCTACACGGAAGTAAAGATTGACCTGCCCGACAGTTGGGTGCGGGGCTTCCTGCAAGTGAGTTCGGCCATGACCCTGCCGGCCCGGACGTTCACGCTGCACCCGATGGACGTGCACAACATCTGCCACGTGCTGCGCCGCCAGAAGGAACAGGCGGGGCCCCGTTCGCTGCGCTTCATCCTGCGGCCCGGGGAGCCGGTAGCCATCCTGTTTGAGCCCTGGAACCACCTGCTCACCTGCCGGCGGTCGGTGTATCACGGCCCCGAGGCCGACGAAATCCGGCTGTGGGGGCGGCGGCGCCTGCTGATCCTGGAGCGGCTCATCCCGGTCACCCGGCAATTCACCGTGCACCTGCTGGGCAGCGGCCTGCCGTCGTTTTTCGAGGCCGACCTGGGCGACCTGCACTTTACGCTGGGCTTGTCGGGCTGGACGGCCAACGACTGGTCACGGGCCGGCAACTTCGACCTGCTGGCGCCCCGGGCCGAGGTGGATCACTTCACCAAAGAGCTGGTATTCAAGGCCCTCGGTGAAACCTGGCAGGAGTCATCCGAATCGCTGGCCCGGCGGCTGTCCCTGGAGAAAAAAACCGTGGAAGGCGCCCTGGCGGCCTACACCCAGGCGGGTCGCGTGATCTACGACCTCAACAAGGGCGTGTACCGCAAGCGCGAACTGAGCCGCGACCCGCTGCCGGTGGACAAGCTGCGTCTCCACAACCCCCGGGAGGCCGACGCCACGGCGCTGGTGCAGGCCAACCGGGTGGTGGTGAAGGCGGAAGCGCGGCCGGAAGGACGCACCGAACTGGCGGGCACGGTCAAGGACAAGGAGCAGACCTACCGCCCCACGGCTGCCATTGACGCCGACGAGCGGATGACCGAGGCCACCTGCACCTGTTATTTCTACAAGCAGCACAAGCTCCTCCAGGGTCCCTGCGAACACATCCTGGCGCTGCGTATGGCCCACAACGGGCAGAACCGGTGGTGGAAGTGGCGATTGAACTGAAAAAGGGCAGTCCTGGCGCCGTACTGATGAAAAAAGATCATGACCTTACAAACAATGAAATACGTTGCCTGGGGAGTTTTGGGAATGATGACCGCTTTCCTGGCCGCCGTTTACATTCAGGACCAGCTTTTCTACCACCCGCTTACTTCCTCCGCGGTGAAAGATCTGTTTGGACAGGAAAACGCGGCAGTTCAACTGGAGCGAAAAATAGATTTTGTTGGCATTGACATTCACGGCGGCAGATTTGATTTTCATCAATTTTCCTTGAATCCGGCAACGGTCCACCAATTCATTAGTGAAGGCAAATGCGGTCAGTATCCTTTGTTCCGCGACAGCCTCTACCAGGACAAGCGGCGAGCTGGTCCCCTCGCAATGGGCAGGTGGAAACAAACGCCGCTGGTTGCCGCGGAAGACGCGTTTTATATGCAACTGATAGACTACAATCTGGCACTGGTCGAACACGCGGCCAGTCGCAGGTTGGTGCAGGCCCGGTACCTGCATAATCCCGGGAATTATTACGCTTACTTTTCAACCTTTCCGGTCGGCTACTACTTGTACGTGCTGGTCCCCGGTACGAACACGCTGTACATGGTGAGGAAGAAAGGGTAAAATAAAAAGCTTTTTTGCGTGTATTACAACCTCCCTTGAACGTGGCCTTAGCACCCGCAACGGCCCGATGGTTTGTACAACGCCTGCCCGGCAGGAGCAGGCGGTAACGTTTTTACGCATCGTGTTATGGTTATTGAAAAAACCTACCTGGAGCTGTCGGAAGACAACGGCGCTTCGCACAAATTCTACGAGGTAACGGTAGAAGACAACGTGGTCACCATCCGCTTCGGCCGCATCGGCACCGACGGTTCGAGGCAGACCGAAACCCTGGCCGACCACGAGGCGGCCAACAAGTACGCCGCCAAGAAGGTGGCCGAGAAAAAGAAAAAAGGCTACGCGGAGGCCGTGGCCGGCGTCCGGAAAAAGCGAAAGATCACCCACCGGTTCGTGGCCCCGGCCCCCTCGTCCCGCCCGGCGGCCCCGGCCCCCCGGGAACGCGTTCCCCTGCTGTGGAATTTCCAGTCCGGCTCCTCGGCATTCGGCATTTTCGTGAACGGGGAAGCCTGCTGGGTGGGCAACCAGGGCGGCCGGGTGTTCAAGCTTGACCACCAGGGTGAGGTCGTCACGCAGTACAAGCTGCCCGAGGGCGTCAAGTGCGTGATCGCCGACAAGGAGTGGATCTACGTGGGCTGCGACGACGGCAACGTGTACGACCTCACCGGCAAGGTGCCCCGCGTGGCCTACGAGATCAGCGAGGACGTGGACATTTTCTGGCTGGACGTGTGCAACGGCCTGCTGGGCGTTTCGGATGCCGACGGCAACGTGGTGCTTGCCAACTACGAAGGCGAGGAGATCGGCCGGCGCAAGGGCCAGGGTAAAAGCGCCTGGATGATCCGGGTGGACGAACACCACATCTACTACGGCGACTCGCAGGGCGTGGCCTGCTTCAGCCTCGAAGACGGCTCGGACAACTGGACGCAGAAAACGGGTTCGGTACTCTTCGGCTGGCAGGAAAAAGACGCCGTGTACGCCGGCACGGCGAGTTGCACCGTCACCAAGGTAAGTAAGGCCGGCGAGCTGCTGAAGGTCTACCGGGCCGATGGGTCCATATTTTCCTGCACCACTTCCGAAAGCGGCAGGTTCGTGTTCGCCGGCGACAGCAACGGCTACGTGTACTGCTTCAACGAAGACGGGGACCGCCTCTGGAAGCTCAATACCGGCTGCGGCCCGGCGCTGTCCATGCAATATTTCGGGGGCCGGTTGTACATTGTGACCAGTCAGGGTTCACTGGCCTGCATTGACGCCGGTGAGGAGGCCATCGGCAAAGCCCGGACGGGAGAACTGCCCCGGACGGTGCAGCTCAAAGCCCCGGACGCCGTGGCCGAGGCCCGGACGACGGCCCTCGAAACGGTAGCCCCCACCGCCGGCAAGGTGGTGCTCAAGTGCGTAAGAGCCGACGGCAAGCTCCGCGTGCGGGTGGAGTCGCAGGGCTACCACGCCGGCTGGTTCGTGCAGTTTCCCAACAACCTGCGCCAGGAGGGCAAGCTGTACGCCGTGGACGGCCTGCAGGAGGCGCCGCTGGGCGGTTTTTACCGGGTCTCCGGGGAGATTTACGAACTGTCGCTGGGCTAAAAATACGGGGTGACCGGGGTAAATTAATTGCAAATGGGGCGGGCGGCGCCCGTAATAAAATGTTTCATTTGGATGCGGCGCCGCCCTTGCGTGGCATGGGATAAAACCCGATTTTTGAAAGATAAGCAGTGAGTTCACCAACCGTAACCTTGCAAACCGGGCGGTGCTTCGCCGTCCTTGAATACAGACTACACTCGCGTCACAGGCCTGCTCTTCACTTTAGCCCGTAGAGGGTAGTAGAGAGACTGCGGTGTGACTTCGGGAAGTCAATGCTCCTCTACTACCCTCTACGGGCATCGAGTTGAGCATTCCCGTCCCAAGAATGTACGAAGGTTTGGTGACTCACTGCTTTTCTTTTTGTATTTCCCCGTATGGCCGAGCAAAGCAACCTTCCGGAAGGAACCCGTCCCGCCGACCGGCAGGAACTCTACGACCTGATCCGCCGCACTTCCAAAGATGACTTCATTCTCCGCGACATGAAGCGACTGGGCTTCTGGCCGGACGACGCCGGGCAGCCTACGCTTCCCGAGCAGGTAATCTTCCGCGAAACGGACCTGAACCGCGAACTAAGCGCCCTGTTGACCGAAAAAAGGCGCCTGGAAGAGCAGGAGGCCATGCTCAAGGAACTGCGCAAGCAGCGCCTGGCCGAGTCGCGGCTGAAACGGGAGGAAACCAAGCAGAAACGGGAGCAGGCCCGCAAAGACAAGGCGGCCGACTGGCAACGCAAAAAGCAAAGCGGCATTCTTTACCTGGGGGAGGGCGTATCGGGCGGCCTCAACGAAACGGCCGCCGACCCCGGCAAACTGGCCGGCCTCAACCTGCCCGTGCTGACGGATGCCGCCTCGGTTGCCCTGGCCATGCAGGTGCCGGTGGGACAACTCCGGTTCCTGGCTTTTTCGCGGCAGGTTTCCCGGACCACCCATTACCAGCGGTTTTACGTACCCAAGAAAACGGGCGGAGAGCGGCTCATTTCGGCGCCCATGCCCCGCCTGAAAGCCGCCCAGGCCTGGATTCTCGCCAACATCCTGGACCGGGTGCCGTCCCACGAAGCGGTGCACGGCTTCCTGCCCGGCCGGTCCATCGTCACCAACGCCGCCCCCCACGTGGGCGCCGGCGTGGTGATCAACCTCGACCTGAAGGACTTTTTCCCGTCCATCACCTACCGCCGCGTCAAGGGTGTGTTCCGGGCCCTGGGCTATTCGGAGTCGGTAGCCACCATCCTCGGGCTGCTCTGCACCGAACCGCAGGTGGACCAGGCCGAACTCGACGGCGAAACCTGGTACGTCGCCACCGGCGAACGGCACTTGCCCCAGGGCTCCCCGGCCAGCCCGGCCATCACCAACATCCTGTGCGCCACCCTCGACCGGCGCTTGCAGGGGCTGGCCCGCAAACGGGGCTTTTCCTACACCCGCTACGCCGACGACCTCACGTTTTCGGCCTCCGGCGAAGGCACCAAAAACATCAATATCCTCAAGAATGCCGTCAAAGCCATTATCGAAAGCGAAGACCTGACCCTGCACCCCGACAAAACCCGCATCATGCGCATGGGCAGCCGCAAGGAAGTAACCGGGGTGGTGGTGAACGACAAGCCGGGCGTGGACCGCACAACGCTGCGCCGGTTCCGGGCGTTGCTCCACCAGATCGAGCTGAAGGGGCCGCAGGGCAAAAAGTGGGGCCACTCCGCGGACCTGCTGGCGGCCATCGAAGGGTACGCCAACTTCGTGCTGATGGTGGATGCGGAGAAAGGGAAGAAACTCAAGGCGCAGGTCAAAGCGATTGCGCAGAAGTACGGCGACGCCATGCCCAGACGCCCCCGGAAAGTGTACCCCAAAAAAGAAAAACCGGCCGCCCCAACTCCTGCAACGGCAACGGTTGCGGCACTCCCCCCCACGCCGCCCCCGCCTCCCGTGCCGGCCCAACCCCCGGTGCCGGGACCCGATGCTTCCGCGCCGGAAAGCGCCGAACCCAAAAAGACGTGGTGGAAGCTGTGGAAAAAGTAACCGCTGCCGAAAAGCGCAAAGCCCCTGGTACTGACACCAGGGGCTTTGCGCTTTTCGCCCTGATCACTCCCGGACGGAGGCTACGAACGCCTTTACGCCGGCAGGTCGCTTTTTGGTCAGGTGCTGCCGGGCGGCATGGCCGGTCCGGGAAAGCGTAGCCTCTTTGTTCATGACCAGATGGGTTTGGTGAGAAATAACGGGCTGTGGTACAGCGCAATAGGGGTAAAATATAATTGCCGGTTTTCAAGATTATTTAGGAAAATACTTATATTGTACTATCAAAAGCTGGTACAATCCCGTCACGTAGCCCTGCAACCCTTATGAACGCTCCCGTATCTATCATACCCGGAGGGGTCATTACCAAACTCATCGAGAACCGCACGGCCTACTCCTTCGACCGGTCGGAGTTGTGCCTGTACGAGACGTTTGAACGCTGCGAAAGCCAGCCCCTGACTTTCCGCAACCCGGTGATCGTAAGCATGCTGGCGGGTAAAAAAGTGATGCACGTGGAGGGCCGGCCGCCCTTCGAATTCTACCCGGGCCAGACGCTGGTGTTCGCCCCCAACCGCCCGATGGTGATTGACTTCCCGGACGCTTCGCTGGAAAGCCCCACCCGTTGCCTCACGCTGGAGATCGAAACCAAAACGGTGGAGGAACTCATGGGCCGGCTCGACGAGCTCACGCCCAAGTCCGACGGCGACTGGCAGCTCACGCCGCAAAACGTGTTCTACTCCGACAACCAGGAAGTGGGACAGGCGCTGCAACGGCTCGTGTGGCTCACGCTGGAGAACAACCCGGCCAAAAAGCTGCTCTTTGAACTGGGCCTCCAGGAACTCATCATCCGCCTGCTGCAAACCCACGCCCGGAAAATCCTGCTGGCCCCGGAAGTGCAGGACCCCGAAAACCGCCTGGCCCGGGCCGTGGCGTACATCCGCCGCAACCTCCACGGCCACATTCCCATCGAAAAGGTGTGCGACCAGGCCTGCATGAGCAAACCGTCCCTGTTCCGCCACTTCCGCAACGAACTGGGTTATTCGCCCAACGACTTCATCAACCGCGAACGCATCAACCTCGCCAAGCAGCGCCTCCGGGAGCGGACCCGGTCGGTCACGGACATCTGCTACGAACTGGGCTACAGCCACCTGAGCTACTTCGTGCGGCAGTTCAAAAAGTACGAAGGCATCACCCCCAAGCAGTACCAGGTGCAACTCGAACAGATGACGGTGCGGTAGGGAGGGGGGAGTTAAGGTGTCTGGTCCCTAGCCCACGGTTGAAACCGTGGGCTAACAAAGCTTCTTACCACCAGACCATGGGCTAAGGTTGCCCAATCCACGCGTTTAATCTCGGCATCTCTCGGCATCGTGGGCTGGGGTGATGCGGTTAAAACCCTTCCTTTTAAAACAGGGCATCGTCAGAGCGGCCCTCTCCCGTTTCCCCGCCAGACGATGAGCCCTGTCATGCTGACGAAGGAAGCATCTGGCCTGTAACCGGGGAAGCATCCCCTGCAAAA
>CADCTQ010000349.1:11818-12105 GCA_902805615.1 uncultured Cytophagales bacterium
CAGGGTTGCAATACTCGTGCTTCTTATCTTGCCCCGTCTGGACGTAGTTCTTGGGGGTGCTGCTTTAAACCTCCGTCCTTATAACAGGGTTCATCGTCTGGCGGGGAAACGGGAGAATCCGTACCCATTAGGCGGTGATCCGGCTTTCCCAAATACGCTTTCCCAAACTTTTACGTGACAACGTTAGGCGTAGACGCTCCAGCCAGACGGGGCAGCGCCACTTACGTGCGAAACCGTACGCCGGGACGGTACGAACCGTTAGCTTTTCAGGGGGCCGCGTTCACGGG
>CADCTQ010000350.1 GCA_902805615.1 uncultured Cytophagales bacterium
TGGCCCAGGTTCTGCCGTTGGCCGTAACCGAGACGGTCTGGTCGCAGTTGCCGCTGCCGTAGCTGACGGTCCGCTTGGTGCCGGCTTCGGGCGTTACTTCGAGGACGCCGGCCAGCGGGAGCCAGCTTTTCTGCGAAAGGGCGCACGATACGTTGATCACCAGGGGAGCCGTGGTGGCAGCCGTGAAGCCCATGCCGTTGCGGCTCTTGCCCACCGTGGTGCCGGTGATGGTCACCACGTCGTCGTTGATGTCGGTCAGGGTATTCTTGTAGTCGTACTTGCGGGTTCTTTCGCCGCTCCACTCAGTGGTCTTGCCGTCCTTCCAGGTGATCTTGCCGCTTTCTACCTTGATCTGGGAGACGAAGACCGGGTACGCGCCGTTGCTGGCGTCAATCGTGGTCAGCAGGGTTTTTTGTCCTTCCACCTGGTGGTCGTTCACGTAGTAATTGCCGAAGGTAACGATCTGCCGGCTGTTGTGGGTGCGGTAGCTGCCCGTGTAGGCAATGAAAATCTTGCCCTTGCGGGTTCTGCCGTCGCGGCCGGTGATGCCCGCGCCGAAATCAATGGTAATGTTACCCGTGCCGTCCCCGTTTTTCTGCACCGTAATGGTGGCGCCGTAGGCACTCACGTACGTTTCCTGTTCGGCCGACACCCGCATGCCGGCGCCGCCGCGGTCAAGGGCGTCTTCCACAATGGCGACCACTTCGTCCGATTCGCTCAAGCCGGTGGTGTTGTCGCTCACGGCTATTTCTTCGGTTTGCGGCTCCTGGGGCTGCACGGGCTGGTCATCTTTGGTACAGGCGGTAAACAGGAAGCCCCACGACAGGGAGAGCAGGGCGATTCTCAAAAAGGTCTTTTTCATCGGATTGCCTTTTGGGTGATTGATGTGTGGGTAGGTACCGCCCCGGGGAAAAAAGTAAACGGCCCGGCACGGGTAACAATACCCCAAACCTTACTTCCGTAACCAGCAGAATATCAGAAGCTACGCTACGCGATTTGTCGCAAAACGCCGACGCAGGTACAGCCGGTACAGGGGAAAGAGGGGAACCCGGTACCGGGCCAGCGCCAGCACCAGCCGGTCGGAAACGGCCAGGCCGGTCACCTGGCCCAGCAGCGCACCGTAGGCCCGGACCAGCCCGAAGTTTTCGGTAAACAGGGCCTGGCGGAGGTGGTACCGCACCGAACGGGCCAGGGCCTGGTGCTCATCGGGGGAGCGGTTAAGCTGGTAGGCCTTGCGGCACACCTCCAGCGTGGACGCGAGGTGCGGGTTGTGGCGGCGGTTGTAGAACTGCGTGGCGTTGGACCCGGCGACGCGGCGCTTGAGGGTCAGGACTTCGTCGAGGAAAAAGTACCGGTACGCCCGGGCCGACCGTACCCAGAAGTCGAAATCTTCGTAACTCAGGCTTTCGTCGTAGCCGCCCAGCGCCTCGTACACGGCCCGGCGGCTCATCATGGTGGGCGTGCAGATGAAGTACCCACTTAGAACGTGCCGGTATACGTCGCCGGAGGGAACGGGCTGGCGGAGGGTGCCGTCCGGGTGCCGCGCGTAAAACGGGCCGATGGGCCGCGATGCCTCGTCAATGAGGCCGGCGTCGGTAAAAATTACGCCCCACGAATCGTCGAGCCGGCCGAACACTTCCACCTGCCGGGCCACCCGGCCGGGAAGCAGCACGTCGTCGGCGGCCAGGTCAACCACCAATGCACCCTTCGACCGGCGGAAACCCTCGTTGAAGGCCCCGCACACGCCGCGGTTGGCCGGCAGCGGAATGAACGTGCCACCGGGAAATTCCGCCAGAAAAGCCTTGATCCGGGCAACGCTGTCGTCGGTGCTGCCGTCGTCCACAATGATCAGTTCAATGCGGGGGTAGGTCTGGTGAAGGACCGAAAGGAGGGCTTCCCGCACGAACCGCCCCTGGTTGTAGCACACGCAGATGACCGTGACCAGCGGCAGGGGCGGCGTTGCGTCGGGGGTAGGGAGGGCAGGGGGCTGCAAGACGGCGGGAGAGGAGATAAAAAAAGCCGGACGAAAGGCCCCTTTCGTCCGGCGGGTTCGGCGTTAGTCTACGTGGGGAGCGGCTTCTTTCTTGCAGCACTCTTCCAGCCCTTCGTAGGCTTTGGCGTCGGCCGGCAACTCGTCGGCGTCGTAGCCGCTCTTGTTGATGGCCTGCTTGATCTTGGCAAGGTCCGTTTTCCTGGGATTATACGTCACCGTGACCACCTTCGAAGGCACGTCGAGGGTGGAGCTTTTCACGCCTTTTTCATAGGCCAGGTATTTCTCAATGGTGGCTTTGCACATTTTGCACACGGCCGAAGTTTTGATCTGCGCCTTGGCCTCTTTGCCGTCCTGGGCGAAAGTAGACGCGGCACCGGCAAACAAGAAAACGATTACTGCAATTGCTTTTTTCATGATGGAGTATAGTTTAAATTCTCAATTCTCAATTCTCAATTCTCAATTCTCAATTCTCAATTACTTGATCTTAAACCGCATTCCGGCGTAAATCATTCGGCCGTAAATGGGTCCCCAGTTGAGGGACGCGTCAAAGTTCGGGCCAAAGGGGTTGCCGGCGTCCACGATGGGGTCAGCCTGGCGGAAGTCGCCCAGGTTCTCGCCGCCCAGGTACACGTCCCACTTGCGGAAGGACCGCGTCACCTGCGCGTTCATGAGGGCGTAGTCCGGCGAAAACGTAAAGCCGCGGTTGCCGGCCGCATCGGCAAACTTGCTCGGAATCCGCTTGGCGCCGATCCATTGGGTGGTGAAGTCAAACTTCCACTTGTCGAACTTGGTGGCGTAGCCCACGTTGAACAGCACCCGGTCGCGGCTCACGAACGGCCGCCGCACCAGCTGGTCGCCGATGGTGGTCTTCACGTCGTAGAACTTGTAGGCGGCCTTTACGTCCATGCGCGGCACGGGCTGGAACTGCACCTCCACCTGGGCACTGTTGGCAAACGACCGGCCTTGCAGGTTGTAAATGGAAATCAGGCCCGGGTCGCTGTCCAGGTCCACCACGAGCTGGTTGGTGAAGTCGGTGCGGTAGAAGTCGAAGCTCACCGCCGCGTTGCGGCCGAGGGCCGTAAAGTCGTGCGTGAGGCTGGCGCCGTAGTTCCAGGCTTTTTCGGGCCGTAGGGTTTCGCGCACCACCAGTTCCCGCGAACTCACCAGCACGGCCGTATTTTCGGCAATGGGGTTGGGCACCCGGAAGCCGCTGCCCGCCGAAGCCCGCAGGGCCGTGGTCGGGGTGAGGTTGTACTTCAGGTGCAGCCGCGGCGTCACGATGGGGCCGTACAGGTTGTGCAGGTCGGTCCGCAGGCCGGCCACCGCCGTGAATTTCTCGGGCACGGTGTAGGTGTACTCGCCGAATACGCCCGGCACCGACTCGGTCCGCGCAAACGACGAGTCGCGGTACGCCTCCCGGTAATCGTCGAGCAGGTAGCTGGCCCCCATTTTCACGGCGTGGTCGGTGGTGCCGATGATCGTCTGGTAGATCAGGTTGGCGTACAGGGAGCGCTGCCGGCCCCGGTACGGGTTGTTGCCGAAAAAGGCGTCCTGCTCGTGGTTCACGGCGGAGGTCACCAGTCCCAGGCCCTTGTAGGGCGTCTGCGGGTAAATGATGCCGGTTTTGGCAAAGGCTTCCACCCGGCGCACGGTGCTGCCCGTGCCGTACGCGGGCATAATTTTTTCCACGGGCATTTCGTGGCCCATCTCGGGGTCGTACTCCAGCACGGTCTCGGTGTGCTGCATCGTCTTGTCGTAATACGCCATTTGCCCGCCCTGGCGGTTCTCGTACAGGGCTTTCACCCCGAACTGCGCCTTGAGCCGGTCGCCGTCGTATTTCCATCGGTTGATGCCGTTGAACTGCTTAAACATGGGCGTGTCGAGGAAGCCGTCGTTGTTGCGGTCCATGCGGCCCAGTTCGTCGCCCAGGCGGCTGGCGTGCAGCAAAGCGCCGGTGCTCCACTTTTTGCTCAGCTTGTGGGCGGAATTGAGGTTGATTTCGCCCCGGCCCATGTCGTTGACGTACGCGTTGAGGAACAGTCTTTCACTGTCTTCGGGTTTTTGCAACTCCACGTTGATCTGCCCGGTGATGGATTCGTAGCCGTTCACGACCGAGCCGGCGCCCTTGCCCACGTCAATGGACGATACCCAGGTGCCCGGCGTGTAGTTGAGGCCGTACACGGTGGAAAGCCCGCGGATGGAAGGCAGGTTTTCGGAGTTGATCTGCACGTAGGTGCCGTCCAGGCCGAGCATCTGGATTTGCTTGGCGCCGGTCACGGCGTCGCTGAACGAAACGTCCACGGAGGCGTTGGTTTCGAAGCTTTCCGAAAGGTTGCAGCAGGCGGCCTTTTGCAGTTCTTTGGTAGTGATCTTCTCGGTTTTCATCGGGTCCACGGCCGAGATGCGGCTGCCGAAGGAACGCGACTCCACGACCACTTCCTGGAGGGTCGTGTTGGATCGCAGGGTCACGTCCACGACCGTTTGGCCGTGCAGGTGCAGGGTGTCGGACCGGTAGCCGACGAAGCTCACGATGAGGGGCCGGTGCTCACCGCCGGGTTGGGCCAGGGAGAATTTTCCCTCGCCGTCGGAAGTGGTGCCCTGGGTAGTGCCCAGCCAGTAAATGCTGGCTCCCGGCAGCGGCGCGGTTTGCCCGGCGCTGCTCCCGTCGCGGACAGTGCCGGTTATGGTTTGGGCGTACGTGGGTATGGTGGTAATTGCCAGCAGCGTACACGCCGCAAAAGCAAAGGATCTAAGTTTCATGGAAGCGGATAGCGAATGGATTACACGTTGGAAAAGCCCCGGGGCGAGGCAATAAAAAACCACCGGGTTGGGCGCAGGGACCCAGCCGGTGTGGCGTGTAATGATTGGCTAAACGTTGAGAATGCAGTGTTTGGCGAGCAGGGTGCGGCCCGCCAGCGGCGGCGAAGAGTTGGTGTAGGAACAGGCCGTGTCGCTTTTGTCCACCAGGGCGTTGAACACGTCCACCAGCCGCTCGGCGATCATCGCGTACAGACCCGCAAACACCTTGGCGAGTTTCTCCCCGAAGGAAACGAAATCCACGTGGATGTACTGGGTTTCTACTTCGCAGCAGTTGCCGGCCTTTACCGTGGTCCCGTCTTCCGTTTGGGCAGCAGCTTTGGCAACCTTTTTGGCGCAGCAACCCTTGCGGTGCTCCGTGGAAGAGGTCTTTTTGCCGCTCATCAGGCAGGTGTGTTCCACCAGACCCATGCCCGTGCTCAGGGTGAGAACCACCCCAATCATCAGGAATGCGAATATGCGGGAACGGATTGCCTTCATAAGTTGCAAATATCGGAAACGGGATTTATAAAAGCAATACCCCGAAACGCTACAAATAGTTCAGTTTGTGCTGGAAGTACGTCTGTACGAGCAGGGCCATCTTCTGGTTGTCGGGCACCCGGATGCGTTCGTTGAGGATGCGCGAGGGGGCCATCTTCTTGATTTTCTTGAACAACGCCTTGTAGTAGACGTACGCCAGGTACACGCCCCACTTGGCGCCCTGCGGCAGCCGGATGATGCCCTGGTAGGCCGCGTCGAAATCGGCCTGGATGTCGGCTTCAATGTCGCGCTTGGCCGTCTCGGTAAAGGCGTTGAAGTTGATGCCCGGGAAATAGACGCGTCCCCGGTCCTGGTAGTCGCTGCGGATGTCACGCAGGAAGTTGACCTTCTGGAAGGCGGCGCCCAGGCGGCGGGCCGGCTCCTTGAGCGACTCGTACATCTGCGTATTGCCCTCGCAGAACACGCGCAGGCACATGAGGCCCACCACTTCGGCCGAGCCATAAATGTATTCGGCGTACCCGTACTGGTTGTACTCCTGCTGGTGCAGGTCCATTTCCATGCTCTTGAGGAACGCTTCGATGAGTTCCCGGTCAATGCCGTACTGGTTGACGATCAGCTGGAAGGAGTGGAGCACGGGGTTGAGGCTGATGCGGTCCCGGATGGCCTTGTAGGTGTCGGCCCGGAAGCTGCTGAGCAGTTCGGCCTTGTCGTAGTCGTGGAAGGTGTCCACGATCTCGTCGGCGTACCGCACGAAGCCGTACACGGCGTAGATCGGCAGGCGGTACTTGGCTTCCAGGGTTTTGATGCCCAGCGTAAACGAGGTGCTGTAGTGCTGGGTAATGAGCCGGCTGCATTTGAGCGTCGTTTCGTCAAATAACTCCATAATCAGATAGTGATAAGGCCGCTTTTAAGTGGTTGATGGATACTGGACAACTGGAAACAAATCAATCATTGGCTGGTAACCGGTTGCGCCGCCCGCACGGCGTACAAGGTACTGAAAAGTAACCGCCCTATCCGCATATTGTTGCGCAATTTCGCCCAGTAGCCGCTTTGGTTAGCCCAGTTCCCGGATTATTTCTTTGGCGACCACCTGCCCCGAAATCAGGGAGGGCGGCACGCCGGGACCGGGCACGGTCAACTGGCCCGTGTAATACAGGTTGTTCACCTTTTTGCTCTTGAGCGACGGTTTGAGAATGGCCGTCTGCATCAGCGTATTGGCCAGCCCGTACGCGTTGCCCTTGAAGGCGTGGTAGTCCGACTTGAAGTCGCGGTGGGCGTAGCTGCGCTTGTACACCACGGCGTCACGGATGGTCTGCCCGGTGAGCTTTTCGAGCCGGTCCATCACCAGGTGGTAGTACTTTTCGCGGGTCGCCTCGGTGTCTTCCAGGTCGGGAGCCAGGGGGATGAGCACGAACAGGTTTTCGCAACCGGCCGGGGCCACGCCGGGGTCGGTCTGTGACGGCGCCGACACGTAGAACAGCGGCTCGGTGGGCCAGCGGGGCGTCTGGTAAATCTCCTTGGCGTGCAGCCCGAAGTCGGCGTCGAAAAAGAGGTTGTGGTGCCGCAGCTTCTGCAATTTCTTGTTTACGCCCAGGTAGAACAGCAGCGACGACGGGGCCATCACCCGCTTGTTCCAGTAATCATCCGAGTAGCTCCGCGAACCGGCGCCCAGCAACTGGCTCTCCACGTGCTGGTAGTCGGCCCCGGCCACCACAATGTCGGCTTCGTAGGTGCGGTCGGCGGTGCGTACGCTGCTGGCCCGGCCGCCGACAACGTCAATGCCAGTCACTTCCTGGTTGTATTCGAACGTGACGCCCTTTTCGACGGCCAGCTTCACCATGCCTTCCACGATCCTGTGCATCCCGCCCATCGGGTACCAGGTGCCGCCCTGCATGTCGGCGTAGTTCATCAGGCTGTAGAGGGCCGGGGTGTTCTGCGGCACGGCGCCCAGGAAAAGCACCGGGAACTCCACCAGTTGCAGAATCTTGGGGTTGCGGAAAAAGCGCCGCACGTGGGCGTGGAACGACTGGAAAATGTCCATCCGCACGGCGCTGACCAGGATGCGCGGGTCAATGAACTCGGTGACCGAGCGGCTGGGCTTGTACACGAATTCGTGGATGCCTACCCGGTACTTGTAGGCGGCCTGCGCCAGAAAGGCATCGAGGCGGGCGGCGCTGCCCGGCTCTAATGATTCGAACAGGTCGCGCAGTTGTTCCATGCGGGCCGGAATGTCCATGAAGTCGTTCGGGCCGAACACCACCGTGTAGGAGGGATCGAGCCGCACCAGGTCGTAGTACTCGGAGGGGTGCTTGCCGAACCGGCCGAAGTACGACTCGAACACGTCGGGCATCCAGTACCAGCTCGGCCCCATGTCGAACACGAAGCCGCCTTCGGCAAACTGCCGGGCCCGGCCGCCGGGAGAAGCATTTTTTTCGAGCAGCGTTACCCGGAAGCCGGCGCTGGCCAGGTTGGTTGCGGCGGATAGCCCCGCAAAGCCCGACCCGATGACGATTACTTTTTTACCTGTAGGCACAAAAATGCTGAAAATGGTTTGGCGGGCCCGGAGGCCCCATGTCGGCATGCTCCGCAAAGCGGGCCGTTGAAGTTACCTAAATCCCGGGCAAACGGGACGGCGTACGCAACAAAAAAACTACCCAAACGCATAGGGTTTGGGTAGTAAAGCGGTGAACGATCAGAAGAACCGGCGCGCAGCGGCGTTAGCTGGCGTACGCATAGTTTTGCAGTTTTTCCTTTAACTCCTTGCGGGCAATGTGAATCCGGTTCTTGACCGTACCGATGGGAATCTCCAGCCGGTTGGCAATCTCGTGGTATTTGAATCCCCGGAAATACATGATGAACGGCGTACGGTACACTTCATCCAGTTGTTCCATGGCGTCGTCAATGTCCTCCATGGTAAAGGTGGAGTAGGCCAGGCTCGACGTCATCACCGAGGGGGCGTTGAGGTAATGCAGGTTGCTGGTTGAATCAATGAAGGTATTCCTCCGCACCATCCGCTGGTAGTTGGTGATAAAGGTGTTCTTCATGATGGTGTACAACCAGGCCTTCAGGTTGGTGCCGTCGGCGAATTTCTCGCGGTTGATGAACGCTTTCAGCAGCGTTTCCTGCAACAGGTCGTTGGCGTCTTCACTATCCTTCGTGAGTCGCATGGCGAAAGGCTTGAGCGACTTGGATACCTTATTGATAGAATAAGAGAACTCTAGGGCAGTCATAGGGCTTTTGAGTTTTGTTTGACCAAATGTACGTAAAAGTTAAACAAACGGTCAAGCTCTTGTTTAACTTTTTTTCAACAAACTTAAACAAAATTGCGGGCGATGGGTGTAAGACTGGGGCCGGATCGCGAAAAAGGATGCTCATGTGCGCCTGGATGAACCCCGGAAAGTGGGACTGCCGAAACCGGATATGCCCGCCACGCGCCGGAAAAGGCTTTTTGCGGTGCGGCTCACGGGTGCGGGGAAAATTGTTTGGGCAGGGAGGAGGTTAAAACGACCGGCGTAAGGTTTGTTTAATTATTTTCGACAAACCTTAAACACTATGCGCCCAGCCACTTCTTAAAGGCAGCGGCCCGTTCGCGGCTTACGGTCACCTCTTCGGGTTCGGCGGGCACCAGGTGCAATTTGAGTTTCCCGTTGAAGTACGTATGGATGGACTGGATGGATTTCAGGTGGGAAATAAATTTCCGGTTGAGGCGGAAAAACACTGACGGGTCGAGCAGGCCGTCAAGTTCGTCGAGGGTGTGGTCGAGGGGATACTTCTTGTTGTCGCGGGTGATCACGAACACGTACTTGTCTTCGGCCAGGAAGTAGGCAATGTCGTCGGCCTGGATGAACACGAGCTTGTCGGCGAAGCGGACGAGGAAGCGGCTCTTGAAGGGCGCCTGCCCGGGCTGGAGCGACTGCACCAGCGACCGGAGCACCGCGGCGTCGAGCGGCGGGGCGAGTTGGTCGCGCAGCGTTTGCAACTTCCGCAGGCTGTGGGCCAGCTCTTCGGGGTCCACCGGCTTGAGCAGGTAGTCCACGCTGTTGACCTTAAAGGCTTTGAGGGCGTATTCGTCGTAGGCCGTCGTGAAGATCACCGGCGCGTTCACTTCCGTGCGGGCGAAAATGTCGAAGCTGAGCCCGTCGGCCAGTTGGATGTCCATGAAGATCAGGTCGGGCGGGCGGTGCGCCCCGAGCCACCGGATGGCCGACTCCACCGAATCAATCACGTCGAGGATTTCCGCCCCCGGCCGGGCGTCGCGGATCAGGCCGGCCAGCCGCCGGGCCGCCGGAGCCTCGTCTTCAATGATCAGTACTTTCATGGGTGGTACACTGATTGAATGGTACACTGATTTATTAAGATGATTATGATTGGGACTGATTTTTAGGGGAAGCGGAATCAGAAAAAAGATCATAACAGATCATAACCCATCCCTGTACGATTGTTCGCTCCGTTCCACCGTGAGCAGGGGCAGCACCACCATGAAGTTGGACGCCGTGACGATCACTTCCACGGCCCGGCGGCACAGGAGCCGGTACCGCTGGGTAATGTTGGTCAGGCCCGTCTGGGTGGAGTCGGGTACGCTGGATTTGCGCTGCAAGTTGTTTTTGACCACCAGCACGTCGTCTTTTTCCACGTACAGGTGGATGTGCAGGGGCTTTTCGACTGACACGACGTTGTGCTTGATGGCATTCTCCAGGAGCATCTGGAGGGTGAGCGGCGCGATGAACTTGCCCAACTGGTCCTGGGGAATGTCGGTGTTCACCCGCAGGTTCTCCCCGAACCGCGTTTTGAGCAGGAACAGGTACGCCTCGGCAACTTTCATCTCCTCGGCCAGCGTCACCAGTTCCCGGTCCTTGTTCTGCAACACGTACCGGTACACGTTGGAGAGCTTCTGCACGAACGTTACGGCCAGTTCCGGGTCTTCGGGAATGATGGTGATGAGCGTGTTGAGGCTGTTGAACAGGAAGTGCGGGTTGACCTGGCTCTTGAGCGTTTCGAACTGCGAGGCGATGTTTTCCCGCTTCAGTTGTTCGGCTTCCAGGATGGTTTTGCGCCACTGTTTGAGAAAATACGCCGCTTCGTTGATCGAGACCACCACCAGGGTGCCGACCAGGCTGGGCTTGAGGGCAACGTTGAAGTCGGAAAGCAGGACATGAAGCGTAAATGGCCGTTCCCCATGGATGAGGATGAGCACGGCGCTCAGGAGCAGTACGGCCAGTACCGTGTAGATGACGCACCAGGCCATTTCCGCCATCAGCCGTTGCGAGGTCTGGCCGTAGTTCGGGTATTTGCGCCGGAGCCGGTTCACCACGGCCTGGTTGCCTTCCCACATGAAAAACGTGTACAGCGTGGAGTAGCCCACGTTGATCCAGTACGCCGAAGCGCCGGTCTGGTCGGTCAGGTTAAAGAAGTACACCACCAGGAAACCCAGCAGAATGTAGATGGGGATGCGCTTGAGCATAGGGGCGGTACGTTTTTGACTCATCAAATGGATTTCCCCAACTCATCCGCTCCATCAGGGTCTGTCCTCCATTTCATCGTGTTCATCATGGTATTAAAGGTAGGAAAAATGGCTGACGGTGGTGCTGCGTACGATCCCGGTCGTTACGCCGGCCGCGCCACCGGTCCGCGGAACTTTCGTTGGTAATGCCGTTTCCAGTACGCCAGCAGCGGCGCCCCGATGAGGGTAGGCCACAGCCACCGGAGCACGTCGGGCAGGAATACGAAGTTGACGGCCGAGAACGCCGAGACGGCGGCAATGTAGGAACCGGCCATGCCCTGCATGTGGTCGTACCACCACACCATCCGGTCGCCGGAAGGTTTGAAGTAGCGGTACACTTCAAGCCCCGAAAAGCGGAGCCCGATGCCCGCAAAGGCCAGCGAGACGTACCCGAACGGGTGGTGCGGACGCAGCGTGAACAGGTGGACGCCCCATCCGGCCAGCGCCAGGTAAAACAGCATCATGGCGGCGGCAACCAGCCGGTCCACTTTGGCGGCCCGCGCCGGGTCGGCGGTCCGCCGGCGCACGACGGCCCGGTAGCCCGACCACGAAAGGTGGAAGCTGAATACGGCCACCAGGAACAGGAAAACATTGGGATTGATAAAGGTCAGGGGCACGGCCGAAGCCGCTACCGCGACCATTGCCCGGAAGAATACGTTGCCCCAGGCGGCGTGCGCCTTGCCGCCCTTGCGGGCCAGCAGGGCCACCGGGGCCACGAAAAAAGCCGTCATGCCCGCACCGATGTGCAGCATGCGTAAAGTTTGGTAGAGGGTCTCCATGCGTTGCCGTTCGTTGGTGTCCCGAAAATACGGCCTCACCCCGCGGGCGGCGACCCGGAACCGACGGGACGGACGAAAGCGGCCCCCAAGCGTAGGAAGGAGTGGAAGAAACATTTCGGGGCCGCCGTCCTTTCGGGTTTCGAAAACCCGAAAGGACGGCGGCCCCGTTGGAAGCACCCCGCTTGTGGTTACCCGGAAAAACGAACGGCTACCGTTCGGGCACGCCCCCGGAGCTTCCCAGCGAAGAGCGGTTGCCGCCGAACATCCAGTGCAGGCCGATCTGGGCGCCCACCAGCACGTTGGCCCGCCGGCCGAACAGGTCGCTGGAGAACTGCTTGCCGGTGCTGTTCTTGATGGCGTTGATCACGTCTTCGTTGCGCACGTCCACGAAACCGTAGTTGCCCCGGATCTGCGTGGAAAGGTACAGGTTGCGCCCCAGGTCAATGTCGAGCCCCAGGCCCAGCGCCAGTTGCAGGTCCATCTTGCGGAACTGCTGCACGGCGTTTTGGGCTTCGGTGCT
>CADCTQ010000351.1 GCA_902805615.1 uncultured Cytophagales bacterium
GCCGGCGGGGGTTTTCGAGCGACAAGATCAACGAAATCCAGGAAATCTACCGCCACGTGTACATGAAGGGACTCAACAACGCCGACGCCCTCGACCTGATCGTCACCGAAATGCCCGCCACCAAGGAACGCGACGAAGTACTGCACTTCATCCGCAGCTCGGAGCGGGGCATCATGCGGGGCTCCCTCGAATAAGGAAGCGGATCCCATTCCAATGAAGTAGCAGACGGGAGTTTCGGGGAGCGTCTCAGGCCGGGACGCCCTATCCCGTCCCCGGTCTCCCCTCCCGGGTCTTCCTTTTCCGGTCCGGCCCACCGCTACCCGTTCCTATGCAGATCAGCCTGGAAAAAGTGGGAAAGAAGTTCAACCGCGACTGGATCGTGCGGGGGGCTTCCTTTACGTTTGCGCCGGGCGGGGCGTACGCCATCACCGGTCCCAACGGCAGCGGCAAATCCACGCTGCTCCAGCTCATTGCGGGCCTGCTGCCCGTGACGGAGGGCACCGTGGGGTACGCCGAAGCCGGGCGGCCGTTGCCCGCCGAAGGGGCGTTCCGGCGCCTGGCCGTGGCCGCCCCCTACCTGGAACTCATCGAAGAGTTCACCCTTACCGAACTGCTGCGGTTCCACCGGCAGTTCAAGCCCCTGGTCGGGGGCCTTTCCGACGCCGGTTTCCTCGAAATCACCGCCCTGCACGCCGCCCGCCACAAGCCCGTGCGGCATTTCTCGTCGGGCATGAAGACCCGGGTGAAGCTAGGGCTGGCATTTCTTTCGGACGTGCCCCTGCTGCTGCTCGACGAGCCCACCTCCAACCTGGACGCGGCCGGAACGGCCTGGTACGCCCGGATGTTGCAGACCTACGGGCCGGGACGCACCGTGATCATCTGTTCGAACCAGCCTTACGAGTACGAAAGCGTGCCCGTCGTGTTAACCATCCGCAATGCCCACCTCGAAACAAATCCCTGAATCCGTATGAAAACCCACCTTTCCCTGTGCCTGCTCCTGCTGGCCGTGCTGTGCGGCTGCAAAAAAGACAAAGAAGAACCGGCCCCTGACCGCCGGACGCTGCTCACCAGCCGCGCGTGGCGGCTCGACCAGGTGCTGGTCGGCACCAATCCCATCACCGACCCGTCGCAGCTCGCGCTGCTGGGTCCGCTCAACGGGGCGACCGTCAAGTTCAACGCCGACGGTACGCTGACGGCCACCCAGGCCTCGGGTGCGGTCACCAGCGGCACCTGGGAGTTCACCGGCGCCACCCAGGACCTGCTGAAGGTAACCCTGGCGGGAGGGCAGATTTACGATTTTACGCTCAGGCAGCTGGAGGCGGCGCAGCTCGTGCTGATCACCAGGAACAACAGCACCATTCCCGTTCCGGTCGAGTTGCGCTTCGTGCCGGCCTGACGGCGGGGCCGTGCCAGCGTCCCTTTTCGTCCCCCTCCCGGCGGGCGGTAAAGGGACGCGGCCGCGCAAGGGCCGTATTAAAAGTGTACAAAAAGTACGCTATTTTTTAATATAACTCTGATCCGTGAAAATACGTACTAAGGGATTGGCCTGCGGGGGCAATCCCTTAATTCATTTACCAGTGTTTTATTACATAATATTTTTCCCCATCTTTACTCTTTCGTACGGGCATCGCGGCGTGATTCCGTACCAGAAAAAAGTCCTATTTGCGGTTGATTTGAGGAGTTAGCGGTTTACCTATCCGGGGCAGGTAGTATTAACAGTGCTTTTTACTACGTTTTGTCGGACCCTTAACCCACTTTTCACCATTATTCACTCGTATGTGATCGTTTCGCCTCCCTGCCGGAGCACCCCGCAAAGCCTCCATTCCACCAGAAATATTACATAATCATCCTAAAAAGTACCATACGCATGTTAGATAGAATACGGGTTTACCTACTCATTGCCTCCGTGGTGCTGGCCTCTTACGCCTGCGTGCCCAACCGAAAGATTGTGTACCTGCAAGACCGCCAGAGCGACCAGGTGGCTGCCAGTGACGAGGCCGTAAAATCCATGAAACTACAGACCTACCAGCACCGGCTCCAGCCCGGTGACATCGTCTCCGTGCAGATCTCCAGCCTTACGCAGGAACAGTTCAATGTGTTCAACAAGCAGAGCATTTCGGGCAACGGCGGGGGCTTCATGATGATGAACAACGTGGCGGGCCTGCCCCCTTCGTTCCCGGGTTACACCATTGCCCCGGACGGTTCCATTGAACTGATGGCCGTGGGCCCCGTGAAGCTCGGCGGCCTGTCCATTACCGAGGCCCAGGCCAGCCTCAAAAAGATCATGGTGGATTACCTCAAGGACCCCGTGGTGGAAGTAAAGCTGGTAAACTTTACCTACACCCTGCTCGGCGAGGTGGCCCGCGAAGGCACCTTCATCACCGGCCAGCCCCAGATGACCATCATGCAGGCCATTGCGGCGGCCAACGGCTTGACCGAGATTGCCGACTACTCCCGCGTAAAAATAATCCGGCACGAAAACGGAGTCGCCAAAGTTTTTTACGTAAACGTCCTGGAAGACAACATCATCAGCTCGGACAACTACTTTCTGCGCCCCCAGGACGTGATCGTGGTGGCGCCGTTGAAGGCCCGGAACGTGCGGCAATACTTCAGCAGCACCAACTCCTTCTTCTCCATCATTACGGGAGCCGCCGCGGTGGTCACCACCTTCCTGCTGCTGAACGAACGGTTGAGGGATTAAAAAGGTTAAAAGAAAAATATAGAGATCAATACATAAAAAAACGCAATTACCAGTGGATTTCAACAACGCTCAAAATAATTTCAGCCTGGGCAAACTGGCCGGTAAGATACTGCGGAAGTGGTACTGGCTCGCGTTGTCCATCGCCCTCTGCCTTGCCGCCGCGTACATGGTAAACCGGTACACGGTGCCTCTGTACAAGGTTTCGGCTTCGGTGTTCGTCAAGAACAAAGACCCCTTCTCCGCGCAGGAAGTGCTGCTCGACCAGGACGACGAGGGCCCCTCCAAGAACCTCTACAACGAGAAATATTTCCTTAAGTCGCGGTCGCTGGTCGAACAGGCCATCAAGGAACTCGACTTCGGCGTGTCTTACTTCAGGCAGACCGACACCATTATGGTGGAACTCTACCAGAAAAGCCCCATTGAGGTGCTGCCCGACACTTCCTCGAAGTTCATGCCGTACTACGAGAGCATCACCTGCACGATCCTGACCCCGAAGAAGTATACGCTGGAGCCCAAAGGCGACTGGTTCAAGCCCCACTTCGAAGGCAAGCAGTTCAACTTCGGCCAGGCTTATGAAGTCTTGGGCTTCAGATTCACCATTCAACTCAACGAATTCCCCAAGACGGACAACAAGGAGATTGCCTTCCACCTCAACAGCCTGGACGGCCTGGCAGGCGAGTACAAGGACAAGCTGATCGTAGAAACGGAAGCCAAAGAAGCCTCCATCATCATTCTCTCGACGGTGGGCCGCAGCCCGAGCAAGGAAAGGGCCTTCCTCAACAAGCTGATGGAGAAATTCGTGGCGCAGGACCTGGAGGAAAAAAACCAGGCCACTGCCCTCACCAGCCGCTTCATTGACAACCTGCTGGCCAGTAACATGGATACGCTCAACACCAACAAAGGCCAGATTGAAAGAGCCCGGGGCAGCACCGGTACGAACAACATCAACAGCAAATACGCCGATATCCGGGACCAGATCCGGGAGCTTGAGGCCAAGCAGATAACCCTGCAGGAGTCCGCCACCTTTGCCAATTACCTGCTCGGTCAGCTTCGCCGGAACGCCGATGTGAGCGAAATCGCCATTCCATCCGGCCTGGGCCTGGAAAGCCCGCAACTGAGCGCCAACCTGATCGAATTGCGGAAGCTGCAGGAAACAATTGCGGACCTGCCCGCCAAAAACCCACTTCGCGTGGAGACCGAGGTCCGCATCCGCGAACTGGAAGCGGCCGTGCGCAGCAACATTGTGGCGCTCCGCGACGTGACCACCATGCAGTTGAGCCGGGTCAACGGCCAGATTGCCAGCAACAGAGAGTTATTGCGCCGGGTCGTGCCCGTCGAGGAAGGAATACTCCGCGACATTGAGCAGAGCTTCCAAACCAACCAGAGCATGGTTGACTTCCTGATGAAGAAAAAGGCCGAGATCGGCATTGCCCGCACCACGGTCACTTCCAACTACAAGCCGGTGGACATGGCCCGGACCAGCGCCTCCATGATGGACCCGATGAAGAACTACATCACCGCCCTGCTCGTGGGCCTGCTGCTCCCCATCGCCGTCATCGTGCTCAAAGACAGTTTCAACAACAAGCTGGTGACCAAGCGCGACCTGCAAAACAACTCGTCGCTGCCCCTGCTGGGCATCATCGGCTACGACGGCGCCCGCGAGAAAGCCATTTCGTACTCCTACAAGGCTTCCCTCACGGCCGAATCGTTCCGGTCGGTGCGCACCAACCTGGGCTACTTCATTGACGCCGACGAGAACGCGGCCAGCGACAGCGCCAAAGTGCTCCTGTTCGTGTCGTCCATCAGCCGCGAGGGCAAAACGTACTGTTCCAAGTACCTGTCCTTCGTGCTTTCGCTGTCGGGCAAGAAGACCCTGCTCATCAACGCCGACATGCGCAAGCCCGACCGCAACGACGACCTGGAAGCCGAAGGGTTTACCGGCCTGAGCCACTACCTGTCGGGCAAGGCCACCATTGACGAGATCATCCTGCGCACCAAGGGCGACAACCTGTTCTACATCAAGTCGGGCGAAGTGCCGCCCAACCCGTCGGAACTGCTGATCGCGCCGCGGATGCAGCACCTGATTGATACGGTAAAGGCCAGCTTCGACTACATCATCATTGACACGCCGCCCATCGGGGCTTTCTCCGACAGCGTGGTGCTGCTCAAGTACGCCGACCTGTCCATCTGCGTGGTGCGCCAGAACCACACCACCCGGCCGCTGCTCGAAAACCTCAACGAATTGCACCAGAACAACCCGCACATCAAGATGGCACTGCTGTTCAACTACGTGGACATGAAGAAGCTCGATGCCGGCTACCGCCGCAGTTACTACAACGCCGAATACTACCAGGCTGCCGCCAAGCCGTCGTGGTGGAAGCGCCTGACCGCGTAACCCCGGTAAAAGCACCAACCTTAACCCCATCATACCATTCACGCAAGCAATGAGCAATTCAAACGAGTTCGATTTAGTCATTAAACCGGGAGCCATCGAGAAGAACTACTGGCAGGACATCTGGCGGTTCCGCGAACTATTCTACATACTCACCTGGCGCGACCTCAAGGTCCGCTACAAGCAAACCGTGCTGGGCGTGGCCTGGAGCGTGATCCGGCCGCTGCTGAGCACGATCATCTTCGCGGTGCTCTTCGGCCGCATTGCCAAGATGAATTCCGAAGTGGACATCAAGTACTACCTGGTGTTCGTGTTTGCGGCCATGCTGCCCTGGCAGTTCTTCTCCAACGCCCTGGCCGAGTCGAGCAACAGCATCGTGCAGAATGCCAACCTGATCACCAAGATCTACTTCCCGCGCATCATCATCCCGGCCAGCACGGTAATCGTGAGCCTGGTGGATTTCCTGATCTCCTTCGGCCTGCTGCTGTGTATGTTCGCCTACTACCAATTGATGCCCAGCTGGAAAATGATCTTCCTGCCCGGCTTCCTGATGCTGGCGTTCCTGGCCGCCTTCGGCTTCGGCCTGATGCTGACGGCCGTGAACGTGAAATACCGCGACTTCCGGTTCGTGATGCCCTTCATCATCCAGTTCGGCATGTTCCTTTCGCCGGTGGCCTACAGCAGCCTGGTGGTACAGCAGAACTTCGGCATCGAGGGCCGTTTGCTCTATTCGCTCAACCCGCTGGTGGGCGTGATTGACGGCTTCCGCTGGGCCATCTTCGGCAAAGACGAAATTCTCTTCCTGCCCGGCCTGCTCATTTCGATAGGAGTGACCTTCATTATGCTGTGGGCGGGCATCCGGTACTTCCGGAGCACCGAAAAAGGCTTCGCCGACTCGATCTAACAGCCCTACGCATCCTCTTCTACTGCCCGGGGACAGGCATAAAAAAACGCCTACACACTCATTAGACCGTATACTATGCATACTGCCATTAAAGTTGAAAATCTAGGTAAGAAGTATACCATTACCCACAATAAACAGCACGAGTACACCTTCCGCGGGGCCGCCACGCAACGCTTCCGGCGCATTTTCCAGCCCGGGCAGTTCAGCATGGAGAAGACGGAAGAGTTCTGGGCATTGAAAGACGTAAGCTTCGAGGTGCAGCAGGGCGACCGGGTGGGCATCATCGGCCACAACGGCGCCGGCAAATCCACTACCCTCAAGATCCTGAGCCGCATCACCGAACCCACCAAGGGCACCATCCGCATCAAGGGCCGGATCGCCTCGCTGCTCGAAGTGGGCACGGGCTTCCACCCCGAACTCACGGGCCGCGAGAACATCTTCCTCAACGGTACCATCCTGGGGATGCGGCGGACCGAAATCCAGCGCAAGTTCGACGAGATCGTGGCCTTCTCGGAAGTGGAGAAGTTCCTCGACACCCCCGTAAAGCGCTACTCCTCGGGCATGTTCGTGCGACTGGCCTTTGCCGTGGCCGCGCACCTGGAACCCGAAATCCTGATCGTGGACGAAGTGCTGGCCGTGGGCGACATGAACTTCCAGAACAAGTGCCTCGGCAAGATGGAAGACGTGAGCAAGAACGAAGGCCGCACCGTGCTCTTTGTGAGCCACAACATGGGCACCATCCGCCGCCTGTGCAACCAGGGCATCCTGCTCAAGGGCGGCCACGTGCAGATTGCCGGCGACATCAACGCGGTGGCCGGCGAATACCTCAAGCCCATCGAGGGCCTGGAGAAAAAGATTGACATCTTCAAGAGCCAGGCGTACGGCATCCTGGGCTGCGACGTGTTTACGGTGGACAACTCGGGCCCGTACGGCAAGGAAGCCATCTCCTTCAACCGGGAAATCTTCGCCGACCAGAAGATCGGCTTCCGCTTCTACGTGCGCATCTCCGACCGGATGCGGGGCAAGATGAGCCTGGGTGGCTACGTCAAAGACGTTGGCGGCAACGCCCTGGGCACCACCTTCTCGGATTACTACGGCACCAAGTTCTCGATGGTGAACGACGAGGTGATGGAAATCCGCGTCGTCAACGAAGGCATTCACCTGAGCCCCGGCCGTTACGCCTTCTACCCGGCCATGTTCTGCAACAACGAAAAAGCCAAATCCCTGGTAGATTCCGTCCGGTTCGACATCCTGCCGTCCGACATCTTCGGCTTCGGCCACAGCGACTTCCAGGGCCAGGGCCCCGTGGTGTGGAACGCCAAATGGGAACAGGTAGAAGTCAAAAATTATAGCCTGGGCTAACCGCCAGGCTACCCCTCACCACTAACCAGCACAACCTAATGCAGGCGCAAACAGCCGATAAAGTAAAGGTGTTTGTTGATGCGGCAGATTTCTCCGAAAAGCCCCTGAAAGCGGCCTTTTTGCACCCCCTGGTGGGCCTGCCCGACTGGTCAGGCTTTGCGGAAGGCTCCATCAAGGAACACGTCTTTGACAATTACACCGAGGAAGGCAAGCAGTACCTGGCCCTGGCGGAACTGGCGGAGTGCGACTACATCGCGTTCCCGTACAACTACCAGGCCGTATTCAACAACCCGTTCGTGAAGGAGCGGCTCGAAGCCTACGTGGAGTTCGAGCGGCAGTCGGGCAAGCCGGTGCTGCTCTTCTACCCCTACGACCCCGAAATAAACCGTTTGCTCGACCAGATTCCGTTCAAGAACCCGGTCATCTTTGCCAGTTCCATCTTCCGGTCCACGCAGCCGGGGAACGTGCAAAGCATGCCTACCTTCATCAAAGACCCCTTGTCGGACTACGGGAACCACCTCGCGTTGCGGCCGAAGCGGGAGAAAGCGGTGGTCGGGTTCTGCGGGTTTGCCACCCCGCTGAACGTGCCCTGGGGCAAGTACCGGTTGCAGGAGGAAATCCGCCTGCTGTTGTACCAGATGAAACTGGTGGGCGTGCTGGGCATTGACAGTTTCCACGCCCCGCGCGTGCTGGCCCTCAAAAAGCTGCTGCATTCCGACCGGGTGGAACCGAACTTCATCCTGCGGTCGCACTCGGCCTTCCACAGCGAAAAGGGCCTTTTCTCCAAGCAGGCCGACAAGAATTACCTGGAGACCTTTCGCCGCGAGTATTTCGACAACATCGTCAATTCGGATTACGTAGTATGCGGGCGGGGCAACGGCAACTTTTCGTACCGGCTCTACGAAACCCTGGCCCTGGGCCGGATTCCCATTTTCATTGACACCGATGCCGCCCTACCCTTCCAGGACCGGATTGACTGGCACAAGTACTGCGTGTGGGTTGGCGAGAACCGGATCCGGGCCATCGGCCGGACCGTCAGCGATTTCCACAACCGGCTTGACGCCAAACAATTTGAGCAGTTGCAGCGGGATTGCCGCCGGCTGTGGGAAGACTACCTGCGGCCGGAGGGGTATTTCCGGGAAGTGGCGCGGGAACTGGCCGAAAAGGCGGTCCCCGCCTACAGCCAGCCCTAGGTTCGGGTGAACGGATGGTTGGCAACGGGCTGCGTAACGCACGGGAACTATATGCTTTATACTACCATGAACCGGAGAACACGGATTTGACGGGGTACAATCACCCGGTGACCTAAGGGGCACCTCCGTTTGGGACGTCTCGTCCGGTTCATCCTGGTATTATTTCAACTCAAGACTTGTTCAGTAAAATGAGTACACATTTAGTGGCAGTCGTCATCCCCGTTCACAACGAAAAACCTACCGCTTTTGAAGAAATATCCATCCGGCAGTGCCTGAAAGTGCTGGGCAAACACCCGATCATTTTTCTGTCGCGCAAATCGCTGGATACCCGCAATTACGAAGCCCTGAGCCGCGGGCAGGCCGAAGTGTCGTTCGTGAAGCTCGACTACCGCAACGGCGTGTACGGCTACGATGAGTTGCTGGTGACCAGCTACTTCTACGAGCAGTTCCTGGACTATAAATTCATGCTCATCTACCACACCGATGCATTCGTGTTCCGCGATGAGCTGGAGGACTGGTGCGGGAAAGACTACGACTACGTGGGGGCGGCCATTTACAACACCGACTTCATCAACATGTTCTGGACGTACTCGCACTTCCGGCACTTCCTCAAACTCACCAAGAACCGCTACAACGGCAACGGGGGCTTCTGCCTGCGCAAGGTAAAGCCGCACTATTTCAACAGCAAGCTGTTCAAGCCGTTTGCCACCGACGTGGGCAAGGGCTTCGGGGAAGACATGTTCTGGAGCTTTAAAATGCCCATCCTCAACCCGTTTTTCAACGTGCCCCGCTTCGAAGAAGTAACCAACTTCGGCTACGACGGCTCGCCCCGGGAGCTTTTCGAACTCAACAACCGGCAGTTGCCCTTCGGCTGCCACCGCTGGCACCTGTACGACCTGGACTTCTGGCGCCCTCACTTTAAGGAACAGGGGTACGAAGTGTAGCCAGGCCGGTTGCCCTCCCGCAGACGTCTTTTTATGATGAAACTTTTGTTTATTTGCGATAATTTTCCCCCGGTCATTGACGGGGTGGGTGACTATACGAATCACCTGAGCAACGAGCTGGCGGGGCGGGGCCACGCGGTAAGCGTGATCTGTTCCCGCAAAGAGGAGATCGTGCAGAACGCCGGTGCGCAAACGGCCGTCCGGGTGATTCCGGCCGTCGCCGGGTGGAACCGGCAAGCCATTGGCACCATCACCGACCTGGTCGTTGACATCCAACCCGACTGGGTGATCTTGCAGTACGTGCCCTACTCCTTCAATTACTACGGCGTGCCCTTCTGGCTCCGCAGCCTGGTTTCCGGCCTCAAAGCCCGGGGCTACAAATTCGCCGTCACCTGCCACGAGATTTTCATTGACCTGGAGCTTTCCAAGGCAAAGTACTGGCCCATCGCCATCAGCCAGCGCCTGATCGCCTTTGCCCTCGTCGGCATGGCCGACCAGGCAATCGTGAGCATTGACCGGACGCGGCGCCAACTGGCCCGTTACGGGGGCAAAGTGACCCGCATTCCCATCGGCAGCAACATTGTGCCGGTGCCGGTGACCGATGCCCAGGTGCAGGCGGTGCGCCGGGACCTGGCGCCGCAGGGCGAATTCCTGTTCGTGTCGTTCGGCATCCGCGACCAGGAAGGCACCCTCCGGGTACTGGCCGACCTGACCAAAGCCGGCCTGCCGGCGCGGCTGGTGGTGCTGGGCAACCTGCGGCCCGAGCAGCGGCAGAAAACCGAGGAACTGCTCGGGGCCCTGGGCCTCGAAGGCCGGGTAACGCTCACGGGCTACCTCGGCAATGACGACTTGTTCCGGGTGCTGTGCAGCGGCGATGCGTTCATGCTGCTGGAACAAAACCGGGGCGGGCTGACCACCAAAAGCGGTTCGCTGGCCGCCGCGTACGCCGCCGGGCTGCCGGTGATCGGCACCTGCGGACACATGACCGACGGCTTTTTCCGGGACGGCGAAAACGCCCTGCTTGCCCCGGAGGGCGACTACGACGGCACGCTGCAAAACGCCAAAAATGTGATGAGCGACCCCGCCCTGCGGGCCCGGCTCCGGCAAAATTCCCGGGATACGCACACCAACCAGTTGAGTTGGGAAAAAATCGCCGGGCAATACCTCGAAATCCTTTCCGAAAGATAATCCGGCCCCCCATGAAGATCCTGATCTATTCTTCGCTTTTTTACCCCAGTGTGGGCGGCATGGAAACCGTCGTGCTCACGCTGGCCCACGAATTTGCCCGGCGCGGCCACCAGGTAAAGGTGGTTACGTATTCGCCTGCATCGGCCCCCGACGACCATTTTCCCTTCCCGGTCATCCGCCAGCCCTCCCGCAACGCGTTGCTGGACCTGACCCGCTGGTGCGAAGTGTACTACCAGGCTTGCATCAGCCTGAAAGGGCTGTGGCCCCTGCTCTACGCCCCGCGTACCCTTTTCGTGACCCACCATACCTGGTACCGGCGGATAGACGGCACCGTGGGCTGGCAGGACCGGCTCAAGTTGCTCGTGTGCCGGTTTAGCCAGAATATTGCAATCAGCCAGGCAATTGCGGCGCATATCCCCGGAAAATTACGCATCATCCCAAACCCTTACCGGGCGGAATTTCGTAAAATAGAGGGCGTTGCCCGAACGAAAGATTTTATCTTCCTCGGCCGGCTGGTGTCCGACAAGGGAGCCGACCTGTTGCTGGAGGCGCTCCGGCAAGTAAAGGAAAGGGGGTTGCCGTTCCGTTGCACGATCACCGGGGAGGGGCCGGAAAAAGAAAACCTGCAAAAGCTGGCGCGGCAGTACCAACTCGCTGATCTGATTACCTTTACGGGAACCGTGACCGGGGAGGCCCTGATCCGGTTGCTCAATGAACACCAGGTGATGGTAGTGCCCTCCCGGTGGAAGGAACCCTTCGGGGTAGTGGCCCTGGAGGCCATCGCCTGCGGCTGCGTGGTGGTGGGCTCTTCGGGCGGTGGGCTGCCGGAAGCCATTGGCCCGTGCGGCGTTACCTTCCGCAACGGCGACGCCGGTGAACTGGCCGACCGGCTGAGCGGGCTGCTTACCCAGCCGGAAACCCTGGCGCAGTACCGGGCCCCGGCGGCGGCGCACCTGAGCAAGCACTCGGCCCGCAACATCGGGGAGGATTACCTCCAGCTCTTTGCGCAGCATGTATCGAACCCAAAAAATTTAGTCCAACGTGTCGCCCATTCGATATTCTGAAGGCCTGACCGGATTTTACCGGAAAGGCGTCATTTTTTTCTACATCTGGATTCTGCTGGAAGGCGCCCTGCGCAAGTGGGTAGCCCCCGGCCTGTCTACGCCCCTGTTCTTCGGCAAATACGTCATCCTGGCGGTGCTCGCCTTCTACTTCGTGGGCAACCGGGAAAAAGTGTCCCGCGCCTCGGCGCCGTACATGGGCGTGGTGCTGTTCTACCTGTTCTACTGCCTGGTCGAGCAGGTGAACATGAACGTGACCAACAACCCCCTGGTGGGCGTCATCGGATTGGTGGTGCACCTGGGTTTTCTGCCGC
>CADCTQ010000352.1 GCA_902805615.1 uncultured Cytophagales bacterium
GCCCTCGAATGGAACGCTGCCAGCAACCAGCTCTACGCCCTCCAGCACGGCCGCGACATGCTCAGCCAGCTGTATCCCGAACTGTACGACGACCAGCAAAGCGCCGAACAGCCCGCCGAAGAGTTCCTGCTCGTCCGCAAGGGCGCCGACTTCGGCTGGCCCTACTGCTACTACGACTGGCTCCAGAACAAGAAGCTGCTCAACCCCGAGTACGGCGGCGACGGCCGCAAGACGGAACGCTGCGACAACAAGGAACAGCCCATCATGGCGTTTCCGGGCCACTGGGCGCCCAACGACCTGCTCTTCTACACCGGCAACCAGTTCCCGGCCCGCTACAAGAACGGGGCTTTCGTGGCGTTCCACGGCTCCTGGAACCGGGCTCCGCTGGAGCAGAGCGGCTACTTCGTAGCGTTCGTGCCGTTCGGCAAGGATGGCCGGCCGGGTGGAAAGTACGAGGTGTTTGCGGAAGGCTTCGCGGGTGGTCCCGAGATCACGAGCCCGGCCGACGCCAAGGCCCGGCCGGTGGGGCTGGCGCAGGGTCCGGACGGCTCGGTGTACATCACCGATTCGGTGAAGGGCAAGGTGTGGCGGGTGATGTACGCGGCGAAAAAGTAACTTTCCGGCAACCCATTCCCCTACTGCCTTGTCGAACGATTACGATAAAATCCTCAAGGAGAACATTGCCTCCGTGTTCCTGCCGCTGGCGGCGAAGTACCTGGGCATCCGCATCGTGCGGAGTGAAGAACTGAAAGACAAGCTCCAGACCACGATTGAAAAAGAGACCGACTTCATCCGCGTCGTGGAGACGGACGGCGGTGAGCAATTCATCCTGCACCTGGAGTTCCAGAGCGTGGACGAGGAAGGCATGGTGTACCGGATGCAGGAGTACTACGGGCTGCTGCGCCGCAAGTACCGGCTGCCCGTCAAGCAGTTCGTGATCTACCTCGGGCAGAAAGCCTCGAAGATGCAGACGCAACTGACCCCGGAAGAAGTATTCACCGGGTTCACCTTGCAAAGCCTCAGGGACTACGATTACCAGAGCCTGCTGGCTTCGGACGTGCCGGAAGAAATCATCCTGGCCGTACTCAGTAACTTCAGGGGGAAGAAGCCGGCCGAAGTGCTCAGGGGTATTTTGGGGAAACTGAAGAACATCAGCGGGGAAGAAATTACGTTGCGGAAGTACCTGCGGCAATTGGCGGTACTGGCCCGGCTGCGTAACTTAACGGAGGAAACACAAAAACAGGTTACTGATATGGGACTCTTGTATGACATCACTGAAGACTATCTCTACCAGCAGGGACAGCAGGAAATGCAAGAAAAGACTATTGATATTATTCAACTGTTGCAGGAGGGTACGATGAGTACCGAAAAGATTGCGGAACTCACTGGTGTTTCAATCACATACGTCCAGCGAATGGCTGAGAAATTGAAAAGGTAAGCGCCGAAATTGTCCAACAGGTAGCAATACAAAACGAATTGCGGATATGGCAATCACGTATGACATCACTAAGGACTACCTCTACCAGCAGGGACAGGAGCAGGGCATAGAGCGAGGCAGAAAGCAAGGACAGCAGGAAATGCCGCGACAAATGATTGAGAATCTGTTGAAGCTCGAAACCATAAGCCCGGAGAATATTGCTAAAGCAGCAAGCGTTCCACTCGAATACGTTCAGCAAATCGCGGCAGAACTCGAAAAATAACCCCTTCGTCGCAAAGCCCGCATAGGCAGCAACACGCTCATCAGAGCCCGTGCTTCACCGATATTCCTGCCTTGTAAACCTTTACAAGCCTCCAATCCCGGGTGCATTGCTTCGCCTCCAAAGTATGCAATGCCCCAATCCCGCCGTTTTCCTGCCTTGCCTACTTTTACAAGGACCTGTTCCCGGTGACAACCTGCCCTGCACAGGGATGCAAGGCACCATTCCCGCGTTGCAACCGCCATTGTAAACCTTTACAGTGCCTCCTACGACGCGAATTAGTCCCTCTGCAAAGCAGACAATGCTCAAATGTCACCCCGCCGGCCCTCCCCCGTTTGGTAAACCCCCGGAAATTCCGCTACTTTGCGATGCATTAGGTTTCCGGATGGCTTTGGCGGTCCGGGATTAAAAGGGAATCAGGTGTAACTCCTGAACAGTTCCCGCTGCTGTAAACTCATTTTTACCCTTTCGCCACCACGCGTCACTGTCCCCCGGGATGGGAAGACCGGCGAATCCAGGTGAGTAAGTCAGAAGACCTGCCGGTGCACATCATTCGCAGCTTTCGGAGAAAAGGCGAGGAATGAACGCAGGCAACGCACGCACACGCCCCCGGACGTACGGGGAAACGGGAACATTGTACCCCGCGCGTCAGGTCTTGTCTTCCTCATTCTTACCTTCCTTTTCACACCCGCCAGGGCTGCGACCGGACCAAAACCCGAAAGGCAACCCGTATGCGGCGCGTATTGCTCTCCTTGTGGCTCCTGACTACCACCGGACTCCCGGTGGCAAGGGCGCAGTCTGCCCTCACCGACTCTACCCACGCCCTGCGGGAAGTAACCGTAAAGACCGACCGCCTCCGCAGTTTCAGCGCCGCCCACAAAATCCAGGTGTTCGACACGCTGCTCCGCGTGTACCGGACCGACAACCTTGGCGACCTGCTTACGCAACAGACGCCGGTGTTCGTAAAATCGTACGGACCGGGGGGCCTGGCAACCACTTCGCTGCGCGGCTCGGGGGCCAGCCATACCGCCGTGCTCTGGAACGGCTTCAACCTGCAAAGCGTGACGCTCGGTCAACTGGACTTTGCCCTCGTGCCGCTCGCTTCGACCGACGAAATAGCCGTGCAGTACGGCGGCTCGGGGGCGTTGTGGGGGAGTGGCGCCGTGGGCGGGGCGGTGCACCTGAACGGCGGCGTTCCGGCCGGCGAAGGGTGGGGGGCGTTTACCCGGCAGACGGCGGGCAGCTTCGGGACGTACGCGGGTGCCTACGGGGGCAGTTGGCGGGGCAATAAGGCAGCCGTCTCGGCCCGCGTGTACAACCAGTACGCCCGCAATGATTTTCCCTTCCGCAACACCGCCCAGTTCGGCGCCCCCGAAATGCGCCAGCCCAACGCGGGGCTGCGGCAGTACGGCGCCACCTCCGACCTGCGCCTGTCGCTGTCGGAACGCGGGCAACTGGACGTGCACTACTGGTTCGGCAGCAATGACCGCCACATTCCTCCTTCCATGACCACCGGCAGCAGCGTTGCCACGCAGGCCGACGACTTCCACCGGGTGGCCGCGCAGTGGAAACGCACCGGCAATGCCCTTACCCTGGCCGTGCGCAGCGCCTTCTTTGCCGAACGGTTGGCGTACCGGGACCACGCCATCCATTCGCGGAGCCGCACCCGGTCGTCGGTCACGGAGGCCGAAGCTTCGTTGTCCCTGGGAAACGTCCTGTCGGCCAACGCCGGTTTGCACCACACCTACGAGTGGGCCGACGTGGAGAGCTACGGAAACCCGGCGGTCCGCAACCGCACGGCGGCTTTTGCGTCCCTCAAAGCCCGCGATGCCCGGGAACGGTTTACCGGCCTGCTCAGCATCCGGCAGGAACGGGCCGGCCCGGCGTGGGTACCGCCTATTCCCTCGCTGGGGGGCACCGTGCAACCCTTCAAATTCCTCAAGCTGCGCCTCAACGCCACCCGCAACTACCGGCTGCCCACGTTCAACGACCTGTACTGGCAGCCGGGCGGCAACCGGGACCTGCAACCCGAGCAGGGCTGGAGCCAGGACGCCGGGCTTACGTTCAAACACACCTTCGGTACGCTGCGGGCGGAAGTGGACGTGACGGCCTACAGCAGCCGCCTGCGCAACTGGATCGTGTGGCTGCCGCAGGGCAACCACTGGTCGGCCACCAATTTGCAGTTCGTGTGGTCGCGCGGGGTGGAGGTGACGGCGAAAGTGGCGCAACCGGTGGGACTCCTTACGCTGACGGGCACGGGGTTCTACGCCTACGGCCGGTCCACCAACGAAAAGGAACGCTTCCCCGGCGACCCGGCCCTGCACAAACAGCTCCCGTACGTACCCCGCCACCAGGCCGCCGTTACCCTCGGGGCCGGGCGGGGGCCGTGGACGCTCTTGTACAACCACCGCTACACCGGCAGCCGCTACCCCACCAGCGACGAGACGGGGCCGCTGCCCGCCTACCAGGTGGGTACGCTCACGCTGGCCCGGTCGTTCACGTTCCGCACCCTGTCATTCGACCTGCAAGGGCGGGTCAGCAACCTCTGGAATGCCGCCTACCAGGCCATCGCCTGGCAAGCCATGCCGGGCCGCGCCTTCCAGGTTACCCTTTTTACCCAGTTTCAACCTTCTACAACCCGATAAACCATGTTGCAATTGCTCCTTTTTAAACGTGTTTCCCTCCTGCTGGCGCTGGGTACCTTCCTGCTGACCGCCTGCGACCCCAAAGAAGACGCCACGCCCACCGGCAAATACGAAAACGGCGTCCTGATCTCCCACGAAGGGACGTTTCCGAATGGGGTTGGCACCGTGAGTTATTTCAACCGGGCCACCAAAAGCGTCGAAAACGACATCTTCCAGGCGGTAAACGGCCGGCCGCTGGGCAACCTGGTGCAGTCATTGAGCATTCACAACGGCAAAGCGTACGTGGTGGTCAACAACGGCGGGAAGGTGGAGGTGGCCGACGCCAAAGACTTCACCTCGGTAGGCGTGATCAACGGACTGGCGCAGCCCCGCTACTTCCTGGGCATCAATGAAGGGAAAGCCTACGTCACGCAGTGGGGCGCCGACGGCCTGACGGGCAGCGTGGCAGTGGTTGATTTAGCAACCAATAGCGTGACCAGGACCATTCCAACCGGGCGGGGTCCGGAACGTCTGTTGAATGTACAAGGCACCGTCTACGTGGTGTGCGGCGGGGGATACGGCGTAGACAACCGGGTAACCGTGATTGATGCCGGTTCGGATGCCGTAATCACCAATATTACCGTTGGGGACAGCCCCAACAGCATTCAACTCGACGCCGGCTACAACGTATGGGTAAGTTGCGGGGGCAGAAAGGTGTTCGGCAACCCGGCCCAGAACACCGCGGGCAGCCTGGTTCGGATCAGTACCGGGAGTTCGATCCATCTCCCCGCCAACCAGGTTCAACTTACGCTTCCCTTCCCGGACGTGAACGGGGCACCGGAAGAAATGACGATCAATAAGGCCAGGAATACGCTGTTCTACACCTTCGGCGGCAAAGTGTACCGGCAGGATGTCAACAGCAACACGCTCAACCCGACGCCCGTCATCAACCGGTCTTTTTACGGCCTGGCCATTGATCCCGCCGACGATGTACTCTACGCGGCCGATGCGGGCGACTACACCAGCAGCGGCAAGGTAATCCGCTACAACTGGTTTACCGGCGCCCCCCTCGACTCGGTGCAGGTAGGGATCATTCCCGCCGAATTCATCTTCCGCTGATGCATTGCGAACGGTTCCCGTCCCTGTTCACCCTAAACGGCCCTCCTCCATGCCCAAAGCCTTATTCAACTGGAGCGGCGGCAAAGATTCCGCCCTTGCCCTCTACCACCTGCTGCAAGAAGACGCCTATACCGACGTGCAACTGCTGACCACCGCCGGCGAAAAGTCGGGACGGGTATCCATGCACGGCGTCCGGACGGAACTCGTGGAACGACAGGCCCGGGCGTTGGGACTGCCGCTCCACCTGCTCCGGCTGCCCGAACCGGCACCCATGCCGGTGTACGAACGAATCATGGCAGAAACACTGACTGCTTTTCGGGACCGGCAGTACCAATGCAGCGTATTCGGCGACATTTTCCTGGAGGACCTGAGGGCGTTCCGGGAGAAAAACCTGGCGCAGGCGGACATGCAGGGCGTGTTTCCCCTCTGGGGACGCGACAGCCGCCAACTCGTGTCGGCATTCATCGAACTCGGCTTCAAGGCGGTGGTCGTGTGCGTGAACGCCAAACACCTCGACGCGTCGTTTGCGGGCCGCCCGCTGGACTACGCGTTCCTGCGCGACCTGCCGCCGGGCGTGGACCCCTGCGGCGAGAACGGCGAATACCATTCGTTCGTGTACGACGGCCCCCTCTTCCGGGAGCCGGTACGCTTTACCCAGGGCGAAAAAGTGTTTCGCCGCTACGCCCCTGCCCCGGAAGATGACGACAACTGCTTTGCCACCCCACCGGCCCCTTTCGATACCGGCTTCTGGTACCTTGACCTCCTACCCTTATGAGTAACTTAAAGATCAAAAAACAGCCTGCCCTGCCCCCGTTGGAAGAAGGAGATTACTACCTGGAAAACGGCCTGTTCGTGTTCACCGCCCAGTACCACCTCAAACGCGGCTCCTGTTGCGGCAGCGGCTGCCGGCACTGCCCGTACAAGGTGAGGAAGCCAAGGGACAGCAGGCAATAGAACGCACGACGGGAGCTTGTAAAGCACAAGACTTTGTGAGAACGCTTTAGAAAGCCGTTATCCAGACACGAGTCCGTGATTGGCAGCACGGCTAAGGGCAGTATTGAGAGAACGGGCAAGCACGCCTACGGCTGGGGGTAGTCTCTGACTACCCCCTTTTTTCGTGCAAAACTTAGTTTTGCTTTTGCTGGCCTTGCCCTAAGCGTTTTAAACTGGCGCAATGCCCTTATATAGGCAGGGAGAATTTTGATGAGATGAATTATCAAGACGCGTACCTGCCGACGAACAAAGGCAAAACAAAGTTTTGCACGAAAAAGGGGGTAGTCAGAGACTACCCCCAGCCGTAGGGGTGCTTGCCCGTTCTCTCAATACTGCCCTTAGCCGTGCTGCCAATCACGTACGACACCGATGGCGGGCTCTCTTCCTCTCTTTGCCAAAGCGTGCAATCAGATGAGTCGCGATCAGTTGGCGTAGCCGGTGAATGCGCACCAGCTACGTACGCGAGAAGACTTAATGGAGTCAGCGCAGCCAAGTCCCGTAGGGACGAAATATTGGTAGAACATGCGTCTTTGGTTTAGTGCAACAGTCCCGTAGGGACGAAATACGAAATCGGCAATTATCCCTACCGCACAAGCACCTAGCAGGAAGAAACCTGCCCTGTTCTGTTCTGACGGGCTACCAACATTCCGTCCCTACGGGACTAAAAAAAGGGAGCATGGTGTGTTTTCTACCGATATTTCGTCCTACGGGACTTGGCTGCGCTGGCCCCATCAACTGCTACTCCCCTTGTCCCGTCGAATAGCCCTTCTGGCCGTCGAAGGTGTAGAGGTGTTCGGTTTTGATGAAGTCGAGGCCGGCGGCGTGGACCTTCGCCAGCAGTTCGATCACCTCCTGGTGCGAGACGGCCTTGCCCTGCGGATGCACGAAGCGGCAGCGCCAGTGGTCGGTGAGGAACGTTTCGGGCATGCCACCCGGGTACACTTTCTCGCCGCGGTTGCTGATGACCGTCATTTGCAGCCCTTCCGTGCGGATGCCCTCCACCAGTTTGCCCAGGTCGTCCGCACTGCCGTTCCACCAGTCGAGGAACACGTCCACGCCCACCAGTTCCTTTTTCTTTTTGGGGCCGCGCGTCACGCCGTCGGAGTGGATCGGGCGGGGGGCGGCCTGGTAGCTCACCGTGTTGAACAGGTTCGGCGTCACGCCCAGCCGTTCGATCACCGCGTCGGCAAACTCTTTGGTACCCACTTTCCGCTTGCTCACGCCTTCCTTGTAAATGTCGCCGGTGTGAATGCCCGCCTCGATGGTTGCCAGCCAGGCGTTGTGGATTTTGGCGGCCACCTCGGGCTGGTTGATGTGCACGAGCATCATGATGGCCCCGTTGAGGAGCCCCGAAGGGTTGGCGATGCCTTGTCCGGCAATGGAGGGCGCCGAGCCGTGGATGGCTTCGAACATGGCGCACTGGTCGCCCACGTTGGCCGAGCCGCCCATGCCGACCGAGCCGGCGATCTGCGCGGCAATGTCCGAGATGATGTCGCCGTAGAGGTTTTCGGTCACAATGACGCCGAAGCGTTCGGGCGTGTCGGCCAGCAGCGCCGAACCGATGTCAATGATCCAGTGCTCCTTTTCGACGTCGGGGTATTCGGCGCCGATCTCGTCGTACACCTTGTGGAAGAGCCCGTCGGTCATCTTCATGATGTTGTCCTTGGTCAGACAAGTCACCTTTTTGCGGTTGTAGGCCCGGGCGTATTCAAACGCGTAGCGGATGATCTTTTCGCAGCCGGGGCGGGAAATGAGTTTGAGCGACTGCGTCATCTCGTTGGTTTGCTGGTACTCGATGCCGGCGTACAGGTCTTCCTCGTTTTCCCGGATGATGACCAGGTCCATCATCGGGTGCTTGGTTTTCACGAACGGGTGGTACGACTGGCAGGGCCGCACGTTGGCGTACAGGCCCAGCGTTTTGCGCGTGGTCACGTTGAGGCTCTTGTACCCGCCGCCCTGCGGGGTGGTGATGGGGCCTTTGAGGAACACCTGGTTGCGGCGCAGCGATTCCCACACGTACGGTTCCACGCCGGTGGCGATGCCGCGCGTGTATACTTTCTCCCCGATCTCAATTACTTCCGGCTCGATCTGTGCGCCGGCCGCACTCAGGATGCGGAGCGTTGCTTCCATGATCTCGGGTCCGATGCCGTCCCCGTAAGCAACGGTAATCTTCGTTTTCTGGGTCATAATTAAAAGGCAGTTAGAGTGGTCTTACAATGGTAGATACCCGTTATACGGCAAAGTGGGGCATAGATGCGGTAATTCCGGTTTTTCGCACTTCCGGCGAATTCATTTTTACCTCTTATCTTTGCGGCTCGTTATAAAATTATGGCACTGTTTGAAAACCTAAGCCTGCAGAAGAAAGGCTCTATTCTTTATATCATCATCAACCGCCCCACCAAGCTGAACGCCCTCACGCACCGGACCATCGAAGAGATCCGGGAGGCCATGCAGCAGGTGTACGACGACAACAACATCAAGGGGGTGGTGATTACGGGGGCCGGCGAAAAAGCGTTCGTGGCCGGCGCCGACATCTCCGAGTTCACCGAACTGGGCGAAGTCAGCAGCCGCAAGTTTGCCGAGATCGGCCAGGAAGTTTTCTCGATGATCGAGAACTGTCCCAAGCCCGTGATTGCCGCCGTGAACGGATTCGCGCTGGGCGGCGGTTGCGAACTGGCCATGGCCTGTCACATCCGCGTGGCGGTTGCCAATGCCCAGTTCGGCCAGCCCGAAGTGAACCTGGGCCTCATTCCCGGCTACGGCGGCACCCAGCGGCTCGCCCAACTCGTGGGCAAAGGCAAGGCCCTCGAACTGATCATGACCGCCGACCGCATTTCGGCCGAAGAAGCCCGGGGGCTGGGCCTGGTCAACCACGTGGTGGCGGGCCCCGACGAACTGCTGCGCAAGTCCGAAGAGATTCTCACCAAGATCATCTCGAAGGCGCCGGTGGCGATCGAAATGGTGATCAACTGCGTGAACGCCGTGTACAACAAGGAGGAAGACGGGTACCAGACCGAAGCCAACTCGTTCAGCATCTGCTGCAAGTCGGAAGACTTCAAAGAAGGCGTCAAAGCATTTCTGGAAAAACGCCCCGCCCATTTCCAGGGACGATAACTGAGCAGTAATTCGATGTTCGATGCCCGATGTTCGATGTTCGGAGTAACAGGGCGAACATCGAACATCGGGCATCGAACATCGACAATATGAGTGTTCTCAAGAAACTGGCCGGGGAAACGGCCCTGTACGGTGTCAGCAGCATCCTGGGGCGGCTGCTCAATTACCTGCTGGTGCCCCTGCACACGGCCCTCTTCCTGCCCGACGAGATGGCCATCACGGTGAAGTTGTTTGCGTACGTGGCCCTGCTCAACGTGGTGTACACGTACGGCATGGAAACGGCCTTTTTCCGGTTTGCTTCCAAGTCCGACCAGCCCGACAAATACTACAACGTGGCCCTTACGGCCATCATCCTCACCAGCAGCGTTTTCTCCCTGCTGATCATTGCCCTGGCCGGCCCCATTGCAAACTACCTCGGTTACCCCGGGACCGAAAACCTCATCATCTGGCTGGCCATCATTTTAGCCATTGATGCCGTCGTTGCCATTCCGTTCGCCAAGTTGCGGCTCGACAAGAAGCCCAAGCAGTTCGTGTTTGCCCGCATGGCGAACATTTTCCTCAACGTCGGGCTTAATTTCTTCTTCCTGTGGTTTTGCCGGGGCGTGTACCGGGGCGAATTCCTGACCGGCCTCCAACCCCTCGTCCGCGCCATTTACGATCCGGCCCTGGGCGTGGGCTACATTTTCCTGGCGAACCTGATTGCCAACCTGGCCCTGTTCCCGTTGCTGGGCCGCCTGTTCACCCGGTTCCGCTTCGTGCTGGACCGGGAGACGTTATCGGCCATGTGGCGGTACGGTTACCCGATCCTGATCGTGGGGCTGGCCGGCACGGTCAACCTCATGTTTGACCGGATCTTCCTGGCCCGCCTGTTGCCCGAGGGCTTCTACCCCGGGCGGACGTCGGAAGACGCGTTGGGCATTTACGGCAATTGCTACAAGCTCTCCATCTTCATGAGCCTTGCCATCCAGGCATTCCGGTACGCGGCCGAACCCTTCTTTTTTTCGCAGAGCGACAACAAAAATGCCCCCGGCGTTTTTGCCGACGTCACCAAGTGGTTCATCATCGTGTGCGCCGTCATCTGGTTGGGCGTGAGCGTCAACCTGAGTTGGATCGGGCCCCTGTTTTTGCGCAAGAAAATTTACTGGGAAGGTCTTTCCATCGTGCCCGTGCTGCTGCTGGCAAATTTGTTCCTGGGCGTGTACTACAACATTTCGGCGTGGTTCAAGCTCACCGACCGCACCCAGTACGGCACGTACCTGACCTTCGTGGGGGCAGTCATCACGGTAGTGGGCAACGTATTGCTCATTCCCACGATGGGCTACATGGGCTGCGCGGTGGCCTTTCTCGCCTCGTGCGCCGTGATGACCGTGCTGTGCTACGTACTCGGGCAGAAGTATTACCCGGTGCCGTACCGCATCGGCTCGGCCGCGGGCTACATTGCCGGGGCGGGCGGGCTCATTTTAATTGCTTCATGGGTGGAGATTGACCAGCCCGTGCTGCGGTTTGCCTTCCAGGCGGCCCTGTGCGGGGCGTTCCTGGCGGCCATCCTGCTGATCGAAAAGCCCGCACTCCGTCCCCGGCGGGCGGTGAAGTAACCCGCCGCCCCGTGCGCCGATTGGTGGTTGTGGATTAATCATTATTTTGCGTCAACTTTTTAGACAATACCACCCAATGGCGCCGGTTTACGTAAAAATCATCAATCGTTCGGACAATCCCCTGCCGGAGTACCAGACCGAACACGCGGCGGGCCTCGACCTGCGGGCCAGCCTCGCCGAGGCGGTCACCCTCGAACCCCTGCAACGGCAACTCATCCCGACGGGTTTGTTCATTGAATTGCCGGAAGGGTACGAGGCTCAGGTGCGTCCGCGCAGCGGGCTGGCCTTTAAGCACGGCATCACCGTACTTAACAGTCCGGGCACGATCGACGCCGACTACCGGGGCGAGGTAAAGGTCCTGCTGGTCAACCTGTCGGGGCAGCCCTTCGTGGTGCAGCCCGGCGAACGCATCGCCCAGTTGGTGGTGGCTGCCTACCAGCGCATCGCCTGGCAGCCGGCGGGTGAACTGAGCGATACCCTGCGGGGTACGGGCGGCTACGGCAGCACGGGCAAAGCGTGACGACTTAAACATTGCATTGTAGAAACCAAACATTTACTCATCACAACTATTTTTAACAGGAAGATTCCTTATGAAGATTATCGTACCAATGGCGGGCATGGGCAAACGCATGCGGCCCCACACCCTCACCGTCCCCAAACCGCTGGTGCCCATCGCCGGCAAACCCATTGTGCAACGCCTGGTGGAAGACATTGCCAAAGTGTGCGGGGAGCCGGTGGAACAGGTGGCGTTCATCATCGGCAACTTCGGGGAAACCGTTGAGAAAAGCCTCGTCCGCATTGCTGAGTCCGTTGGTGCGAAAGGAACGATTCACTACCAGGACCAGCCGCTGGGCACCGCCCACGCCGTGATGTGCGCCAAGGAAGCCCTGGAAGGCAACGTGGTGGTGGCCTT
>CADCTQ010000353.1 GCA_902805615.1 uncultured Cytophagales bacterium
TGCAACCCGACATTCGCCTGCCCGACATCTACACCGTGCTCGACTACCGCGAGGCCACGTACCCCTTTGCGCTGCCCTCCGACTCGCTCAGCCGCAAATTCTACTTCTCGCCGCTGAGCCCGCTGCCCGTGGCGGAACTGGCCGGTCGCAGCACTGGCCGCGTGGGCGGGCACCCGTCCTTCGAGGCCATCCGGCGGTTTACCGAAACCTTCGCCGGCGCTGCGGACAAAACCGGCAAAGCCATTCCGCTGCAACCGGCGTACTTCACCCAGCGGGCCGCCGAAAACCAGCGCCGCCAGCAGGAACTCGAAAAAGCCCTCGAACAGGCCACCACGCTGTACACCGTGGAGAACACCGCCTACGACCGCGAACTCATGCACATGGACGCGTACGGCAAGGAGGTGAACGACGCCCTGGTGCAAAACGTGCTCACCGACATCTACATCACCGAAGGCTACCAGATCGCCAGAGACCTCATTCTCCTGCAAGCCGGTAAGCAGTAGGCAATACCCGATATCCAATCTCCTAATCCCCTAATACCCCAATCTCCCAATACTTCAGTACCCAATCCCCTAATTCCCCATTCCATGCGAAAATCCCTGCTTTTATTCCTGTGCTGCACGGCAGCCAGTCTGGTGTTGCCGGTCCGGGCCGTTGCCCAGAGCTTCGCCCACGCCGGCGAGTACATCTCGTTCATCGGCGCGCAGCACCACGAAATCACCAAGGACATGATGAGCTACACCAGCGCCGTAGCCCACGGCAAGAGTGCCCGCAAGATCGAAAACCGGCGCAAAGAGATGCTGCAAACCGTGACCGACGCCCGCCGGAAGATCGCCTCGCTGCCGCCTTACCAGGGCGACAAGAGCCTGCGCGACTCGACGGCCCGGTTCCTGCTGGCGTACTACCACATCCTCAACGACGACTACGGCAAGATCGTGAACCTGGAAGAAGTAGCCGAGCAGTCGTACGACGCCATGGAAGCCTACCTGCTGGCCCAGGAACTGGCCGGCACCAAGATTGACGAGGCCGGCAACCGGCTGGACCAGACGCAGAAGGCATTTGCCGCCACCCACAAGGTAACCCTGGTAGAATCGAGCGACGAAGTAAGTAAAAAGTTCGCGCAAGCCGCCAAGGTGAACGAATACCACCGGGTGGTGTACCTGCTCTTCTTCAAGAGCTACAAACAGGAGATGTACCTGATGGACGCCGTTGACAAGAAAAACATCAACGCCGTGGAGCAGAACAAGAACACCCTCCAGAAGTACGCCGAAGAGAACATCAAGAAGCTGTCGGCCATCCCGGCCTTCAACGGCGACAGGTCGCTGGTGAGCGTGTGCCGCCAGATCCAGGATTTCTACAAGAGCGAAAGCAGCAAGATCACCGTGCTGACCAACTTCTACCTGAAGGAGGAAAACTTCCAGAAGATCAAGCAGGCCTTCGAGGCCAAACGCGAAAAAGACCGCACGCAGGCCGACGTGGACGGGTACAACAACGCCCTCAAGGAACTAAACAAGGCGATCAACGAGTTCAACAGCACCAACAAACAACTCAACGAAGCCCGCAAGGAAACGATCGAGAGCTGGAACAAGGCTTCGCAGCAGTTCCTCGACAAGCACGTGCCCAAGTACAAGGCGTAAGCCGTTCGTCCAAAAGGCCCCCGGACCGGGGCGCCGTTCAGCCTGCCGGGAGGACCAACCCCGGCAGGCTGATTCGTTTTCCGGCGGTCGTGGCCCGCCGCTCCGGCCGTGGCGCGTTGGGTAATTTCTGCGGGGTCTCCGCGTGCCGGAAAACAAAAAACCCGGCGCGCGGCCGGGTTGGTTCTTTACGTAAGTACGCCTGTTGATCAGTGCGCCGCCGTTTTGGAGAAGCCCTGGATGATGATGACCCCGGCGATGATGAGTCCCATGCCCAGGAGGGCCGGCAGATCGGGCACCTGTTTGTAGAGAAATACCCCCGCAATGGTGACCAGTATAATTCCCAGGGCCGACCACACCGCGTACGCCAGCCCTACCGGCACGCTCTTCAGCGATACGCTGAAAAAGTAGAAAGCCGCTCCGTATCCAATCACGACTACCGCACTGGGAACCAGCTTGGTGAACTGCTCGCTGGCCTTCAGGGAACTGGTGGCGATCACTTCAAATACAACGGCTAAAAACAGGGCTGAAACTTTCATGTTCGTAATGCTTTGGGGTAAATCTTTCGTCTTGCGTCAGGAGAATCTTTAGCGATTTTGTTCCGATTATTACACCGTCTGCGCCTCGCTTTTCGGACATAAATCGTCTCAAACCGCCCTTCGTAACCAGATAGGCGCTATGCTTTCGACCAAATCCACCTACGGCTGCACCAGCATTGTGCTTTCGTCTGCCAATGCCGCGCGGCGCTGACGGGCTCCAAGCCCCGCCGGACGGACGGGGGAACGAAAGCTTACCGGCTCCAACCCCGGCATTCCGGCTTTTTCTTTT
>CADCTQ010000354.1:0-5486 GCA_902805615.1 uncultured Cytophagales bacterium
CTGCGGCTGCACCTGGTGGAGTACCTGGAGCGCAGCGGCGTGCCCCACATTACCCTCGTTCCCACCGTGTACGCCGAGAACCTGCTGGGCCCCTGGAACGCCCCGGCCGTGGCCCGGCTCAACCAGGTAACGTACCCCACGCCGGCCGACATGACGCTGAGCTGGCTGCCGTGCCAGGACCTGGCTTCCCTGACGGTGGCCGCCCTGGAGCGGCCCCACCTGGCCGGGTCTGCCTTCCACATCAGCGGCATCGAGCAATTGGACGGCAACCAACTGGCCGGGCAGTTTGCCCGGGCACTGGGCCGCAGCATCTCCTACCGGCCCCTGCCGCCGGCGGAGTTCGAAGCCATCCTGAGCCAGTTCATGCCGGCCCCGGTGGCCGCCGAAGTAGCCGGTGGCTACCAGAAGATGTGGGACTACCCCGAGCAGCGCCCCGCGTTTACCGCCGACATGCGGCCGGTGCTCGAAGCCCTGCCCGTAGCGATGACGTCCATGCAGGAATGGGTTAAAAAGTACGCCGCCGCCTTCTCCTGATGCTGCTGCACGCCGCCCCTACAAGTAGGACACATTTAGGGGATGAGCTAAAAAGTGGCCGGTGGGACACTGACCACGGCAGCACGAGACGCGTGCTGGCACGAAGCACAGCTTCGCGCCAGCCCTTGACATCGCGCCAGCCCGTTCTACCCCCAATGGAGGTCCGCCCGCCGTTGTCCCTGTCTCCGCCCGCCGCCGTCAGTGTCTCACTGACGGCTCGGGATGGCCTCCGGAGGAGGTTCCACCAGTGACCGGGCAATACCAGCGCAAAGCCGTTGCGGTGAGGCCGGCCGCCAAGGCGTCCGTCATTTGAGCTGGCTCAGCACCAGTTGATCGAATGCCCGGTCGGACAAGATGCTCCGCAGGAATAGAATCACCTTCGCCCCGGCCCCGGCCGCGTACCTGGTTCTGGGCCGGGGCGAATGGATGGCTTTTTGGATCACGTTGGCGATCACCGCGGGCTCAGACCCCCGCTGGTCGGCGTTTTCCAGCATGCGGATGTGTTTTTGCGCCAGGTCCCGGTAGGCCGTCTGCCCCGACACGTTGAGCAGGTTCTGGCGGGCAATGCCGTTCCATTCCGTCCGGATGGCTCCCGGCTGGATCACGACTACCGGGATGTTGAACTGCCGGAGCTCCATGCGTAGGCTGTCGCTGAGTCCTTCCAGGGCAAACTTCGTGGCGTGGTACCAGGCCCCGTGGGGTTCGCCGATCCGGCCGCCGATGGAAGACACGTTGATGATCCGGCCCGACTGCTGCCGGCGCATGGCGGGGAGCACCAGTTGGATCAAACGGGCCAGCCCGAAAACGTTCACTTCAAACTGGTACCTGGCTTCGCTCATCGGCACGTCCTCCAGCGCCCCGTAAGACCCGTAGCCGGCGTTGTTGACCAACACATCAATGCGGCCGGCTTCCTCCAGGATGGTTTGGACGGCGGAAACCACCGATTCTTCCCGGGTGACGTCCATCGCCAGCAGCCGGACCCCCGCCTGCCCGAGACTTTCCATCTTCTCCACCTGGCGGGCGGTGGCGTATACCCGGTAGCCGCGGTCGTGCAGGAGCCGCGCCGTAGCCATCCCGATTCCACTGGATGCCCCGGTGATCAACACAACTTGATTTTTCATTTTCTGGGATCGTTTTACTGTTTGACAAATGGAATTGATGCTTATGAATGAGGCTCGTTATGCTATAAATTGACTAGTCACTCTAGAGGCAAGCCAAAACTTTTTACGGTGGATAGCCCATCAGTGTACCATTCCCCTGTTTACTTTTTGATCATGCGCCAAAGCAGGGCAAAGGCTTCTTCGATCACTGCTGTCCGCTGGTCGGCGGGAAAGGCGGGGTCCGCCAGGTACTGGTACAGCCCGTACACCTGGCTGCTCACCAGGGTAAACAGCAGTTGGACCGGCAGCGGCATAAGCAGCTGCGCCGCTATGCCTTCCTCGATGAGTTGCAGGTGAACCCGGGATTGCGCGGCAATGACCTCGGGGGAAATTTTAGCCAGGTGGGGCGAGAAATGAAATTGCTGGATGTAGTAAAACTTATCCTGGTTGTCGAGGGCCCAGTACAGGGAATGGATGAAGCTTTTTTTGAGCCGGGTTTCCAGGCTGTCCTGCCCACCCGTCTGGGCGGACAGGTAAGCGCCCAGTTCGGCTTTGATGTCATTGTACAGGGCAATGACCAGGTCTTCCTTGGTTTTGTAGTAGTGGAACAAGGTCCCGTTGGAGACGCCGGCCTGGGCGGCAATCTTGCTGGTCGGGGTGCCGTGAAAGCCAAAGGCAACAAAGAGCCGGAGGGCAGCCGCCAGGATTTGTTTTTCTTTTTCTACCATGCCTTGCAATCTATAGATTGACTGATCACTCTACAAACGTATGGCTTAATCCGGAGCCTTCCAAATGCGGTTCAAAACTTTTTAAACCATCATGGGGTGGTTTTAACGTCATCCCGTGCCGGTTTACCCTGCTCCTTGCCGGGAAATGAGCCCGACCGGTTACAGGTGCACGCCCCCGAACCGGAAAAAGAGCAGGTTGAGCAGCAACTGGCCCAGGTAGGCCAGCCCCATGGCCGCCACGGACCGCAGCACGCCGGCCGCCGTGCGGGCGCCGCAAAACTGCACGTACACCCACAGGTTATACGCCAGCGTCAAGGCTACGTACAGGCCCAGCAGCCAGTGGACCGGCAGGGGCATGGCCCAGGTAAGGGGGAGCCACCCGATGAACAGCAGCAGTTGCTGCGAGGTGATGTAGGCGTTGAGCACCAGGTGTTCGGCGTAATTGTACCCGCTCCGCCGGAAAAGCAGGAACGAAAACAGGGCAAACACGGGGATGGTGACGATGTTGATCAGCGTGGCGTACGTATCGGCGTAGGCAAAAAATGCCTTGAAGAAGGAATGGGTGTCCTCGCCGAACGAGTTGACCGAGGTATACTCACCGGAAAAGGAGTGGTAGCGGCTGGTGAAAAAGGAGGTGACCGCACCGATGAAAAACAGGTACTTGTGGGGGGCGTAATAGGCGACCCGCTGGCCGGCCAGGTAGAGCCGGATGGCTTTTCCGGGCCGCAGGCTCAGTTCCCGGGCCGTAAACAAAAACCCCCGGTTCACTTTTACCACCGAAAAGAGGGTGTCGGTGAGGATTTCTTTGGTCGTAATGCGGCGCGTGGCGGCGGGCTGGCCGCAGTGGTAGCAATAGAGCCCCTCGAAGGGGCGGGTGCAGTTTTTACAAACCATGCCGGAAGATACGTCCCATTTCTGCATCCGCTTGTCACCTGCCCGACAATTGCCCCGGCGCCCCGGCGGTACCTTTACGCATCTCAACAAACAACCCACATGAAATCCTTCGCTGCTTTTGCCATTGCCCTGCTGTTGCTCTCCGTTCCCGGGCTGGCCCAGAAATCCGCCGTGTTCGTCACCAAAGGGGGGGCCATCGGGGGCTACGATCCGGTGGCGTATTTTACCGAAAGCAAGCCCGTAAAGGGCACGGCCGCGCTGACCTACAACTGGCAGGGGGCCGACTGGCATTTTGCCAGCCAGCAACACCTGGACGCCTTCAAGGCCGACCCCCGGAAGTACGCCCCGCAGTACGGCGGGTACTGCGCCTACGGCACTTCCCAGGGCTACAAAGCCCCCACCGAGCCCGATGCCTGGACGGTGGCAAACAACAAGCTCTACCTCAACTACAACAAGAAAGTAAAAGAGACCTGGAGCAAAGACCAGCCGGGCTACATCAAAAAGGCCGATGCCAACTGGCCCAAAGTAGCCAAGCAGGAGTAGTTGACCCCGGCGTAGGCCGGGACGGTGAAAGCCGGGTAGCCGGGCTGGCGCAACCCGGTCCAATTGGTTACTGTTGAGGAATACGTTTTTAAACGGAGGGATTGCAAAACATAGTCCCGGAAACTACGTAAGGGCGGTATCCCCCATGCGGCTAGTACTTAGCGTAGTAACCTCACGCCCCACGACCATGAGCAACATCATTGCAGTATCAAAATCGGAACTGGACCAGCACCCGCACCTGAAAGCGCAACTCCAGGCAGTGGTGGAACAGATGTCAACGCTGGAGGAGGAGTACACTTTTTTGCCGCTTCCTGCCTACGAACAGTCATTCATCCAGATGCTGGAAACGAACCACATTTCCTACCACATGCCCCAGGCTTAACGGGATGGGTCCGATGGGACGGCCAGTGGCCGGCAAGCGTATGCCCGCCGGTTGCGGTGTACCGTGGGTACCGTTGATTGCCTGACACTGGTCGAGTGGCGCCCTCGGCGGGGCAGTCGCCTTTTGGCATGCACCCGGTAAGAAGCAATATCATCCGGTCCTTCCTGCATCACCCCAGGCCGGAGGTGCACCCGGTTGAATCCAGGTAAGGCCGGTGCGGGTTGGGTTTTGTAAGCTGAATGTGCGCGAGGGGACGAACCCTATACGGATGCGCTGATTGCCGCATAAACGGCCTTCACGGTTTCCCGGTCCAAGTCCTTCGCTTTTTCGGAAAGTTGTTCGTACGGAACCATGAGTTCTTCGCCATCTTCTGCCTTCCGGGAAGTAACGTTTTGCTTGAGCTTAGCGGCGATCCAGGCTTCGTGCACCTTGGCCGATACGATTTCGATGTCTGGCAATTGCATTTTTTTCCTGGTTTAAAGGGTGTCCCAATGGATTGCGAAACAGAAGTGAACCAGTAGGTACGAGGCAGCCGGAAAGGCGATAGCAACCCCACTGGAGCCTGCCAACCCGGATTCCGTCGTAAAACCGCCGGTACGCCTGGCTTTCCGCTGATCAGGAATGAAGTATGGGCATTTCGCCCTATCAGATGGACGAATAATCACCAAAAGTAAACTCCGTTTATAGCTGAATCCACCAGGAAGGCTGTGGTAGAAAAAGGTTAACCAGGAGGCACGGAAAGGTTGCACGCAAAGGCGCCAAGGAGGAGCGCAAAGGGCGCAAAGCAATACGCGTACTCCTTGCGGTCTTTGCGTCTCCTTCGCGCCCCTTGTGGTTCAGTGCTTTTCTTTGCAGTCTTTGCGCTCCTCCTTGGCGCCTTTGCGTGAACCTGCCTTCGCGTGAAGCCCTTTCTCCGTAGTAAACCTACTTTTCCGTCGAATACAGTTCGAGTTCTACCCGGCGGTCGTGCGGGTTTTGCCTGGCATCCGTCGCCTGCGCCTGCCCGAAGTAGTTGACGATTACCCGTTCGGGCGCCACGCCCAGGGAAGTCACCAGGTATTTGCGGATCTCTTCGGCCCGTTTCCGGGAGAGCGACAGGTTGTAGGCGGCGTTTCCGGTCTGGTCCGCAAATCCCTTCACCTGCACGACTGCCGACGAATCAGTGCCCAGCCGGCTTACTACGCCGGCCAGCCTTTGCTTGTCGGCGGGGCTGATCGCCACGGAGTTGACCGGGTAATAGATCACCAGCGGCCCGTACGGAAGCCGTTTCCGGGGAGTGGGGGCGGCGTTGGCCGCCAGGAGGCG
>CADCTQ010000354.1:5496-12046 GCA_902805615.1 uncultured Cytophagales bacterium
CGCCAGCTGGTCCTGCACCGCGTGCAGCACGGTGTCCCCGGCCGCGGCGGCCCCGGGCGCCGGGTTCTGCGGGTGGCCGAGGGTGTCGCGGCCCGGGTTGTCGTTTCCCGCCGCGGTACTGTCAACGGCGACGATGACCTCCTTGCCGGGGGCCGGGGGGGTAGGGCCGGCGGCCCGGACGGTATCGAGCTGGCTCCTCAGGGCCGTGACCTGCGTGAGCAGTGAATCCAGCTTCCGCTGCGAGGATTGGTCGGCCATCAGCTGGCTTTGCCCGGCTTTCAGGGTGTTCAGCTGGGCGGTGATGGCGCTTAGTTCGCCGGCCGCCTGTCCCCGGTCCAGGTTCCGGTCGCTCCGGCCCGGGACGACCACGTACTGACGCGTTTCCCGTTCCCGCGTTTCCCGGACCGGCCGGTTGCGGTCATTCCCGTCGTTTCCCACCCGCCCCGCGTCGGGATCGTTGCCCGGGCTAGGGCGGCCGGTCGCTGGCCGTTGGTTGACCGGCTCATTGGCCGCCAGCCGCTGGTTGCGGAGGGTTTCCAGTTGCCGGTTCAGGTCCGCTACCTGCGCTTCGAGTCGCTGCACCCGGGCTTCATTCGCCCCGGGAGCGGCGGCAACGGGGGCCGCTTCAACCCTGGTGTTGCCATAGGCAGTACTGCCATTGTCGGAGCGGTCGGCGCGGCGTGGCCCGTCGGCAGTCTGTGGCATTGGATTCCGGCCGACGTCAGGACTTTTGTTCCCGGCCACTGCCTCGTTCGCGTCCGTCGCTTCCGCCGCTACGCCGCTGGTGTCGGTCCGGTAGGCCGGCGTACGTACCGGTTTTGGGGCCGGTTGCAGGGCCACGGGATTTACCTGCGTTACGGTATCTGGTTGCAGGGCTACGGGGTTTGCCCGCGTAACGGTATCTGCGCCACCCGGGCGGTTGCGCGCGGTCAACGTATCCCACGGGGCCGGCCGGGTGGTCCGCCCGGCGGGAAGGGGAGGAGCAGGGGCAGTCTCAGGAGCAGGCGCGGTCTTCGGCTGCACGCGCCCTTCCCCCCGCACGAAGGCGTCGGGCAGGTTGGTCACCGCGTTGGGTGGGAGCAACGCCGGCGCGGGGCTGGCGTCAATCCGGCGAATGGCGTCGGGGGCGGAGGGGGCAGGCGACGTAGCCACCGCGGCGGCGGGCGGCGCATCACTTCCCACGTACACGAGGGGCGCCCGGAACTTGTCGCCGCCCAGATCGAAGTGGTACTGTAGCGAAACGCCGGTGGTAACGTACGCGTCGCGTCCCTTGCCGGCTTCCAGGTTGTCGAGGTAATCGCTGAAGGCGTAGCTGGCCCCGGCCCGGATGTCGGCACTCAGGCGTTCCGAAATGCGCCACCGTACCCCCGCCCCGAAAGGCACCGTGAGTACGCTGGTCGGGTAGCTGGCGCCCCGCTCCCGGGTGGAGAGCTTGGTGTCAAAATCACCGCTGTTGCGCAAGTCGCCGTACACGGCAAAGTCGGTAATGCCGCCGCCGGCAAACAGGTAAGGGCCAAACCGGGCGTACTGGCTCAGCAGGTAACCGTTGTCAAACTTGTACTGGAGCAGCAGGCCGGCCGTGCGGTAGCGGGTCTCGAAGTTGAGGCCGCGGTCCAGGTTGGGATTGTCCGTGCGCAGGTTGCCCCGCCAGTCGGTGGCCTGGTCGCTGGCCGAAAACCGGCCCCAGGAGGCGTTCAGTTCCACGTCCAGGGAAGGGCCCAGCCCACGGCCCAGCAACACCTGCCAGGCGGGCCAGGAGACCCTGGTCGCGTCCAGCCGGTAACTCAAATCCCCGTAGTACGCCGCCCCGCCCACGCCGGCGCCCAGGCGCCAGCCGTAGTAGGGTTGCGCCGCCAGGGTGGCACCCGCCAGCAGAAAGACCAGCAGGATGCCCATGTTTCGTTTTTTCATCGTTCGTTCTCCTTTTCGCTATCTGGTTTCCATTCTGCTTTTGCTGCCGATGCCCAGCCACAGGTTCAGGTCCACCGACAACCCGACGTAGGGGCGGATCAGCACGGATTGCAGGCTGATGCCGTCGGGCGCCGTGCTGGTGTTTTGCAGCACCACGGCCCCCGCCGTTACGCGCAGGAAATCAATGAGCGAATAGCCCACCCCGGCGTAGAGGGGTAGCCCCACCACGGGTCCCGACAAGGTCTGGTCGTCCCCGTTTTTAAAGTTGTTGAGGAAGATGCCCGCCGAAAAAGTGGTTTTGGTGAAGAACCGGGAGGGAAAGATGCGGCTGCCCAGGGGAAAAGAAACCCCGGCCGTAAAGCCCGAGCCGTACGAAATGTCGTTGACCCCGCCCCGGAGGTACGCCACCCCGTAGCCCGCGTTCAGCGTGAGAATGTTGGTCACCTTCTCGGTGCGGTAGCTGTGGATGGTTTTGCTGTCGTAGAGACCGGCCAGGTCGGTGTTGAGCACGGAAGCCAGTTCACTGTGCACCAGTTCTTTGAGGGCGTCTATCTGGTCGGTGGCGTAGTTGTATTTGCGCCCCTGCTTGCTGGCCGCCGAATCGGGCTCAACGTACTTGCCGGGCGTAATGTCCTTGTTGCGGATGTTTTTGAGCGTGGAAGCCACCAGGTCCGAAAACCCCGGAAACTCGATGGCCGACCGGTTGTCGTAGTAGGAAATGCCGCGCTTGACCACCTGGTTGAGCTGTTTGACCATCTTGCCGACGGGGGTGTTGAGCCGGATCTTGTTTTTCTCCACCACCACTGCCTGGTCAATGTAGGCGTCCAGGAACCCGAACAACTGCTCCCGCAACTGCGCCCGGCCGGTGTCGGTCGTCGTTTTGTAATACACGATCCGGATGTCGTATTCATTGTCTGATTTGAGCTTCTGCGTGATGGGTACCTGGAAACTGTTGCCCTGGCTGAACTCGGTGCGCTTCCACTGGCCCTGGTATAGCAACTGGTCCGAGGAAGCCGGGTAGAGGAACACTTTTACAATCTCCACTTCCGGAATCACCGGGCCCTGCATCAGCAGGTAGCTGCCGGCCGGCAAAGGCTGCCCCTCGTTGAAAGAAGCTTTCTCGTAATCAAAGACCACCGTCTTGTACTGGCTCTGCCCAACGGCGGAAAATATTATTGCGCTGAACAGGATGCTGGTAAACCACTTTTTCATATTATCTAAATTAGGGTTCAATAAAAGTCCGCCTGTAAGTACGCTGATGTTACTTTTTAGTTTGGTTTTATATTCTGACGGCGGCGTTGCACGGCTGACCGGCCCGTTTTGGAGAAGTTACGCGGAGGGGAGGATGGGAACCGCAGAGGGCACGGAGAACACAGAGGAAAAAGGAGGAGAACAGGACCGCAAAGGGCGCAAAGGAGACGCAAGGGGCGCAAAGAAATACGCGTTCTCCTTGGGTGCTTAGCGTTCCCCCTTGCGCCCCTTGCGGTTAAGTTGCTACGATACAACCAGCCCGCCTGCACTGGCGGCAGCGGGAAAGGATGGGGAATGCCGGGCAGGTAATGCGTATATAAAAAGTAATTTCACGCTGAAAGAAAACGTATGCTGCACCAACCTACCGAAGACCTGCTCCGGCAACACATCGAAAAGATCACGCCCCTCACCGAGGAGGAGTTTGCGCTGGTCCGCGCACACTTCACCACCAAAAAGCTCCGCAAGCACCAATTCCTGGTGCAGGAAGGCGACAGCGTGCCCAACGATTTCTTCGTGCTGCGGGGCTGCCTGAAAGCCTACCACGCCGACCGGGAGGGCAAAGAGCACATCCTCCAGTTTGCCCTGCCCGACTGGTGGATCACCGATTACCAGGCTTACTTCAAAGGAGCCAAGGCAACCATCAGCGTGGATTGCATCGAAGAAAGCGAATTGCTTTGCCTGTCGCTGCAAAACCGGGAGAAGCTCTGCGCGCAGATGCACAAGATGGAGCACTTCTTCCGGGTCAAAATCAGCGCCGGCTACGTAGCCCTGCAACAAAGAATCCTGTCCATGCTCAACGGCAGCGCCAGGGAACGGTACGAACAACTGCTGGATACGCATCCGGCGCTTCTCCAGAAAGTCCCCAAAACGCTGATCGCCGCTTACCTGGGCGTATCGCGGGAGACGCTGAGCCGTCTGAACGCCCCCGCCCGGCAAGGCAACGGGCCCGAAGGTGTGACGTAGCGCACACCAGACTTGTGAGGTAGCGCACACCAAACTTGTGAAAAACCTCCTGTGGGAAGGGGCCGCCCCTCCCGATCTTTGCATGGTCGCTTCCAAAAGACGTCACCATGCAAAACGCAATCAGAATCCTTTCGGCGGCAATCGTGGTCGTGGCCCTCGGCGCCATGCTGTTCCCGCGCACCGGGGCAAAGGCCCAATCAAATGCATTACCCATTAAACACGCAAAAAACATGAAAAAGATCCTCTTCGTGGTCACCAGCCACGACAAAAAGGGCAGCACCGGGGCCCCAACCGGTTATTACCTGGGCGAAGTTTCCCACGCCTGGGAGGTGCTCAGAAACGCCGGGTACGAAATTGACTTCGTGAGTCCCAAAGGGGGCAAAGCGCCGGTAGACGGCATGGACCTGGAGGATGCGGTCAACAAAGCATTCCTGGCCGACGAGGTGTACCGCCACAAGGTCGAACACACCATGAAACCCTCGGAAGTAAACCCGGCCGACTACGCGGCCATCTACTACGCGGGCGGACACGGCACCATGTGGGACTTTCCCCAAAATGAAGCCATTGCCGCCATTGCCACCCGCATTTACGAGAACAACGGGGTGATCGGCGCCGTGTGCCACGGACCCGCCGGGCTGGTAAACGTGAAGCTGAGCGACGGCACGTACCTGGTGGACGGCAAAAAAGTGAACGCGTTCACCAACGGGGAGGAAACGGCCGCGAAACTGGATAACGTGGTTCCGTTCCTGCTCGAAAGCAAACTGATCGAACGGGGGGCCCGGTTTGAAAAATCCGGCTTGTGGCAACCCCACGTTGCCGTGGACGGCCGCCTGGTGACCGGGCAGAACCCGGCTTCGGCAAAGCGGGTGGGAGAAGGCGTACTGGCCGTGCTGCAAAAGCTTGAAGCACCGGCGGCGGCGCATTAATTAAAGGCTGAATGGTTGGTAAAAAACGGGCAGCACCGCAAAGTGCTGCCCGTTTTTGCTCCGTAGCTAGAGGGCCGAGTACCGCTCCACGACCCCCTGCATCTTTTTGATCAACCCGTTGTATTCGTCGGCTGTCATCCAGCCGAAGCCGTCCCCGATGGCCCGGTCAATGGCCTCTTCCACGGGACGCTTGATGGCGTTGCCCGGCCCGGTGAGGCAGACGATTTTCTCCCGGCGGTTGTCGGGGTGCGGCCCGCGCACCACCAGGTTTTTGGCCTCCAACTGGTCAATCAGCCGCGAGGTACGGGCCCGGTCTTTGCCGATGAGTGCCGCCAGCTCCTGCTGGTTTTTGCCATCCGCGTGCCAGAGGGCGTTCAGGATCGGGTACTCTTCCATGCTCAGGTCAACGCCCGCCGCCGAGAAGTGGTGATCCACCCGCTTGCGGAGCAACACGTGAATCCGGTAGGTCAGGTGACCCGGGGAAACGGAAAGATTATCGGCTTGATACCCCATTGTCGTAGGCTGCAATCATGGCAGGCGGCAAAGGTACGGCGTTTCCCGGACCCGGCCCTCAGGACGTAGCGTGCGCAATGGAAAAGGCAACTTCGAACACCCCCGATTCCGTCCGCACGCCGGCCCCGCGCATAAAGTCCCGGATGAGCCCCACCGGCTCCTGCACGGCCGGCTCCCGCCCGAATGCCTCGTAGTCGGCCACGCTGCGCCACTGGGCGTAATTGACCACCTGCGTGCCGTCCCGGCTGCGGTGGAAGCTGGAGGAAACAAAGCCCGGCTGCCCCCGCATGAGCGGCGCCATCAAGATCTCGGTGAGGGCCAGCAGCCGCTCCTGGTGCGCAGGAGCCACCAGGAAACGGACGATCACGGTCACCAGCGGTGCTTCTTTGTCAATGATCACCATGAGCCGGGGCGGTTTGGGGTACGGATTGCGCGGCCGCCGGGGTTTGCCTGAGCCACTGCGCCAGCGAGGCGGGCAGGGTAGGGGCGGGCCCGAACCGGCGGCTTTGTTCGCTTACGTCGGCTACGTAGGTGCCCGAGGCGATGTAGTCAATCGTCAGGCCCATTTCCCCTTCGGGCTTGGGAAAGGGTTGCAGCCGGATGTCCCGGCCCGTTGCCTCCGACAGCCCGGCGGCAATGCCCCGGAAAGAGGAAGGCTCGTCCATGCCGAGGTCAATGCGCCGGCCTTCGACGCCTTCGGCTTCCAGGGCCAGCACGGCGTAGGCAGCCACGTCTTCGGCCAGAATCAGGGTGAATCTGGCGTCCGGGTCCATCACCACGGGCAGGAAGCCATTTTCGAGGGCCTCCCGGCTCTGGTCTAAAACCTGGTCGAGAAACCCGCCGGGGCGCAGGGCGACGAACGGAAGGCCCAGTTCCTCGAAGTAGTTTTCCGACCGGTACTTCTGGTGAAAGTGGGGAACGCTCACGGCCTGGTCGGCGGTCAGAACGCTGATGAACACCAGGCGTTTGATCCCCGCCCCTTTGGC
>CADCTQ010000355.1 GCA_902805615.1 uncultured Cytophagales bacterium
AAAGAATACGTTAGGAGTGTTAATGAAGCTATCGCTGAGAATAATCGTAGTGATGCGCTTGAGCTTTTTATGCAGCTTGCCGGATCCACCAAGGAGCAGATCATGGAGGCTAAACAATCCCCATTCTGGTCAGTTGGAGAATCTTTAGCGCATACACTTGTCTACGATGCAGCGGTATTAGGCGATGGTGGTGTTCCACCCCATCTAATAAAAATCAAGCAGCCTACTTTAGTTGTCACAGGTGTTGATACCGACCCTCATATGACAGGGTTACAATCAAACTTTTTTGATTTGTCAGCCCAAGCGATTGTTGGAATAGTTCCGCATGCCGAACGCAAAATTCTTAAAGGCCAGGCCCACGTAGCTGATCCCAAGATCATCGCAGCAATGTTAGTTGATTTTTTCAAAACTCAATAGGGGCACTAAGCATATAACAATTACTTCGATGACAAATAAGATTTTAAATGCCAGTTGAATATATACTTGATCTACAAGAAGAAGACAGTGGGAGAATCTGCGGTTTGAATGTTTGAATGTGATATCGAACACTGTTCACATCAACAGTATTCGTTCAAGCTATAACAGGCTATAACCAGAAAGACTTACTTATAAGCGATTGGCTTCGCTGCTCCAAAGCAAGCTGATTAAACAGAGGTCCTCTATTGGGGTCTTGACTGATTGTTTGTCATGCTTAAATCAATAAATCTATGCGCCTGATTTTGATTTGCGTTCTGCTTTCTGCCTATGGGTTGCCTTTCAGGCTGGTAGCACAACAAGCAGTTACTTTCCCTGCAAAAGATGGGCTTACAGTTACCGCCGATTTGTTTCTGCAAAATAAAGAATCACCGTATATCGTGCTTTGCCACCTGGCCGGCCACAGCCGGGGAGAGTACCGGGAAACGGCCCGGCGCCTCAACCTGATGGGTTATAATTGCCTGGCAGTGGATGCTCGCTCAGGGAATGAAGTACTCGGCGTGATCAATCAAACTGCACAACGGGCAAGAGAACAAAACAAACGGGCTGATTATTTGGATGCAGAACCGGATATCGTGGCAGCCATTGCTTATGCCGACAGCTTGGGCAATCGAAAGGGAGTGATTCTGTTAGGGAGTTCCTACAGCGCTGCCCTGGCCCTGAAAATAGGAACAGTAAATCGCAGGGTTAAGGCCGTACTGGCATTTAGTCCCGGGAAATATTTTGGAGAAAAGCTTTCCCTGAAACAATACATCCGGTCATTCAACAAACCTTTATTTGTTACTTCTTCCAAAGAAGAAGCAACAAAGGTTGCTCTACTGATAAAAGATATCCAATCGCCGGTAAAACGTCACTTCGTTCCCGCAGGAAAAGGTGCGCATGGCTCTATCGCCTTGTGGAAAGTGACGCCAAATCATGCAGAATACTGGACTGCCCTGGAAGCTTTTCTGAAACAACTCAAGTTATAAAATATATATAAATAGCAGTTATAAAGAACTGCAATAATTATTGAAAAACGGAAAATATTCAGCGCTAAGCCGATGACTGCTGTGGACAATAAAACAGACTGCGTGCATGACTTACAACATTGAACTGGCACGGGTAGAAGACGCACCGGCTATCCACGCGTTGCAGAAGCAAGCCTACCTGTCGGAAGCAGCATTGCACAACGATTATAGCATCCCGCCTTTACACCAGACGCTCAATAGCGTCGTGGAAGAGTTCAGGGAGGGAATTGTGTTGAAAGCAGTCCACAACGGGCAGTTGATCGGTTCAGTGAGGGCTTTCCGGGAAGCGGACACCTGTTACGTGGGTAAATTGATTGTAGCGGCTTCCTGGCAGAATAGAGGGGTAGGACAAGGCCTGATGCAGGCAATCGAACACTACTTCCCCCAAGCCATGCAGTTTGAGTTGTTCACCGGCTACAAGAGTGAAAAGAACTTGTATTTGTACCATAAATCAGGCTATAGGGAAATACGGCGGCAGGCGGTCAGTGAAAAGCTGACCCTGGTGTTTTTACAAAAGAGCCCAAGGGAAAATAAAGTAAACAACAGCATTGAGATGAATATGATTTTAGAAACAGAAAGGGTAAGGGTAAGGGAGTTCAGATTGGATGATACTGCCTTTGTCATCGAACTACTCAATAGCCCGGGGTGGCTGGAATACATTGGCCAGCGAAACGTAAAAACCAAGGAGCAGGCAGAAAGCTACCTTCAAAACGGTCCTTTCAAAAGCTACCGGGAGCATGGATTCGGATTATGGCTGGTAGAAAAAAAGGACGGCCCGGAGGCCATTGGCATGTGCGGAATTATCAAGCGGGACCCGTTGGAAAACCCCGACATAGGGTTTGCATTTCTGCCTGAACATGCAGGAAGAGGCTATGCTTTTGAGGCGGCAAGTGCCACCTTGTCTTTTGCCAGAGACCGGTTAGGGATTTCCACGATGTGGGCCGTTACGTTGCCAAATAATAAAAAATCAATCCGGCTGCTGGAAAAAATCGGACTTACCTTCATCAGGACGGTTACTTTTCCGGGTGGTCAGGAAGAATTATGCTTATACAGCAACTAACCCGATGGCCAACAGGGAAAGAGAAACAGTGCACCGCTAACCGGCATTAGATGAAAAGTATCTTCTTGATCATCCTGTTGTTTGCTGCCTTAATCACTTCCTTTGGGCAAAACAGAGATTCCAGTGATAAATACGATAAAGCCAGAGCAACCATACGAGACCTGGACTCCATTGTTACGCCCAACGGGGTTCAGGAGAGCTACGCCGTGAAGATTGGCGGGATCAGGCAGTGGGTGTACGCAAGAGGCCGCGATAAAAATAATCCGGTTATTTTGTTTGTGCACGGCGGGCCCGCCTCACCCGTCTCGCCCTTGATGTGGATGTTCCAAAGCCCCCTGGAAGAATACTTCACCGTAGTCAATTACGACCAGAGGGCTTCCGGAAAAACCTACCTGGCCAATGACACCACGGGCTTGGGGAAAACCATCAACATTGAGCAGTACGTAACGGACGCCATCGAACTGGCCCAGTTCATCACAGAAAAGTATAACCAGCGGAAGGTGATCCTGATGGCACACAGTTGGGGAACGATTGTTGCCATGAAAGCAGTCCTGAAAAGACCGGATTTGTTCTATGCTTACGTGGGCATGGGGCAAATTATCAACACCAGGGACAATGAACGCCTGAGTTTCAACTACGGCGTCCAAAGAGCTGCCCGGTTGAGGCATGATACAGCCTTGAAAGAATTACAATCCATTGCCCCTTACCCGGGGGATAAACCCATTACCCGGGAAAGAATCATCATCGCCAGGAAGTGGCCCCAGTATTTTGGCGGCTTAACTGCCTACCGGAATAACTCGGCTTATTTTTTCAATGCCCCCCTGCTTTCGCCGGAATACGCAGAAAAAGAAACCGATGCCATCGACTTGGGAAGCCTTTTTACGCTGGGACGCATTTTACCGGAATTTCTCAATGTAAACTTCACCGGCATCAAAAGCTTTCCCGTTCCGGTATTTATGTTCATGGGCCGGCATGACTATACCACTCCCAACCAACCGACCGAGGAGTGGCTGAAAAACGTAAAAGCCCCCATCAAGAAAGGAATCTGGTTTGAACATTCCGCCCACCTGATCTTTCTGGAAGAACCGGGCAAAATGCTGGTAACCCTGATAAACGAGGTCCGGCCGCTGGCATTGGAATAAAGTCGCGGCAAGGAAAAGACTCTACGGGCGGGGAGTGTGTGCTGGTGGAGGGCCGGCCCCGGGCGCAGTCTCAGGCCCGGGTACTCACGCCCGACCGCGGCGACGTACGCTTGTTTACTACCCACTTCCGCCCCGTGATTGCAATTTATGCCTCAATGACAACCTTGGTTCTACGGGTTGCTGAATAAAGAGTGACACCCGGCCCCCCTTCAAAATACGGCAAAAATTTAATCTATCCCCTGCTTAACTACCTATGTATAAAAAACTTATCTTTTAGGCACAGTACTTACCCGGCCAGGTAAAAGCAGCCCAATTGCCGGATAAAGCTACTGCTTAGGGTAGTTGTATCTCTCCAGCGCATACGCTGGGATTGGTTTTCCAACAAGAGTGAATTGCCAAAGCTTAGTCTTTGATTGCTGTTTGATCTTTTGATTGTTATTCCTTTATGCCATGCGATACTTCTCCTCCCCTGCTTTGCTGCCGGTATTGCTGTTTACCCTGCTTACCGTGGCAGTGCATGCCCAGCCCATTCCCCGGGCTGAGGCTGACAGCCTGCTAAGACTCCTGCAAGCCGGCAAAGCTGACACCAACCGGGTCAGCCAGTTCATCCGGCTGGGCGAGTACCAAGTCTACAAACCCGGAGAGTTCAAGGCCGATATGGACTCGGCGCGCAGCTACGCCGAGCAGGCCAATGGGCTGAGTCGTCAGTTAAAATTCTACTCCGGTGAAAGCCGCAGCCTCAACCTGCTGGGTACCATCAGCCGGGAAGCCAGGCAGTTGGAGCAATCGGTTGGGTACCACCAGGCGGCCCTCCGGCTCTACCACCAGCGGGGTGATTGGAAAGGACAAGCCGATAGTTACCTTTTGCTGGCCTGGACCTACCGTGACAAAGGCGAGGCCGCGGAGGCCCGAAAGCAAGCACAAAAGGCCATTGCCCTCTATACCGGGAAGGGTTACCCGAAAGGAGTGGGTCAAGCCCACATAGAAATGGGAAACACCTACGCCAACTGGGGCGAGGAACTGGACACGAAGATCAACTTTTACCAGCAGGCCCTTGATTGGTTTGCCAAAGCAAAAGACAAGCGAAAGCAGGCCGACGTGCACAAGGACCTGGGGGATTTGTACCAGTTACAGGGAAAACATGCCCATGCCCTGATCGAACTGCGTAAAGCCTTGGTCCTGTACCGCGCCATCAACTATCCCTACTTACAAGGGGTATACGATTTATTGGGGAATGTTTCCTCCGGACTGGGTGATTACCAGGAAGGTCTTAAATACGGACTGCTGGCGGTTGAGAAAGCTGAGCAGTTGCGGGATACGACTTTGGAGCTGTGTACCATTTACAACCGCATCGGAATTACCTATTTTTATTTGAAACAATACCAAAAGTCTCTCATCTACTACAATAAGGCAATGCTCGTTGCCAAAAAGTACAATGACCGGTTTTCCATCTCTGTCCTGACCAGCAATACTGCTTTTGTATTATCCAAACTAGGCCAGCTGAAAGCGGCTGAGCGCTTGCTCCTGAGTACGGCCAGGCAGTTTCCTCCTCAAAACAGCAGCGATAGTATCATTTTAGCTGGCGACCTGGTAAATATATACACCGAGTTAAAACAATATCCGCTCGCTCAATTGTACTGTAACCAGTTACTCGTCCTTTCTTCCAACCTGGGTAAAAACGACAATGACCGTGGAATCATTTATGATAAGATTATCCCGTTTTTTATTGACAGCAAGCAATACAGGCAGGCACGGGAGCACCTGGCTGAACTCAAAGAATATTCCACCAATGTAAAAAGCTTGAAATTGGCATCCAATGCACAGTTATACTGGTTTCGCCTCGATTCGCTGCAGGGCAGGTACGCATCAGCCATCCGGCATTACCAGCAACACAAGCAGTTGCAGGATTCGTTGTACAATGAGACCAAAAGCCGGCAGATTGCCAACCTGGATGTGCTCTATGAAACCGAAAAGAAAGAGCAGGATATCAAGCTCAAGGAGCAGAGCATCAAGACCCTCACCCGGGAACGACAACTACAGGCCAAACAAATCGAACAGGACCAATTGGTACGTAATACCTTGATTGGAGGAGCCGTATTGATGCTTGCCCTATTGGGAGTAACCTACAACCGGTACCGGCTCAAGCAGCGTAGCAACCAGTTGCTGAAGGCTCAACAGCAGGAGCTGCAGGCCCGGCAAGAAGTGATTAACCAGAAGAACGAGCACCTCTCCGAACTGCTTACTGACAAGGAATCCTTGCTGGCGCAGAAGGATACACTCATTGAGGAAAAAGTGGGACTGCTTAAAGACAAAGACAGCCTGCTCACCGGACAGCAACGATTGCTGGAGGAGAAAGAGGATTTGCTGAAAGAAAAAGATGTTTTGCTGGAAGAAAAGGAACGGCTGCTCAAGGAGATCCACCACCGGGTGAAAAACAACTTGCAGATCGTAATGAGCCTGCTCAACTCCCAGGCCGCTTCCCTTAAGGACCATGCCGCCCTCTCGGCCATCCGCGAGAGCCAGCACCGGGTGCAGGCCATGGCTTTGATCCACCAGAAGCTTTACCAGTCGGAAGGGGTAGCTCGTATTCCCATGCGGGCCTACTTACACGAAGTAGTCTCCTACCTGCATGAGTCGTACGCACTGGTCGCTCCGGTACGCTTCGAATTGCAGATTGAGCCGATCGAACTTGACGTCACCCAGGCCGTACCCTTAGGGCTCATCATCAACGAAGCCCTTACCAACGCTTTCAAGTACGCTTTCCCCGGCGGCAGAAGGGGCACCATCCGCCTGGAGCTGGTGCGTTTAGCTTCGGCTACCTATCACTACGGGCTTACCATTGCCGATGACGGAGTCGGCCTGCCGGAAGGCTTTAAGCCTTCTCGCAGCCGCTCCCTGGGCATGACCTTGCTTCACGGCTTTGCCCGGCAGTTGGGCGGAGAGCTCGCCCTGGCTGGTCCTCCCGGACTCTGCATTTGCCTGCAGTTCGGAGAGGTGCCCTTCGGGGAGGACGCCTACCAGCAAGAGCCGCAAACGAATTCCCAGGTAATGCATCCGGCGGGTTGATTACGCGCCGACCGGTCCGACCTCACTTACTATTTTTGGTAGTGCGCAAATCAGGGTGCAGTCTGCGGTTTCCCACGTGAAAAGCGACTACCTGCCTTGTAGCCCGTACACGTCGTCCCTTTTTCTGACACAGCAATTCCCGGTTTACAATGTAGTTGGGTAAAGTCCCGGGGGGACGCCCAGTTCCCAGCACAAGGTGCAATCTTTACACTTGTGCTGCTGTTTGCTATGGTTAAAATTGAGTCCGTATTTCTTTACGTTTTTAGTCAGACAACGAGGGCAGCTATTGCCCTATAATCTCAGCGGCTAAATCGGGATGATTCGCAGTAAGGTGATCCAATATTGCTTTTAACTGCACGCCTTCATTGACCCAAGCTGTTGCCTGCCCGTTGTACTGAACATTGTGGACAACCGTACTGGCACGGTGCAATGCAATTACCTGCCAGTTATCATTGAAAACCGGTGAACCGGAAGACCCGCCTTCCGTATCGGTGAAGTACCTTACCTTTGGGTATTGACTATCGTAGATGTGGTTATTACGAAGAGCTACTTTTTTGGCGTAGCCCAAGGGATGTTGAATGATATTGACTCCCTGAGGATCAGCATTGTTAACCAGAATTTCCTCGGATAAGATAACAAGGGAAACCCGCTCAACCGCCGTCTTTAACCTGATTATAGCGTAATCCAGGTTTTCATCCGCTGCTTCCAGTTTATCCGCTTTCACGAAATTTCCTAGCATATTGTCCGCATCAAAATCAAACTGGACCACTGTACTTGCGGCCTGTAGTTCAAAATCACTTTTTGAGGCATTTCGCTCACCACTGTTTCTTGCATTAATTACGTGGTGATTGGTAATGACCAATTCTTTGGTCAGCAGCCAGCCGGTTCCCAAATAGATGGCCGGCTGTCCTCCGGCTATTTGCTTGGGAACCCCGTTGTCATGCCTGGGCACTTGCATTCGGGCAACCGAAACGCCGACCTGCGCTCCCCCTTGCAGGAAGGAAAAAGACAGCATATCATTTTTATGAATGGTCTTTTCTTTAACTATAGTATCAATAACTGCTGGGGAAGGCGGTTCGGGGTTCTGAATAGGAGTTGTATTCAGCGTTTTTGCGGAGGTATCGGCTAGTGCCTGCTGCACAATTCTGCTTTCTGCCGGAAATGGTTTTATGAAATTGGCTGCTTTGTTCAACCACATTTCAAGCGGTACTGTCCCATCGTCCAATCTTTCCCTGCGATTGAGCTCCATCAGGTCAAGACCGATTTGTACCACCGGTCTGTTGTTAACGGGCAAAAGACCGGTAAATCTATGATCAATGCCGCTCAGAAGAATACTTCTGATGTCCCCATTATAACCAATGGTATTCAAAACTGCATTACTTACTTCCTGAAGTTGTGTATCACTAAGTATACCCATGAGCAATAGAATTGATGGATGTGAATAAATCTTTGATTACGCCCCTTACAGGGAAACCATGGTCAACCCTTCATCTTCACCCCGGTCTTCCTCTCTTTTGGCTGGATCGCCCTCGGTATTGCCTTCTGCGTATTGGTTTAATTCCGACGTAATCCGGCTGTTGCTGAGATCAGGCGCTGCGTCAAGAGCTCGCTGGGCCGTTTCTTGGGCTTCGTCGAACCGGTTGAGCTGGGCAAGGGCTTTGGCGTGCAAAAAAGACAGCATGGAATTACCTACTTTTGTGGCGTTCTCGGCGATCAGTCCCAACGCCCGCTCTGGCAATCCCGAATTGAGCAACTCGGCTACCTTTCTGACCAGCCTTCTCTCCTGGTCTTCAATGTCGGCTTCCTCCCAGATGGATAAATCATCACTCTCCATGCCGACCCTCGCCGATAGATAAGCCTGCCCCTTGGGCGGCAATTCATCAAAGCTTCTTAGCAGGTATTTCTGAATTCCATCCAGCCAGCGGACGTCCAGGGCCCTCGGTGATTGGTTCAGCGAGAGCCGATGGTAGAATTCCTCGGCGCGGCTGGTAATATCATTTTTTTTGGCGTAGTAATCGGCGGCCCGCCGGTGAATTTCCTCAACGGTATCAGGCTTGGATTCCCTGATCAATTTCAACATCACTTTCCGAACGTCCGGGCGGTGTTTAAGCTTGTCGGCTCCCTCCTGCTGGATCAACGACACTTCCCGGCTCATCTCATTGAATACCGCAGTGGCCTCCTCCATGGAAGCTATCGGCAGTTGGCATGGTTCGGCAAGCACTTTAAGAATGAGGTCGGGCGTGATGTACCGGAGCACCAAACCGGGATGAGCCAGTTTCCGAACGGTTGGGTTGTGAACGTGGGCCAGGATGCGTCGATACAGAACGCCTTGCACTTCCAGTTCCGAAAAACGTTTCTCAAAAAAAAGGTACCGCGGCGAGGAAAGGCTCGTCTGCTCCAATTCCCGTACGTCGGCATTTTTCACCAACTCAGCGGCAAGCTTCAGGCTCAGCGGGTTGCCTCCTACTTTTGCCACGATCAACTCAATTGCCTTGGGGTCGACGAGCCCTAACCGCATCAAAAAACCTTTCGCCGCTTCCTGGTCAAGGTCCGTGATCGGCAACGGCTGCGTCCTGAATTCTCGGATCGGGGAGCGGCCCGCGATGACGACCCGTAGCAGCGGGTATTGAAGCTGGAGTTGGCTGATGAATCCGTAGAGCACTTCTACGTAATCCCGTCCTTTGTACTGAACCTCTTCAAAAGTATCCAGCACAATCAAAAACGGTTTATAGTCCCGTTTAGAAAGCTTCTCGGCCAGTCCTACGAATTCCAGCAGGATTTCCTCGCGGTCCGTGCGGGTTTGCCGGGCTGCAACATCAGGTTTTAGAAAAACCGATTCGGTACTCTTTGAATCACTCAGGATGAAGCTGGCTTTTTCCCAGCGTTTGAGAAAAGCGGCGAATGAAGGTGCCAGCGCATCCACATCGGCATATTGGATCGACAACTGCCGGGCCGCCTCTATCAACAATGTTTCGGGTTCAAGGGCACTCAGGTGAGGCCGGTCGAAGTCCAGGTAGACAAACGGGAACCGGTCTTTCTGGTGCGCTTCGGCATGCTCGAGAATAAACTTTGCCAGCAAGGTGGATTTTCCCACCCCGCCCAACCCATAAATGAGCAAGGGAGGGCTTTTTTGCAGATCAAACACTTGGTCGATGTAGTGTTGAACAAACCTTTGGGCCGTTTCAAGTACTCCCTGGGGAGGTGCCACCCCCACGTATTTCCGTAAAGTGGACAGTTCCTGCCGCCGGCCCCTGAATTGTTCAACAAACTTCCCTCCTACGTATTGTCCCGTCAGGTGTTTGAAAGGTTTGAATACTTCCAACACCTCGATCCGGCGCCTTATTTCCCGCGGCGCGGGCAGCAGGCCGGCTATACCGGTTCCGCTCAACCAATCCACCACGCGGTCCAGTGCGTTAAGCATTTCCAGGTCCAGGCTCTCCAAAACGGGAAAATCCTTCAACAAGCACCTGGTAAAGACCTGCTGCAATACGCCGCCATCCAGTTGGTCCGTAGTGCCGTTCGCCTCCAGGGCTTGATTGACCCGGTTTTGCTTCAACAGGTTGCCGAGTACCTGCCTGCGTACGTCATCTTTGAGGTAGTATCTTACCCGGTTGTCGATTTTCGGGTTCAGTGCCCATTGGGATGTTTTCAATCCTTTCGCATCCCCGGCGGCGATAGCCATCCGGGCAATGGCAGCTGTATTCCTTTGGGCAGCCATTAATTTTTGCGGGTCCGGCGCTTCAACGGCGGCCTGGGCGGCCTGGTTCGTATCCAACACCATCTCACTGCACCCGATCAACTCCCTAATTGCCTCCTCCCGGATTTCGTCGGAAAAATCGCCGCCGGCCGGCTGGATTGTCTTGGGATCATAAAATACGAATACTGCCGCCGCCTCCAGGAAAGTCGAATCCAGGTTGATTTCTTCCGGCTGCTCAATCTCCGTGGATTCATTCTCCAGCATTGAGAAGATGCCTTCGACGAAGGAAAGCGAAATTTCTTCCGGCGGTAGGTTAGACTGATTTTCCATATTCATGCCTCCGTTTTACTCCTGAATGATTGGTCGAGTGATTGATTGATCGAGTGAATGAGCGAGCCGCAAGGCATTGCTTGCGACTCTTTTTACGTGGTCAGGATGGTCACCCGGCGGGGAACTTTTGAGTACCTGTTCAACTATTTTCGCTAGGACGCCTGCGCCGAAGGGCGGCCAGTCTTTATACTCGGCATAGTCTTTAAAATACTTCTCAATGTCTTTCTCCAGAACCGGCCCCGTCTTGTCGGCTTTCACCCGGCCCTTGTAATTGGGTATTGCTTCATTAAATCCCAGCAAAGCAAGCCGAATGGAATCGTTATACTCGGTAGATTCGGAGCCAACTGCCGTCGCTGCCATCTTTTGGATCAGTTCTACGGTCTCTTTCGGCACGCCGGGCTTGTCAAACCCGTCCAGGATCAGAATCCAGGGTTCCCCCGTGGCTGTAATGTGGTCGCCCAAGAACTTAACCAGCTCTGTCAGCCACCGGGCCGCCTGCGCAGTATCGAGTTTAGGCAATTTCGTCTCATCCCAATCCGGGTTGATTTGGTCCAGTAGACTTTTTACCAAAGCATCGGGGCTGAAACGGCTGCTGATCTCCTTCTTACGGTCAATCCAGGCAATCCTGAATTTATCCCCCAGGAATGAGTTAATGTAACGGATATAATCATGGGTGAACGACTTACCCGTGTTGGGCGGACCATTGACCACCAGTACCCTCACGCCGGGCTCTTTAGGCGGGTATTCATCCTCCGGCACGAGGGGGTTATTGAACAGTTCAACCGCCTGCCTGGTGTTGGCGCGGTTCAGAAACGGAAGCTCTAAAGCCAGTAAGCAAGTGTCCCAGGGCCGGTTCCCCTTAAAGTAACGGACGGGACCTTTCGCTTTCAACCGGACCAGTGCTTGGTTCAAGGCCCCATTTGAGAAAGAAAACAAATTAAGCATCCTGATGATCAAAGCCGGGTCTTCTATCCAGGCCGACCTTTCGCAGTAACGCACTACGTAATGCGCGTACACGGACGGTCTTTTATGCGTATCAATCTGAATAACGTGCTGGCTTCCTATTATTATTTTCAGTGGCTCAGGGTCGCTATTCGTAAGGTTGGCGACTTCGAAGACTAATTGGTCTCGCTCAGTTGGAAGTAACATAGTCGTATAAACCAGGTATGATTTAATAAATGCAGGGATGCCTTACATGAATGGGCTGACCAACCAGTCAAAGTCGGCCTGCGTGAAAATACCGTTCCCCAGCCTCGCATGTACGTCCGAAGCTACGGCTTCCGTTGGGGCATCCGCAATCGTTTCGGCGGCAGCTACTCCCTGATCCAGATCACCGGCTTCAACTTCTGGCAGGTTGCACTCACCCGTCCGGATGATGTCGGCGATGGCACGAATGACTTCAGGATCGCGCGGAATCAACGCGTGGACCGTCGAAACTTTAAAATTTACGCGTCCCTGGATCACCGCCGACTTACCCGGCACGGTACCATCTCCCACCACCGTCCTTAACCCTGCCGTTACCTTACCGTCTTTGGTGGTTAAAGCGCCTACTGTCGCGTGGGCCAGGGAGACAATGCCTACGGAACGGGCCAGCAGGGGACTTTCCCGGTAGAGTGTTTTAAGGGTTTCGCTTTGGGCAAGCCAGGTCTGCTGGGGAACAATCCCATCCGGCCACGCTTGTTGCCGGTACACCGGTGCTGCATCCGAAAAAATAGCCGGGTCGGGCAACATGTCAAGCAGGCCCGGCATGGTACGGGCCATCTTGCGGAGATCCGTGATGTCGTCGAGCCGGGAAAGTTTTGCCAGTTTCAGCAGGAATGGATACGTACCAAGCACCACCTCAATGGGGGCGTAACTGCCGCGCAGCGGCGTTCCCAGCAGGAACGCCTGCGCCACCCGGTCGCTCCATTCACGGTGCCGCTGGGCGTACAAGGCCGCTACCAGGCCTCCCATCGAATGGGCCACCAGTACGAACGGACGATTGACCGCCCGTTCATCGCGCAAATTCTCAATAAAAAGGTGTAGCCGGTCGGCACTGTGGGCAATGCTCTTGCGCCAGTCAAAAGCAAACTCGTGGACCACGAACCCCTGCTTTCGCCAGGTCCGGGCGGCCCGCTCGTACACGTAGCGAATGTGTCCGTCAGCCAATAACTTCAGCCCGGGGGCCGCGTCCGCCAAACCATCATTGGTCAGGGTCAGCTTCTCGGCCATGTTGCCCGCCAGGAAAGCCAGCGGATTCAGCCACAACCGGTTCAGAAGCCCGCCGCGGGTTGCCAGATGGCTGCCCGTAATGCCATGCAGGAAGATGATCTCCGGCAAGTCGGCATCTACCCCGGCGTTGAAAAGGCCCTCCGCGGCTACGGTTTCCCGCTGGTCCGGCGCCAACCCTGTACGGCCCGGGTTGCTTGCCTGCAAGTCCGCCAATAACTCACCCGCATCATCCGGTTGGAGCGTCCGGAGCAGTAGTGACGTAACCCCTTCCGGGTCGCGCAGGTAGGCCGCGGCAATTTCTTCGTGGGTCGTGCGCTCAAACCAATCGGCAACGGCTGGCAAGTGATTGTCCGGCGCCTCGCGCCTGGCGGGTTCAACCGGCACCACCTCACCGGGTACCTCACCGGGCGGCTCCGGCTGGTTGCGGGGCGATTCGTGCAAGGACTCCCACACCTGCAACCACGGCGGGGAAGAATGGGCTGGCGTGGTACCTCCGTCAAAACGAACGCCCAAATCAACCAGCCTGCGATCAAGGGCCAGTTGCCAGGTGGGAACGGCGTAGTTCGCTTTCATGTAATCGCCGGCAAAATGCAACCCTAACACCTGGCCGGTCATGAGGTCCAGCACCGCCGAACCCGAGTTGCCGCCCAGGGTTGAACTGTCGTGCGTGAGGGCTTCCACTTCCCTGCCGAACGACTTGGTGGTTGCGTATCCCATCAGGGTGCCGGGCATCAGCCTTTTCTTGCCGTAAACGCCCCTGAAGATGCGGTGCTGCAAGTCCAGATCATTGCGGTAGTCGAGCATCGGGTACCCGATCACCGCTACCGCCCGGGATGGGATGCCGTTGGGCGGATTGACCATCAGGGTCAGGGGTTCAACGTCTTCCAATCCTTCCACCGACAGCAGCGCAGCATCCCAGTAGGGATGAATCACTTCCGTTTTTTTGATTCTGAACAATTTTGGTGCGGCAGGAATGATCTCCTGTTTCAGATCAATTGCCGCCCCAATGTCGGCCTTGAAGGCCAGTTGTTTGATCCCGATCCCGGAAGTAAAAAGCTGGGCTACGTGGCGGTTGGTCAATATCAGGTTTTTACCCACGACAAAGCCGGTCCCTCCGTACGGCACAGTGGGCAGCTGAGGCACTTCGATCCGCCCGACCGCCCCGATGGCCGTATCAATAAAGGATCTAAATCCTGCTAATTTTTCCCAGGGGGAGGGAAAATCCAGGATGCTTCCCCTGATTACGTCAATGCAAGGGCGGAACTCCGCCAGGATAATGGCTTCGGCGTTGTCTACTTGTTCATCCGCCAATTCATCTCCGCGATTTACCTGGTCAATGCCTTCCAGTGCCTGGTCCCTGGATGAGGCAACGGGAGAAACCACTTCGTCGAGGAAGACCCGGTCCGTGATCAGGGGTACCAGTGGGGTCAGGCGTACGTTTTCCAGTCCTTCCGTTCCTGGTTCATTTCCGGCCCCCGGCTGGTCAGCGGGCAAATGGATCGGCTTGGTAGCCTGCCTGAGCATGTTGGTGATGAGCTTTTTCCGGGACTCCATTGCTGGTGGATGTTGGGGTGAGTGGTCGGTCAGCAGAATGAAAAAATGCGGGAAGGACCGGCGGGCTGCGCAAACATCCCTCCGGTCCGGGGGGTCGATCTAGCGGAAAACGATGTCCCGGGCTCTTTTTATGCGCCGGATCCCGATGCTTTCCGTATTGCCACTTCCGATGGGGTCAAAATCCTTAAGGGTGCCAAAGTCCAGATCCGTCAGGGCTTCGATGTGGGAGACCGGGACCTGATACGTACTGAACGCACCGAATGCAAACTCCAGGTTGCTGATCATATCCGCCTGGCTCAGCAGGTAAGCCGTGGCGGAGAGTTTTTGCGTCTGGCTGTCTACCACCACGGCAACCTTCCAGAATTCACCCGGGATTCTGGCTCCCCGGTAAGGTTTATCGTCGGGCCTCAATACCGGGCCGGTAAAGACGGAAACCTTCAGATCATGGGCCCCCGCATTGTCTAAAATGTAGTCCTCAAGGTCATTCCAGGTCTTTTGATTCAGGTCCTCGTGTTGCGGGCAGGCGTTGGTGTAATGGAAGGTATCCTCATTGGCAACTGCTGCTGCCGGTCCCCAGACGGGGTCTAGCCGTCTGACCATGTGCCCCCGGTCGAGTTCATTGTTTGAATAAAGCTCGTTGCCAAATTGGTGCTGGCGATCAATCCTCGGGTCGGTATTCCACTTGTCACCTCCCCGGGGGACCCGTCTGAGCTGATTACCGTCAATGTTTACGGCCGTCAGGAAAGGCATCCGCCGCTTTTTGTTCATGATGATTGAAAAATGCTGATACTTCAGCTCATAGTTTGGCGCAGCGCCCGGCAGGCCTTTTACGGGGGCAGCATCCCGCTCCAGCAGACCCGATAACCTGGGCAGTGGCACCTGGTGTTTTTCGTGATCGCCGAGGAAGCCTACCCGGTAGCCTTCCCGGTTGGAATAATCAATGGGTGCTTCTACATTTTCCTCCGCTACTGCCCCGGGTAGCGCCTCCGCCGGTTGCCCATTGCCGGCCCCCCGCACTGCCGTCTTCGCAGTCTGGGGGAATTGAGGCGTGATGATCAGATCAATGGTAAACTGTAAAGGAATCTGCCACTGCACCGGTGAAGGGCCGGACGCAGTATGCGCACTGGGCGATGGGCCGGCAGGGGTTGCATAAAACTTGTTGATGTTGCTTTGGGATTCTTGAAATGACATATAGGGTGGGTTTAACGGGTTGTCTCGTGCGTTTGCCGGAAGGGCTGGCAGACAACAATAGGCAATGGCATTGCCCGGGTTGTACTACCAGCCCTTAAAATGATCAAAGTTTCATTAAAAACCAATACTTGCTTGCCGGTATTCCGCTTGCCGGGGAACATCGCTTCAACTTCTTTCATCCCTGATCCTGAGCACGTTGTCCACGGCAATGTCCACGCCGAAGGCAAAAAAGGAAGTTTGTCAACCCGGTTGCCGTGCCCGTCCTCGTAAAGGAAGTTGATGCGGTGCCGGGGTGTCAAGTTAGATTGCGCTGCCCCCTTTGACAATACCTACAAGTAGGTATTTTTCGGTACGATGACGCGGCAGCAGGGCAAAACAATGCGCAAACCGATGGCAGTCATAGCAGTGGTGCAAAGCGAACCGGACGTCTTTCCGGATGATTAAGTTGAACAAAGCACCCTTTCTACGGTTAGAAACCCTATTTTTAGTCCGCCATCCGAACAACTGGCCCAAGGGCACCCGCGCCAGCCGGGTGTTCCTTCTCCTAACCCCAACGGCATGAAACGCAGCCTGCGCGATGACGACCCCACCGAAAAAGTGTACCGGCTCCGGCAGCAGGTCTTTAAAACCGTCAATAAGCTGCTGCTCTGGCTGAGCCTTACCAATTTCATCGTCATTATCTACGACCTGGGGTTCAGCCACAGCCCGGAGGTGGTTGGGCTGCTGGGCTCCTTCTATTCGGCCAGCCTGGTGGTTTCCTGCGTGGCGCTGGGCAGCCGGCTGTTGCTGCTGCCGCGCAACGCCATCACCAAAGGCGCCCGGGTGGCCGAATACACCCTGTTTGCCTTTCAGTGCGTGGCCATCGTGGGGCGCTTCCTGCTCCGGGGCTGGCTGGCGGCCCACGCGCCTTTCGCGCGTACGCTCTTCCTGATCTACCTGCTGTTCATTGCGGTCTTTTTCATCGAGTTATCCAAAATCAGCCTCTCGTTCTACCGCATCCGGTTCAGCCCGGCCCTGCTGTACCTGGTCAGTTTCCTGGCGCTGATCGTGTTCGGGGCCGGCCTGCTCTTGCTGCCCAATGCCACCACCGGGGGCATCCGTTTCGTGGATGCGCTCTTTACGGCCACCAGCGCCGTGTGCGTGACGGGCCTGGCGGTGGTAGACACGGCGACCCACTTTACCGGCACGGGCAAAGCCATCATCCTCCTGCTCGTGCAGGTGGGCGGACTGGGCGTGATGACGCTCACGAGTTTTTTCGGTTCCTTCTTCCAGGGGGCGTACTCCTACCAGCAACAAATCTTCATCAAGGAGTTTGTCAACGAAGACAAGATCGGCCAGATTTTCCGCACCCTGTTCAAGATCATCTTCGTTACCCTGCTCATCGAGTTGCTGGGGGCAATCTTCATCTACCTTTCGGTGGACAACCGGCTGTTTGCCACCCCCACCGACCAGGTGCAGTTTGCCGTGTTTCACGCGGTGTCGGCCTTCTGCAACGCGGGATTTTCCACGCTCAGCGCCGGCCTGTACGACTACCGCCTCCGGGAGCAGTACAACCTGCAACTGGTCATCGCCTGGCTGGTCATCCTGGGCGGCATCGGCTTCCCCGTGATGTTCAACCTGTACCAATCCGCCCGGCACTACCTGAAGGGCAGGACGGCCCGGCTGCTCCACCAGCCGCCCTCCCCCGAATGGCCGGCCGGCACGCCGGGCCTGCACGTCAATACCAAACTCATCCTGGTGACCACCGCCATCCTGCTCGGGCTGGGCACGGTGTTGTTCTACGTAACCGAAAAGGACGGCGTGCTGGCCGGCCGTTCGGGGTACGGCCAGCTGATCACGGCCTTTTTCGGCTCGGTCACGCCCCGCACGGCGGGCTTCAACACGGTAGACATGGAGGCACTCTCCCGGCCCACCATCCTCTTTTACCTGTTGTTCATGTGGATCGGCGCTTCGCCCGGCTCCACCGGGGGCGGCATCAAAACCACCACTTTTGCCATTGCCCTGCTCAACAGCCTGGGCATTGCCCGTTCCAAATACCGCCTGGAAGTGTTCCGGCGCGAAATTCCGAGTGAGTCGGTACGCCGGGCTTTTGCCGTCATGCTGCTCTCGTTCCTGGTGATCGGGCTTGCCGTGTTCCTGGTGTGCCTCTTTGACCCCGGGCAGGACCTGATCCACATTGCCTTTGAGTGCTTCTCGGCGTACGCGACCGTGGGGCTGAGCCTCAACGTGACGCCGGAACTAAGCGACGCCAGCAAAGCCGTCATCATGCTTACCATGTACCTGGGCCGGGTGGGCACGCTCACCCTGCTGGTCGCCCTCTCGCGCACGGCCGGCAGCTTGAGCTACCGTTATCCCAGCGAAACCGTATTCATCAGTTAAACAACTCCCATGAAATACATCATCATCGGCCTGGGCAACTTCGGCACTACCTTGTGTACTTCCCTGGCGGCGATGGGCCACGAGGTGATCGGGGTGGACAAGGACATGCAGAAAGTCAACCAGGTCAAAGACCGCATCACGCACGCCGTTTGCCTCGATTCCAGTGACATGCACGCCGTGACCACGCTGCCGCTCAAAGACGCCGACATCGTCATTGTCTGCATCGGGGAAGACATCGGCGCCTCGGTGCTGACCACGGCCATCCTCAAACAGCACAAGGTGAAAAAGCTCATCAGCCGGGCCAGCTCCGACATCAACCGGACGGTGATCGAAGCCATCGGCGTGGACATGATCATCAGCCCCGAGAAGGAATCGGCCGAACGCTTCGCCAAGAAGCTGCAAATCGAGGGCGTGGTGGATTCCTTCGAACTCTCCGAGCACTACAGCATCATCGAGGCCCGGGTGCCCGCCCGGTACGTGGGCCGGACCATCGAAGAGATCAACTTCCGCGGCCGTTACAACCTCAACGTACTGACCATCATCAAAATGCGCGAGAAGACCAACCTCATCGGGCGGCCCTACAAAAAGCCCGAAGTGCTGGGCGTGATCGGCCCCAAGACCCCACTGGAAGAAAACGACATTCTCGTGCTGTTCGGCCGCCCCGCCGACGTACAGGCCTGCATCAGCCCCCGGCAATGAAACAACATCCACTCCCGATTCCATTACGATCAGGCAACGTGAGGCTCCCCATCTTCTTTCTATTGTGGTTGTTGCAAGCCGGTTGTGCCACGCAGCAGCACGCGCCACGCGCGTTGGATTATAGTTTGCCCAAGCACGCGTACAAAAGCCGCCTGCAAGCGAGTGACCCCGCTGGCTGGAAACCGGTCCGGCTGAAAGCCGGGGTACCCACCAGTGGCATTTCGCTGCCTGAAAAAGGGCTGTTCAGCACGGCCCTCGGCCGAAACGTCAATTATCTGCTCCGGTCCTTTTCGCTGGACCACATGCTGGCGCCTTTCCGGGTAAGGGCGGGAATACCGGTTGTTCCCGATACCCTGCCGCAGGTACCTTTCTGGGACACGCAACTCAGGGGTTCCAATGCGGGCAGATTTCTGATGGGCGCCGCCAACACCCTCAGATGGCTGCCTGACGCACAGCTTGGGCACGCACTCAACGAACTGGTTGACGAAATTGCCCAATGCCGGGAGCCTGACGGGTATATCCTGCCTTACCAACCCGACAGCCTCAGGAGCGAGGAACCCAATTACGCCCGTGCCTGGCTCACGCACGGATTGATCGAAGCCGGGATTTCCGGGAATCAGAAAGCCTACGCTCTATTGCGCGGACACGCCGACTGGTTTAACCGATGGGACACCATGCACCCGAAACTTTTATACTGGCCCAACAACAGTCACCAGGGACACATCGCCAGCACGCGTACCTACCTTTCACCGGTCGGCAAGCCTGAAGATTTACGGGTGGCGGAAAAGTACTACGTAAGCGACTGGTGGATGAACGAACTGAGTGCGCGGCGCGACAGCGCCGTCTGGCAGTATCCTTTGCAAAATCCCCACAGTTACCTGATTACCAGTTTTGAGGCCTACCTCGACCATTACCTGGCCACCGGCGACAAGACGTACTTGCACGCATCGCTCGGGGCCTGGGAACTCATTCACGACAAGTGGCAACACCAGGGTGGCAGTATTGCCATTTGCGAAAATCACTGGAAGGTTGATCCTCACGGGAAACGCAGCCTCGTCAATTGGGACCCGGCCAATCACACCAGCCATCCGCCCCGTTCTTATTATTTGACCAACCGGGGACATACCGGTGAAACCTGCGGCAGTACGTTTTGGATCAAATTCAACCAGCGGTTGCACCTGCTGTATCCGGACCAGGAAAAGTACGTGGCCGAAATTGAAAAATCAATTTATAACGTAATCCTTGCCGCGCAAACCGACGAGGGAAGGATTCATTACCATGCCAACCTGGAAGGCGCCAGGGGCACGGCCGGTATTGCCAACACTTGTTGTGAGGGGCAGGGAACCAGGGCGTTGGGATCGCTGCCCGAGTATATTTATACCCTCGCTTCCGATGGCCTGTACGTAAACCTGTACGAACCCTCGGCAATTGACTGGAAGGTAAAGGGCCAGCCGGTACACCTGCAACTGGAAGGCGGATTCCCCTTTACGCCGGGGATTGACATCAAAGTAACCACCGCTTCTCCGCTCGACATGAAGCTACGGATACGCACGCCGTCGTGGGCAACCGGTGAAATGGACATTTTGGTCAATGGCCGGAAAAGCGCAACCGGCAGGCCCGGCACGTACGTGTCACTGTCACGAAAATGGCAAAACGGTGACCGGGTCCGCTTTACGCTGCCCATGGGTTTGAAAGCCACCGCGTACGCTGGATTTGACACAATCCCTTACTGCAACCGGTATGCGCTGGAATTTGGCCCCATCCTGCTGGCGCTAACCGGAGCAAAAGAAGCCCCCCACCTCATTGCCGCCCCCGCTGATCTCACCGGTGAACTCATTGCCGACCCTGCAAAGCCACTGCATTTTTCAGTGGCAAAGCACGCAGATTATCAGTTTGTGCCTTACTGGCAACTGAATTCGGGTCAGCACTTTACCGTTTTTCCCATCGTGAAAACGGATTCCCGTTCCGGGCCGGAAAACCCGGTCCGCTTTCCGGCCGGTTTTACCGCTTCATTCTACAACAACACCGAATTCAAGGGAGCACCGGTTTACCAGGGCAATGCCGCTCAGATCGATTTCAATTCGGGCAGCCCCGGGGAGATGGGCCGCATCGCTGCCGGCGTTCCCGGTACCCACTTTTCCTCAAGGTTTGAGGGGGAGTTTACCTCCCCAATGGACGGAGCCGTGGTGTTTTTTATCATTGCCGACGACTGGCACCGGTTTTCCGTCAATGATCAACTCCTTTCGGAATCGGAATACCTCGCCGGGAACCGGGTAATTCGTTCGATCCAGGTTGAAAAGGGAAAAAAGTACAGCGTAAAATTAGAGCATAAGCAAACCAAAGGGAACTACCGCATCCACCTGGACGGAATGTTCATCGGCAAATAAGGATTCAGTGCGGGCACGCCCGGCGTACCCACTGCCTGATGCCAAGGGTACGCACGCTTATTGGCCCGCCTTCACCGCTTCCGTGTTATCGTTCATCTGCCAGTCAATCAACAGGTGGCGGGGGTCGATGCCGGCCGTGGCGGGCTTTTGGGGCACGGTTACGGTAATTACCTGGCGGTCGGAACGGAGGCGGTGCTTCTGCAAATAAAGGGGCCGGCCCGGTTTTCCGCCCTCCGCGGCCGGGCCGTAGACGCCAACCTCAATCCAGTCGTCGAGCGGGATGCGTGTCTGGGTTCCCGCCGTGTCAACCACCACTTTGCGGGCCCGTACCGCCAAGGTTACCTCCCATTGGTCCGCTTCCGTACGCCGGGCGGTTGCCTGCTCGGCTGCCAGTTCCCAAAAGGTATTCGCCGCAAAGAGGTCGTGCAGCAGGTAGCGGAGTGAGTCGGGCGTAACCTGCCGCAGCTCCTGGTAGAGGTCCAGGCTCGTAGGCAGGTCGGTTGTTTTCGCGCGGTGCTTCCCGAGCAGGTGTCGCAGGGCCGCGTTTACCTCCTCCCGGCCGATGTACTGGCTCAGGGCGTACAGGGCAAAGGGCCCCTTCCGGTAGTTGTGGTACTCGTTGTGCGCGCGGAGCAGCGGCACGTCGGCCGGGGTGCGGGGCGTTTCGTAGGCGGTCTGCATCACCGCCAGCAGCCGTTGCAGGTGCTCCGGTCCAAAGGTTTCTTCCACCACGCCAAACGCGGAATACCACGCCAGGCTTTCGGACAGCAGACCGGCTCCTTCTACGTGGGCGTACTGCAACTGATTGCCCCACCACTGGTGGGCTACCTCATGGGCCGCCACCGCGAAGGGAAAATTCAAATCCCGCGCATCGGCTTCGGGACGGAAGTAGGAGAAGCCCTCCAGGTAGGAGACGTTGATGGCCGAGGCATGCAGGCCGCTGCCCGGAGCCGGATGCTCCACAAAACGGATGTGGTTGTAGGGATAGGGGCCGAATTGCCTGCTGTAGTATTCAAGGGAAGCTGCCGTGCTCCGGGCCGTACGCGCCAGGTGCGCCGCGTGCCGGGGGTGGTGAATGACTTGTATGGTTACATCCTGCCACTGCTTTTCGTGCACGGCATACCGGGCGGAAAAGAAGGCGTATTCGTTGCGGAGGGGCGCATTGGCCACGTAGCGAAAGTAGGCGCGGCCGTCTTTTTTCCACGTCTGCTGAAGGGTGCCCGGCGCCACGGCCCGCTGGTCTGCATCGGTGCCTACCACTGCTTCGAAGGCCGTTTCCTGGTCCCAGAACAGCTCCTGCCGTGCGCTTACGTCATAGAGCGAAGGCGTTTCCGGACGGGGTGACAGGCCATGCGTCTGCCGTTCACCCGCCTGGGTAAGTTCAAGAACCGGTTGGTAGCCGATGGCAGGCAGCCAGTGGTAGTTGCGGAAGTAAGTACCGTTCGCGACCAGGGAAGCACTTGCTCCGCCGTTGGTGAAACCCTGCTGGCTTGACAGTACCCGGAAGCTGAGCCGCAGCGAGTCCCCGGGCTGGAGGGGCTTTTCCAGCACGTACGTGTAGTAGCCGAATTCCCCGTCTGCGCGCACCGGGGTAGCCATTCGGTCAAAACGCACGGCTTCCGTCGCTACCCCCGCCGCGGTATGTACGTGAATGGAATCCAGCGCCGCCGCATGACGATTCACCAGCAGGTACGTGCCGCGGATCGCTACCTGCCGCTGCCGGGGATACAGTTCTACGTGCAGGCTGGTGTTGGCCAGCCGGGGCTGCGGAATGCCCTTGTACCGGCCGTAAAGCTGCTCGTAACGGGCACGCCAGGCAGCCGCGCCGGCGGTGCTGGTGTAGTCGTTGAGCACGTTGGTGTTGTAGAAGATAAAGCCGCCCGTTGCGCCCAGCAGCCCTGCCCCCACCCCTGCCGCCAGCACGGTGCTGCGACCGGAGCGTTTTCGGGCCAGCCGGAGCCGGGCCCGGCCGCCCGCCTCTCTGCCGCGCACCCAAAGCAGCTTTGCCGCTATTCCGAGCAGCAGCGCCCAGGCCACCCAGTAGAGCTTGAACCACAGCCAGGGACCAAGGTGCGGCGCAAAGCCGCGCATATCGCTGTAAGACCAGCCCGTGTCGGCGCCGAAGATGAGCAGTTTGTGCTCGATGCCGAGGCTGGCGGCGTTGGTGATGAACCCGTAGGCCAGGAGTGCCGCCAGGTGGCCCACGTATTTGTGATTCACCAGCACGTGCACCACCAGGGCGAGCAGGGCGAAGAGCAGGTGATCGATCAGTTGAAGTCCGAACAGGGTTTGCAGGTAGAGTCCGGTCTCAGGCGCGGCGCCGCCCATGCCCAGTTGGGCAAGCACTCCCGCCGTCATCAGGAATGCCGTCCATGCCATGAGCACCAGGCTTAGTCCCAGGAACTTGCCCCCGAAGAGCACCCATTCCGGCACCGGCGTGGCACCGGCCATATCCCCCAGGCCCGCCTCCCGTTCGCGCCAGATCAGCTCGCCGGCGTACAAAATGGTCAGGAGCGGTATGATGACCCAACGGGTGCCGGCGTGCGTGAGGGGAGCCGTCAGGAAGGTCAGCAGGTAACCCGTGTTGGGCAGCATCGGCACGTCCAGGTGTTCCATGTTGTTGGGCAACACCAGAAACGTAAGCGCCGCGATAAGGCCCAGCAGGAGCAGGCCGCCCGGGCTCCTGGCCAGTTGCAGGAATGATTTCCGGGTGATCAGGCGCAACTGACCCAGTTGCGTGGCAGTGCCAAACAAGCCCGGTACCTTGGGCAAGGCTTCCCGGGTTTCCCATCCCAGGCACGCCGGGGCAGGCACGGCCGTAGCTCCCCCAAGCGCCTTTTGCTGCCGCTTGCCTACCGCCGGCTGCGCAAACTGAAAGCGAAAATAAGTGAAGGTGAGCATGCCCAGTGAAAGGGCCAGCCACAGCAAACGGTTTACGAGCAGCATCCCCTCCAGGCCGACCTGGCGGGTATTCCGCTCGATGGGTGTCCACACCTGCTGCATGTTCATCACCGGCGTGAAGCCGATGGGGTCAATCAAGGTGGCCAACCGGGGCATTTTCATCACCTCGGATACGAACTGGCCCACCAGATAGGCAGTGAGGAAAAGGAGTCCGCTGCCCAGGTAGCTTGCCAGGGTTTTGCGGGTGAGGGTGGCCAGTGAGAACTGGATCGCCGTAGCGAAAAAAGCATTCGGCAGCACCAGGCAGAAGTAGGTGCTCAGGTAAGCAGTTGCCTCGAACGGAACGAGCAGTTCCGCTTCTACCCCGGTCAGGTAGATGGCCGCCAGGAGGCCCGCCGGGATGGAAAGCAGGAGCAGCGCATTCAGGCCAAAGGCAGCCAGGAATCGCCCGCCCAGGTATGCCGCCTTGCCCGCCGGAGCCGTGTAGGTGAGGGAATACATGCCGGTCTGCACGTCCCGGGTACCGGCATCTCCGGCGACTGCCCCGCCCACCAGCAGCCAGAACATGCTGCAAAGCACCGCTACGCTCGCAATGATGATGGGCGCATTCAGGAGACAATAGCCTTCCCGCGCATCGTGAAGGTAGTTTGCAATGATGAACAGGAAAGCAAGTACGGCCACGATCACGAAGCAAAGCCAGTAGGAAGCCTGCCGCAACTGGCAGGTGAATTCCAGGCGAAATATCCTCCGGAGGATCATACGTTTGCCTCCTCCCTTTCAGGTTGTTGCTGCGCGGGTGCGTAGTGGCCCGTCATGGTGCTGAAGTACACGTCTTCCAGGTCGGGTTCCACCGGCTCGAAACCACCACCCGGGTTTTCGGGGCTGTATGCATGCACCAGGGTGCGGCCGCTCAGGAGTTTGGCCGAAATGATTTTGTGTTCCGCCGACTGCGATGCCAGGGCATGTTTGTCAATCAGCTTGCGCCATATCTTTCCTTGCAGGGAGGCAACCGCCCGCAGGGGATCTGCCTCCAGCAGGATCTTCCCCTGATTGATAATGGCCATATGGGTGCACAGCTCCGACACGTCTGCCACAATGTGGGTGGAGAGAATCACCACGCTGCTCTCCCCTAGTTCGCTGAGCAGGTTCAGGAAGCGCACGCGTTCGGCCGGGTCCAGGCCCGCCGTCGGTTCGTCCACGATCAACAGCTTTGGGTTACCCAGCAGGGCAACTGCCACGCCGAACCGCTGCCGCATCCCGCCCGAATAGCCGCCCAAGCGTTGCCTGCGCACCTCCCAGAGATTCGTCTGCCGGAGCAGGCTTTCTACCACTTCCCTGCGCAATGCCCGGCGGGTGATGCCTTTGAGCACGGCAAAGTAATCGAGCAACTCCTCGGCGCTCACCTTGGGATAGACGCCAAACTCCTGCGGCAGGTAGCCCAGCGTCTGGCGCACCTCCGCTTTCTGGTTCAGCACGTCCAGGTTGCCGAGGGTAATGGTGCCTTCATCCGGTTCCTGCAGGGTAGCCAGGGTACGCATCAGGGTGGATTTTCCCGCACCGTTCGGGCCAAGCAGGCCATACATGCCCGCCGGAATGGTGAGGTTGACGTTACTCAGGGCTTTTACTCCGTTGGCGTAGGTTTTGGTGATGTTTCTGATGCGTAGCTCCATAGGGGAATAGGCTAAAAGTGAGGTTAAAATGGCTGCTTCCACCAGCTTCGGGAAACAAATGCTCATTAGTAGTGTACTAGATTACTAATACACTATAAACATAGTGTTTCTATCCGAAATTAAGAAATAGCCACCTTGCTTTTGGGCAATAATTTTTTTTAAGGGAGCGCAAGCCGGGACGGAACCCCTTGTTTGGGTGCAGGAGTGAACTCCTTTTGGGTCAATTCACTCGTACGTGATTAGCGTTGGATTGGGGGTAGTATGGTCAAATGTAGTACTGGGGAACCGGCTCAGTACCCTTACGGCTGGGGGTAGTCTTCCGACTAGTATATGATTAGCGTATGGGCGTATTTGAGGGGATTTGAGGCGGATGGGGTTAGTGAGGGGATGGTGATCGGTCAATCATTGCGGGAAGTGGAGTTTGTTCTTTTTGGCATTGCCCCAAAAAGAACCAAAAAAGGCTAGGCCCAATGATGCTTCCCCCCACTGGGCTTACCCGCCCCTCGCCATTGGGCCGGGCCCACGCGCCGCGACACCACCGGTGCCGGGGAAACGATGCGGGCACCTAACCAACGGTGCCCGCCCACTGCATATCCACTCACTGCGTATCCACAAGGCAAGGCGCGAAGCACATACATGGTTTTGACCGTGGGCGTACGGCCAATGCTTCCTGACGCTCCGCGTTCTCCGTGTTTCCGTGGTGAACCTTTTCAATCATAACCCTGCTTGCGAGTATCAATACGCGCCACTTGCCGGTTCAGACGATCTTGTCCAAAGCGCCAGGGCTGCCATCAACCCGCCTTGCAAAGGACCGGCCGGCCAGGCGTTTGAATAGCCTCGCCACGGCGTACGTGACGCTCATGGTCACGCAGAGCGGGCAGATGCCGAACCGGAAGAAGAATAAAAACAGCTTTTTGTACCAGGCTGCCCGGGCAGGGACGATGGGACAACTGATCCCATCCCCGGTGTTCTCGCTGATTCCCCAGATGTTCATCGTATTTGGTGTTTAAGCTGGTGGGGTTACTGGTTGAGAAACGCGTTGATCTCGTCGAGCGGCAAGTGATCCCCGATGTAGCGGCCGTAGTGGGCCACGGCTACCTTGCCATGCTCGTCAATGAGGAAGTCCGCCCCAATGGTGGTTTTGTGGCCGTCCTGCGCTATTTTCCGCCGGAACAGCTTTTTGCCCCGGCCGGCTTTGCCGATCACCCCGTGAAACACGGAAGCAAACGCCTTGCGCCCCGACCTTTCGATGGCGTACAGCGCATAGAGGTCCTGGTCCGCATCGGGAATCATCACGAACGGAATGGACTGCCCTTCGGTGTATTGTTTCATGGTTTGGGCCGTACTTTCGTAGACGGCGATCACGGTCAGTCCCTGGCGCGCAAAGGCGGCGGCCTGGTCCAGCAGTTCGTGCATCCGCAGGTTGCAGACGGGGCAGCCGGCGTTGCGGAAAAAAGTCAGGAGCACCTTTTTGCCTTTGTAATCCGACAGGTTCACTTCTTTGCCGTTTACATCTCTTGTAGTGAAAGCCGGTGCGGCTTGCGGAGGAGTCACGCGTACCGGGCCTTTTTTGGGGGGCGTTGCCAACGCTTGCAGGCTTACCAAAGCGGCCATCAACAGCAGGCTTGGCGTAATGAACGGGTTACCAATTGTCATCATTTTTTGAAGTTGTTTACACTTAATTCCAACCCCTGCCGGCAATCACCCATTGCCCGAAAACTTTTGGGTCGGCAACCGCACGGGTAGTCTTTATCAAGCGCAGGATAGCGCAAACGACCAGGATGGGCGGGAATGGAAGCCGGCCCGGTAGCCGCGACTGGTGATACCTCATTCACGGACCGGGGGGGCAGCGCCGGCGTAAAACAAAAAAAGGAAGCAACCGCTTCCTGCAAGTGACGCCAAGGCGTCAGCTCAGTACAATCTACCCACCTGTCATCCCCTGTAATTCCAAGCCGGGAATTGCTGTACGTGATCTCCGATTCATTTCAACATCAGGGTGCCTTTTCGCTTTTTGCCTCTCTGCGGGCCTGCTCCAGGCATTTATACTTCTGGTTCTGGGCATTGTGCACGGAGGTATACCCGTTTTCCCGGGTGATGGTATGAATGTCTTTGCGAAGGAAGAAAATTGCCTTCAGCAGCGCCTGGCACTTGAGGGTGATGCGGGACAAAAAGCCCACCACCTTTTCGGCGGGCGTAGGCTCCTCATGCACCTCGCAGCCCATCTCCCCGGCAGCAGCCAAGCCCTGTGCTGAGTCGTGCGCAAGCACCTCACCCGAACGGCTATGCATTTGCCGGGCCTGGCGCAGCCTTTTGAGCCACAGGTTGCTGCTGATGGAGAAAAGGTAGGTTTTCAGCGACGAGGTCAGCTCAAAATCTTCCGTGGGTACTTTGTTGAGCAACACCAGGATGGTTTCCTGGAAGATGTCCCTGGCATCGTCGCGGTTTCCGCTGTTTTTGAGAATGAAGCTTTCCACCACCGGAAAATAGAACTTGTAGAGAATCTCGTACGCCTGGTTGTCTTTGTTTCGTAAGCCCGCCAGTGTCTTGCGGTCATTGGGAAGGGGTGCGGCCATGGAGAAGCAGGATTAAACGTTGGGAGTTGTGATGATGCGGCCGTCCGGGTGCATGATGCAGCAAGTGATTACGCACATCATCGGGGCCGGTACCGCCTGAAAGATATGCTTTAATTCCACCGGCGGCAGTTTATCACCCGCAAAGCAAAACTTTTTTTACGGATTCAGGGCTTTCTCAGAAGTGGTCAGTGTCGCTGCTGCCGTGGTCAGTGTCGTATGTGATTAGCACCTTCCCTTGCGGATACGCAGTGCGTAGCCAGGCAGTGCGTAGCCAGGCAGTGAGCAGGCGCTGTCAGTGAGACACCGTTGATTACGAGCCCGTATCGTTGTTTCGGCACCGATGGTGTCGCGGCGCGTGGGCCCGGCCCAATGGCGAGGGGCGGGTTGGTCAGCGGGGGGAAGCATCATTGGGCCTAGCCTTTTTTGGTTCTTTTTGGGGCAATGCCAAAAAGAACAAAGCCCACTTACGCAGCATCAACCATTCACCATCCCATCTCCACCCATCCTGTTACCACCCCTCACAACCGACCCATCACCAACCCACCCCTCACAACTCACTCATCACCAACCCATTAGAAACCATCCTGTTACCACCCAGCACATTACCACCCATCACAACCAACCCCTCATCACCCCTAAGCCCCTCAAACACGCCCATACGCTAATCACATACCTCACTGGGACACTGACCACGGCAGCAGCGACACTGACCACTGCCCGCAACCACGCTGACCACGGTGCCACGTTTAAAGATCCTCACGCCGCCGTCAGTGTCTCACTGACGGCTTCCCGGCATTGCAATCAATATGACCGGACAAACTCAAACGGTCACGACCACATTCCCCCTTTTTCGTCCGGTCTCAACGTACGCGTGGGCCTCGCTGATCTGTTCCAAAGTGAAAGACCGGTCAACCACCGTTTTCAGGCGCCCCGCTTCCAACAGTTTTCCGAGAAAAAACAAACCTTCCGTTTTATCTAACGACATCCCCGTAACCACTTTCTTCCGACCAAACCACGCCGTCCAAACACTTTGGAACAGCCTTGTCAACGTAACTACAGTGACCAGGTATTGTCCCCCGGCCGCAAGCACCTTTCGGCATTTACGGAAAGAACTTTTACTCACCGTGTCAAAGATGATGTCATAGGACGCATCCAGTTGGGTGAAGTCTTGTTGCGTGTAGTCTACCACCTGATCGGCTCCCAACGATTTAACCAATGCTACATTCCTCGTGCTGCACACGCCCGTGACGTGGGCTCCGTAGAATGACGCAAAGACCGCAAGGCGTAGGCGTATTTCTTTGCGCCCTTTTCGCTGCTGAAGCGCCTTTGCGTGAAACCCTTTGCTCCAAAAAGACGCGATCAATCGCGTCTCTACGCCAGACCATGCGTGTCTCCGTGGTAAACCCTTTTTCCCAATACTACCTTCATGGTCAATGCATCTACCGGTTAAAATCCGGGGTCTCCCGGCTTCCCTCCTTTTTCCCGCCAAGCCCGCCGTACGCCAGCCGCCGCCAGAGCCACTCCACGGGTCCCTGGGCGTGGCGCCGCAACCACCAGTGGCTGAAAACCACTTGCCCGGCGAAAATCAGCCCGCCCAGCAGCAGCAACGCGGCCGGCCCCACCTCCCCCATCAGGTGCGGGCCGGGCAGGTACCCGTAGAACAGCCACAGGCCCACGACCGTTTGCAGGAGATAGTTGGTCAGCGCCATTTTGCCGACCGGGACAAACGTTTGCAGCCAGGAAAAGCCGCTCCGCCCCCGGCAGACCCGCACGAAAGCACTCAGGTAAAAAAGGCTGTGCAGGATCATGCCCCCGGCCACGGCAAAAGGCAGCCACGCCAGCCAGAGGCTGTCCAGGTGCAGGTGCCCCGCCTTGACGGCCCAGTAAGCCACACTGGCGGGCAGCCCGCCCAGCAGGCCCCACCGGAACCACCCGTCGAGCAGCCCCTGGTGGGTTTCGGGCCGGCTGAACAGTTCCTTGCGTCCCAACCAGAAGCCCAGCATTACTTTGCCCATGGTGGAGGCAATGGTCAGCGGGGCCCCCTCCCAAAAGTTGCGCACCTCGTCCAGTTGCCAGTTGGCGGCCAGCACCTGCCCGTAGCTCCCATCCCGGAAGGCCGCCAGGATGCCCGCCAGGGACAGGTCACCGGCCGAGGGCGGGTGGTACAGCACCGCTTCGTTGAGGATGAACAGGACCGGCGCCAGGAAGACGGCCAGCACCAGGCCGCCTAGCAGCAGCCGGTTGCCGGGCCAGCGGGCGACCAGCAGCAGGGCCAGCCCGGCCAGGGCGTAAAAGCGGAGGATGTCGCCAAACCACAGCAGGTACGCGTGCAGGCCGGCCAGGGCAAGCAACAGCAGCATGCGCCGGGCAAAGTAACGCCGGAAGGGTACGCCCCGGGCGGTTGCCCGTTGCAGTTGCAGGGCGAAGCCTACGCCGAAAAGCATCGAGAAGAGGGTGCTGAACTTGGAATCAATCAGCACGTGCAGCAGCGGGTCCACCAGCCGGTCGAGGGGGTAAGAAGGCAGGGCCAGCCGGGCCGCGGGGGCAAGGTAGGCGTAGCCGGAAAAGCTCCACAGGTTGGCGGTGATGATGCCCAGCAGGGCCAGGCCCCGCAGGGCGTCCAGCAGGGGAATCCGCTCGTGGGCCGGTACCGGCGCGAAAGAACGGGCGGGGGTTTTTGGTACGGAGGTAAACATAGCGACGGGGGATGCCGGGAGAAAAAGGGCCTTGCGCTGTTACCCTTCCGGCAGCCCCAAGGTGCCCGATCCGGCCCGTGGAAGCGTCCGAACCGACGGGAAAGACGTCCGGCTGGGCTTAGACGGACCTTCCGCGCGGGGTAAAACGGGGCGCCGGCTTGACCATCTGCCCGGAATGGGAGTATTTTTAGGCGTAACGTGTACCCCTGATGCGCCTGACCATTCCCTTTTACCTGCTCTGCGTCGTGATTGCCGCGGTGAACCTGCTGCTGACGGCCGTTCTCCTGTTCACCTTGCGCAAGGCGCGCAACCGGCGGGCCAACCGGGTACTGGGGATACTGCTGCTGCTGCTGGGGGCCAGTTTTTTCAGCGACGTGCTGGCGGAGAATGGGTTCTTTGACCGCTACCCGCACCTGTTTGAGTACGACGCCCTGCTGAGCCTTTCCCTGGGGCCGTTGCTCTATTTTTACATCCGCCACCAGACCCGCCCCGGCATCCGCCCGCAACCCGCCGACCTGCTCCACCTGGTGCCCATCGGGTTGTACGTGTGGCTGCTGCGTGATTTTGCCTTCAGCCCGGCGGCGGCCAAACGCGAAATGATCCACGCCTACACCATTCCCCACTTCCTGGCCGCGCAATACCTCAAGAAAGTGCAGTTGCTGCTCTACGGCGTGGTGTGCTACGGGCTCCTGGTCCGGCACCGGCGGGTGACCCGCGAACTGCTCTCCACGCTGGAATACCGGCAACTGCAATGGTTGCAACACTTGCTGCTGGGGGCAGCCGTGCTTTTCGGGGTATGGGTCGTCAGCGGCGAAGTGCGCTGGACCCAACCGGGCCTTGGCCTGACGCTGCTGGGGTTCAGCTACTGGGTTGCCTGCCAGGCCGTGCAGCAGGAGTCGAGCTTTGCCACCGTGGCTACCGAAACGGTCCTGCCCATCCTTGACGAAGAACCGGCCGTGCGGTACCGCAACGCTACGCTCCCGGCGGCGTACCTGCGCGAAGTCATGGCCAAGATCGAAACGCACATGCGGGAGCAGAAGCCGTACCTGGACGGAGAACTGACCCTGACCGCCCTGGCCGGGCAACTGGCGATCAACCCCAACCAGTTGTCGCAGGTGCTCAACGAGGGGTTCGGCGAGAACTTTTACCGGTTCGTGAACCGCTACCGGGTGGAGGAGAGCAAGCGCCTGCTGCTGGACCCGGCTTTTGCGCACTACAACATCCTGGGCATTGCCTACGAGGCGGGTTTCAGCACCAAATCCACGTTCAACAAGACGTTCAAAGAACTCACCGGCCTCTCCCCTTCTACGTTCCTGAAGCAGCATCACCCGGGCAAACCGCGCGACGGAGATTCGTGACGGAGGGTATTGAAGAAATGCATGGTTGAACCAGCGGGGTGCCCTCGTTGCACCCGTCACCGGGTAGGTACCCATTCGTTTTCGGATGCTCAATACCCGGCCCGCACGGCTGCGGACCGGGTAAGGGGGGACAGGCTACATCCGGAGCATCAGGAGAAGGCGGCGGCGTACTGTTTAACCCATTCCTGCATGGGCGTCATCGCAACGGGCAGGGCTTCGAGCACCGGCCGCATGTCGGCGGTAAACGCGGGGCGCTGCTCGGGGTGGTCCCACATCTTCTGGTAGCCCCCGGCCACTTCGGCGGCCACCGGGGCCGGCATGAACCCGCTCAGGATCGCTTCGAACTCTACCGGCGGCAGGGGCCGGTAGGAGATGCTGCGGCCCAGCGCCCGGGCAAACTGCCCGGCCAGTTGGTTGCCGTCCAGTTGCTCGATGCCGCTGATGTGGAAGGTAGACCCGGCCAGGTGGGGCCGCTCCAGGGCGGCTACCGTCAGGGAAGCCAGGTCCTGGCACGGCAGCCAGCTCAGCGACATGTCCGCCGGCGTGGGGTACGTTACCTGGTTGAGGCGGGCCACGGCCGGGGCGTTCCAGGGGCCCAGCAGGTTCTCGGCGTACACGGTGGGAACGAGGGTGATGTGGGGCACGCCGCTGCGCTCCAGGTATTCCACCAGGTGCAGCCGCAGGTCGTAACTGGGGTTGCCGGTGGGCACGGGCGGAATGGGGCCACTCGTGTTCCACACGATGAGTTTGACCCCGGCCGCCGCCGCGGCATTGACCGCGTTCTCCCCCAGGGCCACCGGCGCACTCGCGCCGAAGGGCACCAGCAGCGAAACCGCGTCCATGCCGGCACTGGCCCGCAATACTTGCCCGTAATCGGCCATCTCGCCTTCCACCACCTGCGCCCCCAGCCCGGCCAGGCGGGCGGCTTTTTCGCGGTCACGGGTAAAGACGAAGGGCAGGTGGCCGCTTTCGAGCAGCTTTTCCACCACGGGGCCCGACTGCGTGCCGGTTGCTCCGTACACGAGCACTTTGAGTTGTTTCTGGTTATTCATGGTACAAAAAGAAGAGCGTGACGATTGGGTTGAATCACTCCCCAAAAATGCGCATATTTGCTATCCAAAAAGTAGCCGTATCCTTTTGGATAGCGCTATCCAAAAGGATACGGCCTCCCCGGCACGCTTTGCCGGCCGTTGATGACCCGTACCCATCTTCTCCCCGATCTTTATGCTCCGGACGCCCTGTACCCAGAACCTGCGCCCCATCAGCGACACGCTGGAAGTGGTAGGCGGCAAGTGGAAACTGCTGATCCTGTCGGCCCTGGTGGGCGCCGGGGCCAAACGATTTACCGAGCTTCAGCGGGAGCTGGGCCGCGTCACGCCCCGGGTCCTGTCCAAGGAACTCAAAGAACTGGAGCTGAACCAGTTGGTCGTGCGTACCGTCTACCCGACGACGCCCGTTACGGTGGAATACTCCCTCTCCGGGCACGGCCAATCGCTCGAACCCGTCATGCTGGCCCTGCGCGACTGGGGCACCCGCCACCGCCGGCACATCATGCACGGGGAGGAACAAACCGTTAACGGGTAAAAGCGGGCGGCGGCGCCTCCCCCGTGGTCTTTACGAGGTTGCCATGCCGCCACCGGCAATGCGTTCGGCCCCCGGCACGAAAGAAGAATCGTCGGAGGCAAAAAACAGGGCCGCTCCCTGGTGAGGCAAAACGGAAGGTGCCGGCGTAGCGTAGCGGGCTGGCGCGAAGCGCTGGATTCGTACCGACCCTGTTTTCCGCCTCTGGCGGAACCAACGTCCAAGAATACTCCGCTTAAAGTTAGCTCACGGTCAGATGAAAGCGGCACTTCCAGGTACACCCGCCGCCCGATCAGCTGATCGTCTTGCAGTGCCCGCAGCGTCTGGAATTGTAACTCCGTCGGGAATGGGAATCAGTTGCGCGGCATCGGCGGTGATGTACTCGGCGTACCCGCCCGGGGCCGACAGCAACACGGCCACCCGGCCGCCCTCCCGCGCCGTGGTGACGCCCGGGCCCAGGGCATCCACGGTGCCGGCCACTTCAAAGCAACCCCAAGTCAATGGAACGCTTACTGACATGAAAAACACTTGCTTCCGTGAAAAAGACGGGGACCGGGGCAAAGCGTGGGTAGGTGGATGAAGATGAATAAAAATGAAGGGCAGTAGTGAAAACGCGTGTCACTACTGCCCTTTTTGGTCGGAGGCTTACCCCTACCCGGCGGCCCGTACCTGCTGGTTCAACCAGGCTTTCAGCACCTTTTCAAACACTTCCACCTGCCCGGGCATCTGGGTCGGGGTAACGAAGTAGAGCAGTTCGCCGAAGATCACCCCGCTGATTTGCAGGCCATCCTGCGTCTTGATCTGAAGGCAGTCCTTGGCCTGGGGGTTGTAGCGGCTGAATGCCTGCACCTGGGCCGGACCGAACTGCCCCTCCAGGGCGGTCAGCAGGGCCAGGTCAACCACCTGGGTCAAAGTATAGTACCGCTTGATGAACTTGCGGCAATTCAGGTACTCGGTAACCGTAAAATGAGGTTCCTCCATGAACAAGGGACTGGCTAAGTAAAAAAATTGGTGCAATGCATAAACGGGCCTGAGGTGAATCCGGGTGTTACTTGTCGCGCTCGGCCACGAATTCGTCGTACTCGTCCCCCATGGCCCGGCAGCGGGTTTGGGTGGCAGTGAACCGGCCCGCGTGTTTGAAGGTCTGCTGGTAGTACGCGTCGGACAGCCC
>CADCTQ010000356.1:0-7500 GCA_902805615.1 uncultured Cytophagales bacterium
GCCAACGCCGAGATCCAGGCGGTCAAGACCTTCGACCCGGCCCGCACGGCCCTCGTGGACGCCCGTTACGCGGCCTTGCTGAAGGACCAGCAACTGCGGCCCGACAGCGCCGCCTCGATCCGCCTTACCGCGTACAGCCCCGACCGCCTCGCCTACCAGTCTAGTGCCGCCACGCCGCAACTGGCGGTGTTTTCGGAGGTGTACTACCAGGGCAACAACGACTGGCAGGCGTACGTGGACGGGCAGCCGGTACCCCACTTCCGGGCCAACTACCTGCTGCGGGCCATGTGGGTGCCGGCCGGGTCGCACAAGGTGGAATTCGTGTACACGGGCAATACGTACAAAAAAGGCGAAACCATTGCGCTGGTCAGTTCGGTGCTCCTGCTGGGCTTCGTGGCGGGGGCGGCCTTCCTAAGTACCCGCCGCAAGGAGGAGCCGGTTAAGCAGGCCCATTAATTAATGGTGGGGCATCCGTTTTACGGACATAAAAAAAAGTAGCAAAAGGTTCGCAGAAACGCGAACCTTTTGCGTTTTTGGAGTACCTCCTTCCCAAACGCTTCCCGCCATGACCATTTCTACCCGTCCCCTGCTGGTGGCCTTGCTGGGCCTGTTATCCGTAGTTGAATGTCTCGGTTCGCACCTCGTAGCCGGCGAAATCAGTTACCGGCAGGACGCCGGTTCGACCAACCCCTTTACCTACGACTTCACGCTGACGCTTTACCTGGCGCAAGGCGTGGACAAGCCCGACGCCACGCTCAATATCGGGGTGGATGGGGGCAACAACCCGTTACAGGTAGTCAACCGGGACCGGGTTGGCACCCCCATCGGCAACGGCCTCCAAGCGGTGTCGTACACTTTCAAGTATACCTACCCGGGGCCGGGCACTTACATTGTCAGTTTTACCGAGGAGAACCGGAGCCCGAGCATTGTGAACATGTTCCAGTCGGCGAACACCGCTTTCCACATTGAATCCCGGGTAACCGTAAGCGCAGCCCTGCGGGGCAACGGTTCCCCCCGGCTGCTGAACCCGCCGATCTTCCGCGCCTTTGCCGGGCAAAAAGTATGCATCAACCCGGCTGCCTACGACGCCGAGGGCGATAGCCTGTCGTACCGGCTCGTTACACCCCTCGCCAAAAGCGGCTCGGCGGTGAGCGCGTACATGAGTCCGAACCAGGTTACGCCGCGGGGCACTTCGGAAAGCGGCGGTGAGCCCACGTTTACCCTCAACGCCCTGACGGGGGAACTCTGCTGGGACAGCCCGGGCGGGCGGAAGCGGGACGGGGGCGTAATCAGCACGCCGGATGATTTTGGCCAGTACGCGGTTGCCTTCGCAGTGGAGGAGTGGCGGAAGGGCGTAAAAATTGGTTCCACGGTGCGCGACTTCGCCATCTTCGTAACGGCACCCGGAGCCCCCAAGCCCGAGTTGCGGGCGGAGAATGCGGCCGGCGCCGGTTTTGACGCCGACCGGCTGGTACGCGCCGAGCCGGGCCGGCCGTTCACTTTTTCCGTGCTCTACAAGGCATCGGACGCCACCCGGGATTCGTTGCGGCCGGTGGGCGAAACGTTCCTGCTGGCGCGCCGCGCTTCGGCGACGACCGCCGATTCGGCCGGCTTCGTCAAGGTGACCTATACCTGGACGCCCACCGCGGCCGAACGCCGCGGCCACCCGTACGTGATCGTGTTCCGGGGGGAATCGGGGGATGCGTTGCGCAACGACCTGACCTTCGGCGTCTTCGTGGGCACCGACATTCCCGTGGGGCAGGTAACGGCCACGGAAGACGAGGTGGACGGCCAGAAGGTCCGGTTGTTTCCCAACCCCGCGCGCAACAGGGTGCGCCTGGCCGGGGTACCGGGCACGGGCGCGGTCTGTTTCCGGCTTACCGACGCCCTGGGACGGGAAGTGTACGCTTCGCCCAACCTGCGGGGCACGACCCCCGAAGTGGACCTGGCAGCCTTGCCCAATGGCCTCTACGCGTACACGATCACGACCGGCCAGCGGCTGGTGGGCAAAGGGCGGCTGCTGAAGCGGTAAGGGCACTAACCAGTTAACATTCAGGATTAAAAATGGGTGCTGCCCGGCAGGCGGGCAAGCTCTCTACGCAGCAAGCCCCCGGTGCCGGACACCGGGGGCTTGGTTGTATGGCAGCAAAAGGGCAGTCTACTGGAGCACGATTTTCCGGGTGATCGTACCGCCGGCGTGGCTGATCCGTAACAGGTAGAGTCCCTTGGGCAGCGTCTGCACGGGCAGTTTCACGCTTTCCCCCGCCGAAGCCGTTTGTTGCAACACCGGCCCGCCCGTAGTGCCCAGAAGGGTGAGTTCGAAACGGCCCGGGGAAGCGGGGAGTATCACTTGAAGGGTATGGGTAGCCGGATTGGGCGAAACGGTGATTGCCGCCGTGCGGGTCGGGTCCGTAGCCAGTACGGACTGCACGGTAAAGGATCGTTCGACGGGTGCCGCGGCCTTGTACCGGTCGTTGCCGGGCTGGGCGGCCCGCACGGTTACTTTGCCGGTGCCGGTAAGCGTAAGCACGTTGCCGGCAACTGTGGCTGGGCCGGAAACCACGCTGAAAGTGACGGGCAGGCCCGAACTGGCAGTCGCCGACAGCGGGAAAGGGACATCGGCAGCCGTTTTGTCGGCAATGGCCGCAAACGTGATGGTCTGGGCGGTGGGGTCGTACACCCACAGTTCCCGGCCCGCGGCGCCGTCGTCGGCCGTAAAGAAGAGCTGGCCGTTTACCGCCGTGAAGTGGGCGGGTTTGGCGCTGATGGGCCCTGCCTGTATGTCTTTCAGCAGTACTGTACCAGCCGCCGTACCGTCGCTTTGCCATAGCTCCCTACCGTGGGTATTGTCATCGGCCGAAAAATACAAGGTGCCGTTCAGGGTGGCGCCTCCAAAGGCTTCCATTCCGTACGGCCCCGGGTTGATGTCTTTTACCAACACCGTACCAGCCGCCGTACCGTCACTTCTCCACAGTTCCTGCCCGTGCGTGCCGTCATTGGCCGACAGGTACAGGGCATTGTGGGTCGAAGCGATCACAGTGGGCGCCCCGTGGCCCGCGCCTGGGTTGATGTCTTTGAGGAGCACCGTTCCGGCTTCGGTACCGTCCGTCTTCCAGAGTTCGTAGCCGTGCACTTCATCATCGGCAACGAAGTAGAGGCGGTTGCCCACCACCGCTTGTATCCACGTGTAGTGATCGGTTTTGGAGGGATGGATGTCTTTGACCAACACCGTACCGGCGGCAGTGCCGTTGGTTTTCCAGAGTTCTTGCCCGTGCGTACCGTCATCAGCAATGAAATACAACGCGCCGTTCATCGGTTGCATGGCTCCGGCACTCCAGCCATTCCCGGTAGGATTAAGTGATTTGACCAGCGTGGTACCCGTTTCCGTGCCGTCACTCTTCCAAAGTTCAAAGGCATTGGCAAAAAAGTACAGGACGCCGTCGGCAACCACCAAGTTGAAGGCATTGAAATGACTGTATTCGATTGAGAAGTCCTTGACCAGCACTGTTCCGGCCTCCGTACCATTGCTTTTCCACAAGGCATGGTGGCTGCGTTCGTCCACCACCAGGAAGTAAAGCAGGCCGTTCGGGTCGGCCACCGGGTACGTAAGGGTGACGCTGGTGCCCTGGACACTGGAATCAAAATTCTTCACCCGCACCGTACCGGCGGCCGTGCCGTCACTTTTCCAGAGTTCTCGTCCGTACCCCCCGTTGGTCGTGGTAAAGTAAGTCATACCGGTTGCCGTAGTGAAATCCCTTACGTCAGCACCGGGCGTTCCCGGGCGAATGTCCTTCAGCAGCACGGTGCCCGTTTCCGTACCATCACTTTTCCAGAGTTCGTTTCCATACGTGCCGTCATTGTGCACAAAAAGCAAGGACTCCTTGAGGGGGATCAGGTAGGAAGGGAATGAAGCCGGTACCGGGTTAACGTCTTTGACCATTGCCGTACCCGTTGCCGTACCGTCGCTTTTCCAGAGTTCTTCTCCGTGCACGCCGTCTTCCGCCGAAAAGAAAAGGATTCCGTTCATCACCGTGAGGGCATCCGGGAACGAAGTCTTTTCCCCGGGATAGATGTCTTTTATCATTGTGGTACCGGCCGGCGTACCGTCGCTGCGCCACAACTCCTGGCCCCCTGCCGGGCCGACAGCCTGGAAGTACAGTACATTGCCGGCCGGCGTCAGCCATTGGGGCAAAGACGGCTCCCACCCCGGCTGGATGTCTTTCACAAGAATAGTTCCCGCTTCCGTGCCGTCGCTCTTCCACAACTCATGACCATGCGTTCCGTCATCAGCGGTGAAGTAGAGCGTTCCCGCCGCGTAGGCAAATTTAACGATGACGGTAGTAAAAGCGGAGCCAGTTCCCGGGGCAATGTCTTTGACCATTGCCGTGCCCATTTCCGTACCGTCGCTTTTCCAGAGTTCGAAACCGTGTACCCCATCCGTAGCCGTGAAGTAGAGCGTGCCATTCACACTGGCCAGTGAACTGATCCAGGAGTAAAAGTGCCCGAAATGGATGTCTCTCACCAGGGTGGTGCCAGCCGGCGTACCGTTGCTCCGCCACAGTTCCTTCCCACGCACCCCATCATCAGCGGCAAAGTACAAGACCCCGTTCACGTTGGTAAGATATTGAGGGTCAGAAGCAGCACTTCCCGGCCGGATGTCCATTACCAGCGTGGTTCCGGCTTCCGTACCATCGGTCCTCCACAACTCCGTGCCACTGTTGCCGTCATCAGCCAGGAAATAGAGCGTACCGTTCACATCCGTCAGCCCATTGGCATACTGCACTAGCGCCCCGGCGGCTCCCGGCCTGATGTCTTTGACCATTCTCGTACCCGTTGCAGTGCCATCACTGCGCCAGAGTTCCTGGCCGTGTACCCCATCGTTGGCGGTGAAGTAGAGGATGCTGCCGACCGCCACGAGATCACCCAAACTGGCGCCCGGCTGTCCCGCATTGATGTCTTTAACCAGGATGGTACCGGCGGCGGTTCCGTCACTCTTCCACAGTTCGGCACCATTCGCCCGGTTCTGGGCCTGGAAGTAGAGCGTCCCGTTCACATTGGTCAACCGTTCGGGTGACGAGGTTCGGTCACCCGGCTCGATGTCCTTCACCAGTAGAGTTCCCGCCGGCGTGCCGTCACTTTTCCACAATTCCTGCCCGTAGGCACTAAACGCGCTGAAATAAAACGTGTTACCCACCACCGTGAGGTACAGGGGCCTCGCACCCAGCGTTGGCAGCGCAGTTGCGTTTATGTCTTTCACCAAGGTGGGCTGGGCAGTAGCCCCGGCAACCAGCAAGGTTAAAAAGGCGAGGACTGAAAAGACTTTTCTAACCGCATCAGCCAAAAAAGGTGAACGGCGTGCAAAAAGTAGACGTGTTTTCATAAGGTAATGACAGGAATATCTGATTAGTGCTCTGGTGGATACAGGAATCGGAAAAGCAACGCGTACTTGCGGGACACGATGCACTCCGCAGTTTTACTGGAAGAGAGGCAGGCTGGTGTTGCCGGCGGCAGTACTTACTTGGCGGTAAAGCCGGTGCGGTTGAAGGGTGGCTGGTTGCAAACCGGGGGAACGTGACGAAACGTTTTGGTTGCCAGAGCAAGTAAATACGTTGCCACCAATTTTCCAAACTGTATTCCCGATTGATTGGGCTTGATCCGGGGATTTATACCTACTGCAAGCGGAGCGTACCGCGCAGAGGGCGGCTGGCAGCCAGCGCCTGGGCAGGCTGAATCGCTGGCAACAAAAAAGCCCTGCCAGCGGATTGCGGGCAGGGCTTATGGTTTGCTGAATGACAAGGGGATCAAAAGGAGCGAAACGAGAAGTAAAGCGTGTAATTGAATTGAAATAAAGAAAAGCAAGTCTAGTTGGATGATTAGTACGGCTAGGCTGAGTAGATTTCGCTACGTATACCGGCCGCCTATCAACGTGATGATCTATCACGGTCCTTCGTTTTGTTAAACTGGATGTCTCATCTTGGGGCGAGTTTCGCGCTTAGATGCTTTCAGCGCTTATCTCATCGGGGCATGGCTACTCAGCTATGCACTGGGCAATACAACTGATGCACTAGCGGCCCCTCCGACCCGGTCCTCTCGTACTAAGGTCAGCTCCCCGCAAACATCCCACGCCCGCAACAGATAGGGACCGAACTGTCTCACGACGTTCTGAACCCAGCTCGCGTGCCACTTTAATCGGCGAACAGCCGAACCCTTGGGACCTTCTCCAGCCCCAGGATGTGACGAGCCGACATCGAGGTGCCAAACCTCCCCGTCGATGTGAGCTCTTGGGGGAGATCAGCCTGTTATCCCCGGCGTACCTTTTATCCTTTGAGCGATGGCCCTTCCATGCGGAACCACCGGATCACTATCTCCTAGTTTCCTACCTGCGCGAGTTGTCACTCTTGCAGTCAAGCCTGCTTCTGCGATTGCACTCTGAAAGCACGGTTACCAAGCGTGCCGAGCAGACCTTTGAAAGCCTCCGATACTTTTTTGGAGGCGACCACCCCAGTCAAACTACCCACCACACACTGTTTCCATTTCTAGATTAGGCTCTAGGCAAGGCAAGGGCGGTATTTCAAGGTTGGCTCCACGATGCCTGGCGACACCGCTTCACTGCCTCCCGCCTATCCTACACATGCCTTACCCAAAGCCAATGTGAAGCTATAGTAAAGGTGCACGGGGTCTTTCCGTCCCGTTGCGGGTAAGCGGCATCTTCACCGCTACTACAATTTCACCGAGCTCACGGCCGAGACAGCGCCCAGATCGTTACACCATTCGTGCAGGTCGGAACTTACCCGACAAGGAATTTCGCTACCTTAGGACCGTTATAGTTACGGCCGCCGTTTACTGGGGCTTCGGTTCAATGCTTCGCCTTGCGGCTAACATCCCCCCTTAACCTTCCAGCACCGGGCAGGTGTCAGACCCTATACGTCAACTTTCGTTTTAGCAGAGTCCTGTGTTTTTGGTAAACAGTCGCCTGGGCCCATTCGCTGCGACCTCTTATGCATGCATAAGGAGGCTCCCCTTCTCCCGAAGTTACAGGGTTAATTTGCCGAGTTCCTTAGCCGTGACTCACTCGAGCACCTTGGTACGTTTATACCCGACTACCTGTGTCGGTTTGCGGTACGGCTGGCCTTACCATTGTCAGTTCCACTTTTCTTGGAAGCTCCTCGGAGTGGTTATCCCCGTGGCCGAAGCCGTGGGGTACTTTCCCTGCCAGGGCAGGTTCAACGCACTATTCCGTCAGTGCGCACACTCGTGCTTGCTCCGTCATGGAGTGACTGGTAAAACCAGTGCGGGAATATTAACCCGCTCGCCATCGGAGCTTCAGTTTCCCTTGCTCCTTAGGGGCCGACTAACCCTGATCCGATTGACGTTGATCAGGAAACCTTAGTCTTCCGGTGTCAAGGGTTTTCACCTTGATTATCGTTACTCATGCCTACATTTGCTTTTCCAGTCTCTCCAGCAATGCTCACGCATCACCTTCGCCGATACTGGAATGCT
>CADCTQ010000357.1 GCA_902805615.1 uncultured Cytophagales bacterium
GTATCTTTCCCGTCGCCGCCCGTGCCGCACACGTCCATCGGGTCGAATTCGGCGAAGTCAACGGCCAGGCAGAGTTCGAGCATGGCGTCGCGGAAGCCGGCCAGTTCGGCCACCGTAATGCTGCGCATCATGTACACGGTCAGGAAAGAGGCAATCTGGACGTGGGTGTACTTGCCCTGGCTGATGTCGGTAAGAATGGCCTTGGCTTCGTCTTTGGTGAGGGTTTTGTACTCGAAAAGGTGGTTGAGAATCTCCTTCATGCGCAGTGGGGAATGGAAGTAGGAAGTCGTATGTTGGGGCCGTTACGGATGCGCCTGCGACAGGCAACGATTGTATAAGCAATATAGGCAGTAAATAGAAGGCGCTCCCAAAAAAAATGACCAGGAAACCAGATGACGCGTAACGCCAACTTCATTTTGCCATTTATCGGCCTGATATGGCTGATAAAGTTAGTAGAAATATTCCTTAACGTCACCTTTGCCGGCTTCGGAATCTTCCCCCGGACGGATTTTGGCCTGGTGGGCATCCTCGCCGCCCCGCTCATTCACGGCAACGTGCCGCACCTGCTGTCCAACTCGGTGGCGTTGCTGCTGCTGGGCTCGGGGCTGTGGTGGCTGTACCGCGGCGTGGCCCGGGCCGTCTTTTTCTGGTGTTACTTCCTGACGGGCGGGCTCGTGTGGGCATTCGGCCGCCCGGCCGTGCACATCGGCGCCAGCGGCCTCCTCTACGGCATTGCGCTGTTCCTGATGACCATCGGGTTGTTCCGCAAAGATGCCCGGTCCATCCTGGTGTCGGTAGCGGTGGTTTTCTTTTACAGCGGCATCTTGTGGGGCGTGCTGCCGGTTGACCCGCAGGTATCCTTCGAGTCGCACCTGCTGGGCGCCCTGGTGGGCATCGGCTGCGCCTGGGCGTTCAGCCGCAGCCCGTCGCTGTACCGCTGAGGCTGTCATTCTGTCGGTCCGGCCCAACCAAAACCGGTTTTGCGTGGTTTTTGGAAGTGTGATAGGCCAAAGATTTAATTCATCTTACCACTACATACCATGTTAGAAGTGACGGCTGACAACCAACTCAGGAAAATCATCATCATCGGGGACCGCGTGCTGATCAAGCCCAAGCACCCGATGGACCGTACGGCCAGCGGCCTGTTTTTACCGCCCTCCGTGCAGGAAAGGGAACAGGTGCAGGCGGGCTACGTCATGAAAGTAGGGCCGGGCTACCCCATTCCCACGCCGGCGGAAAACGACGAACCCTGGCGCGAGGCCGACGAAAAAGTAAAGTACCTGCCGCTCCAGGCCCGGGAGGGCGACCTGGCGATGTTCCTGCAAAAGGGCGCCATCGAAATCGAGTACGGCGGCGAGAAGTACGTGATCGTGCCGCAGTCCTCGATCCTCATGCTCGAACGCTCCGACGACCTGTTCGAATAGGCGCCACTGTATCCCTGCCGGGCGGTATTGCGTTCAACCCGTTGACCAACACCACCAAGATGGGCAAGTATCTGCTACTGGCAATTGTATTTCTATCCCTGAGCGGCAAGGGACTCATGGCGCAGCCTTATCACATGGAAGACAGTAACTTGGAAGAGCGGCTCGGCAAACTGCGGGGCAAAAACCGCGTGCTGGTGCTGTACGCCCCCACGGCCGATCACCCCGAGTTCGCCCGGCAGGTGCGGATGCTGGCCGACGCCAAAACCGGCCTGGCGGAGCGGGACCTGGTACAGCTCAACCACACCGACGAGAAGATGGATGCCGGCACCCGTGACTACCTGCGGCGCGAACTGAACGTGCCGGCCGGCGCTTTCCACGTGCTGCTCATCGGCAAGGACGGCGGGGTGAAATACCGCGGCACCAAAGCCACCGATCCGGAGAAACTCTTCGAAACCATTGACGCCATGCCCATGCGGCAAGGCGAAATGCAGGAAAGCAAAAAGCAGAGGTAGCAACAGTCTTTTTCCATTGCCAACAATCATGCCTGGCCTGCCCGCCTGAGGTAGGTTACCAGGGCCGCCGTGATGGGCTGATGGGTTCGTTCTTCAATGAACAGCCACTGCCCGGCCGGATTTACCTCCAGGAAGACGTACTCTCCTGCTGGCGTAAGGCGCATGTCAATTGCCCCGTACACGAGGCCAAGCATGTTCATAAAGGCGCGGAGTTTGCCGGTTATCTCGTCGGGCAATACGTGTGCCCGCATCGGTGCTTGATGCATGTGCATCCGGAAATCAACGTGATAGTCGGTCTTGCCGGACTGAATCTCGGCAGGAAAAATTTCATCGCCAACCACGGTAATGCGCAGGTCAATGTCGGCGCGGATATGCTCCTGGAAGATGACTGGGGCAAAGCGCACGGCCTGAAGTTGAGTCCGCTCTTCCGGCTTCAACAGCCGCGTTTCGCGCCAGGTCTGTTCGGTCGCCGAAAAGGCCTTATAGATTGTGCCGTTTGTTCCTTCGGCTTCAATAAAGGCGGCAGCGCTCACAGGGTCATTGGTGATGAGCGTTCTTGGCACCCGGAAGCCCAGCGCTGCCGCAACTTTCAATTGGTAGGCTTTACGCGCAGCCACCTCGTCGCGCGCCGGTTCGTTGACCCAGTGCGCGTCGAGGCAGGACCACAGCCCGCTGATGGCTGCGTGGCATTCGCCGTAGGCGAACCCGCGGTCTTCGCCGCTGACCACCTCACTTTGTATCTGGTGGGGCAGCGGCCGGCGCCACCAGACCGTACGGACGGCGGACAGGTCATGACGGGTTCCGTCTAAGGTCAGTGCCATTGCCGAAGGTTTTCCGTTCTCATGCGTAATGTGGAGGCGGCTCTCGCGGGGAAAGTGGCCGGTATCGAAGAGAATGGCGTGGGCCCTGGCCTGAGCAAGTTGCTCAAGCACCGTAGTGGCGTGCGGGTCGGCGAGGTGCGAGACAACCAGAATCATGGCCTTAACGTGTAGGTGATGAAGTGCGCCGGTGTGGGGAGTCTACCGGTTGCCCAGGTTACCGCCCGCGGCTTCGTACTGAGCCAGCAACCGGTGGTATTCCGCGTTGAGCCGGGCCATTTCGGCTTGTCCTGCCGCCATCGCCTGGCCGATCTGCATGAGCGCTGCCTCAATCTGGGCAAGCACGCTGGCTTGCGGTTGCTGGCCTGCCGCGTTCCAGGCGTTGGAGTGGTGTGGAGTAGCAAGGATAAAGGGCCGGGCCGGTTGGGTCTCCGCTCCGACCGGATGCCCGAAAACCAACGGGCCACCAAATCCACCGGGCCAGTTGGGTACGTCAAAACCTTTGTCGAAGCCGGGTTGCTTGACGTCGTCAAACGCCTTGAACTTGGTTGGGTCGTCGAACGCCTTTATTTTGACCGGGACATCGTCTCTGAACTTCAGTTTGACCGGGATGTCGTCGAGAACTTTTGCTTTGGGAGAGAGCAGGCGCTGGAGTGTCGGTGATACGGCGATCACAGCCTGGATTCGCTGACCAAAATTGCTGCCCGTACCCGTCGGGTTGCAGCCGCCGTTGGTGTGGATTCCCACCAGCCGCCCATCGCTGGCACGTAAAATGCCCGACCCGGAATTGCCCCCGAGGGTGTCAATGTCGTTGTAATAAATGCGTTCGCCAATCAGGTCGGTCGTTGGGCCCGCTTCGATGCGCTTGGGCCGGCCGGCCGGGTGCCCAATGATGCAGATCATGTCGCCCTTCGCGGCGTCCGTGTTCGACACCCGGGCACGTCCGAACGTGGCGCCCGGGTTGCCCCCAACCCGGCAAATGGCCATGTCAATTTTTCCGAGCCGGTATTCGATCAGTTCGGTAATCGGGAAGCTTTGCTCGGTTCGCAGGTTGCCCGACGGGTCCACCTGAAAGTTGAAGTTCACCCGCATGTTAAGGGCGATTTCCTGGGGAGAAATGATGGTGGTGGTGCCGTTCTGCCGCGGCAGTTGCCATCCGTTGGCGTCCTGGTCAAACAAGTGCCCGCAGGTAAGCATCAGGTCATCGGTAATCATCGTTCCAGTCCCCCAGCGTAACCCTGATACCTCGCCCGGGTCGGAGTAAATGGACGCGAGGTTGTTGTTCCATTGCACCTGGCATGCGGCAGCTTGGTTGGCTGCGACGAAGGCCGCAGTCACGCCTAGCGTACCGTCATACTGTTCCACCGGTTGCGAATCATCCACCACCCCGCAGATGGACTCAATCAAGGCCGGGTACTCATCCGCAGCGGTGGCACTTTCCAGATTGATTCTCAACGATTCGATGCGCGGAACGAACAGCGGGTCGTCGAGCCGTGCCTGCGCGGACCGTATTACACGCTCACGGCTGCTGTCTTGGGACTCTTTGGAAACGGAAGATGTCCTGGAGCCCGGATTCTTTTTGGCCATAAATATCTCTTTGATTAATGGTTGACAATTGGGTTTCCGGCCCAATGGGTGGCTACCCGGCCAAGTCCGGCAACCGCGTTTACCACCAAGTTCTTCGCCGTAAACCTGGCAGCAAAGTCGAGAAGTGGCATTCAATCCGCAATACCTAACTTTAAGTATTTTCACAGCCGCCCATTCATTCTGGTAAATGAGCCGCCGTGCCCGGAAGATCGAACGGCTGCTCTGCATGAACAACCAATTTGCGTTAATGATCATTTGCAGCCCGTTGCGCCAGCATTGATGAACAGCAATGGCCCGTTTGAATTCGGCGAACCCACAGCGGCCTTTCTGTGGCAGGGGCGGAATAGCGGTGGCATGGTGCCGAACAACGCCACCTTCCTTAGCGGCCCTTTCTTCAGGGAAAGGGCATTTTTTTGTCCCGTTCTGCGTTACCAAGGAGAATATTCCTCTTGCTGAATGAACAGATTTTTCTGGGCGCTGATCTCCCTTTTCCAACTCACCTTTGGGCTGGCGCAAACGCCGGCCCCGAAGGAACGGCCCGCCGGCAACGTTGCCGCACTGGCCGAAAGCCTGACCAAAGGCATTGCCAACGATTCGCTGAAAGTAAACGCCTTCTTTGACTGGATCACCACCCACGTCCGGTACGACGCCGCCGTGTTCCAGCCCGGCAACCGCATCAACCCCGACTTGCAGCGGACGGCCCTGGTGCTGCAATCGGGCAAGGCCGTGTGCCAGGGCTACGCCAACCTGTTCTACGACTTGTGCCGCCACGCCGGCATCCCGGCCGACATTGTGGAGGGTTACTGCCGGTACTCGGCGCAAAACCCGGATCAATTGCAGTTGCACGCCTGGAACGCCGTGAAGGTGAACGGCAAGTGGTACGCCGCCGACCTGACCTGGGGCACGGGCTACCTCGACCTGGGCACGGGGGAGTACGTGCAGGAGGCCAACCGGGCCTTTTTCCTGGCCGAGCCCGCCAAGCTGGCAAACACGCACTTCCCCTTCGACCCGCTGTGGCAGTTGTCGTACCATCCCCAGACCAAGGAAGAGTTTACGCGTACTGCCAAAACGGTAGCCGATGCGTCCGGCCGGCACACCTTCAACTACCCGGATTCCCTGCGGGCCTACGAAAAGCAAGATTCGGCGGGTCGCCGCTTGCAGGCGTTCCGCCGGATGCACGCCTTCGACCCGGCCAACGAGGAGCCGAAAGTACGCCTGGCGTACCACTACAACCGGCTGGCAATCAACCTGATGAAGGAATACACCAAAATCCGCAGCGGCCTCAAGACGCGGGAACAACTGGCCGGCCAGCAGAACCGGCTCAACGAGATGCTCAGCCAGGCCGAAGCCTACTATACCCACAGCCTCAGGTTCACGGAGGGCATCAGCAACAAGTCGTTCTACTCCGCCAACATCACCGACAACCGCAAAATCATTCACTCCAACCTGGCCCTCATCAAAGACGAACGGAGCTTCATTCGCCGGAGTGCGGTGAATTGAGAGCGATGTTCGATGCCCGATGTTCGATGTTCGGGCTGCGCGGCCAGTCGCTGTGGTAGGGGCAATTCTGTGAATGAACTATCCCACTATGCCTGAAATAGAAAAAGCCGGAGATTACCTCCGGCTTTTCTGTTATCCATATTTCCCTGATGCGAGCATCGAACATCGGGCATCGAGCATCGAAACCACTACTTCGTCAGCTCCACCGTCCGCTGGATGAAGTTGGTGAGTTCGGCGCCGATCAGCATGTTCTGCGACAGCAGGGCCAGGTCGTACACGTGCCGCACCAGTCGTTGCTGCTCCTCGGGCTGGTCGGCGCCCAGGATCTTCTGCGTCAGCGGGTGGTTGGCGTTCACGGCCACGTTGTAGTTCATCGGGAAGTCCCCGAACATCATCATGCCGCCCCCGCCGTTTTGCGACATATCCTTCATGCGGCGCATGAACTCGTTGAGGGTGATGGTCACGGGCAGTTCGTCCACGGGCAGCGACTCCACGCTGATGTTGAGCTTCTTGTCGTTGAGGGTCTGTTCGAAGAGTTCCTTCAGCTTGGTTTTCTCCTCCTCGTTGAGCACGCTTTCGGCGGCCGTACCCTTGTCTACGAGCTTCTCCACCACGTCGGCGTCCACCCGCTTCAGTTGCGTTTTTTCCAGCTTGCGCTCCAGCGTGCCGATGAAGTGGCTGTCGAGGACGCCATTCAGGAGCAGCACGTCGTAGCTGCGCTTCCTGGCCGACTGGATGTAGGTATCCTGCTTGCCGGGGTCGGAGGTGTAGAGGAACACCACGCTGCCGTCCTTGTCGGTCTGGTTGGCCTGCACGTATTCGCGGTATTCATTGAGGGTGTAGTACTTGCTGTCCACGCTCTTGAGCAGGCAGAAGTCCTTGGCCTTGTCGTAGAACTTGTCGTCGGCAACCATGCCGTACTTGACGAACAGCCCGATGTGGTCGAACTTCGATTCGAAGCCGGCCCGGTCGTTGCGGAACAGTTCCGACAGCTTATCGGCCACCTTGCGGGTGATGTGCGAGTTGATCTTTTTCACGTTGGCGTCGGCCTGGAGGTAGGAACGCGACACGTTCAGCGGAATGTCCGGGGAGTCGAGTACGCCGTGCAGCAGCATCAGGAACTCCGGCACCACGTCTTTCACCTCGTCGGTGATGAACACCTGGCGGGAGTAGAGCTGGATTTTGTCCTTGTGCATCGTCAGGTCGTTCTTCACCTTGGGGAAGTACAGGATGCCCGTCAGATTGAAGGGATAATCCACGTTGAGGTGAATCCAGAACAGCGGCTCTTCGGAGAACGGGTACAGTTCCTTGTAGAAGTTGAGGTAGTCTTCGTCCTTGAGTTCGGCCGGCGACTTGGTCCAGAGGGGGTTGGGGTTGTTGATGACCTTGCCGTCGAACTCGATTTCGATGGGCATGAACCGGCTGTATTTCTCCAGGATGCCCCGGATGCGGCTCTTGTCGAGGAATTCGGCCGAATCTTCGGCAATGTGCAGCACGATGTCGGTGCCGCGTTCGGCTTTCTCGGTCTGCGTAATTTCAAACTGCGTGTCGCCGCTGCTCACCCAGCGGGCCGCTTCGGCGCTTTCCTGGTGCGAGAGGGTAATGATTTCAACCTGGCTGGCCACCATGAAGGCCGAGTAGAAGCCGAGGCCGAAGTGACCGATGATCTGCTGGTCTTCGCCCTTGTCCTTGTACTTTTCCACGAACTCCCGGGCGCCGGAAAAAGCAATCTGGTTGATGTATTTTTTGATCTCTTCGGCGGTCATCCCCAGGCCGTGGTCGCGCACGGTGATGGTTTTTGCCGCTTCGTCGAGGGATACGGTTATTTTCAGGTCGCCCAGCTCGCCGTTGAACTCACCAATGGCAGCCAGTTTTTTGAGCTTCTGCGTGGCATCCACGGCATTGGAAACCAGTTCCCGTAAAAAGATCTCGTGGTCGGAGTACAGGAACCGTTTGATGATGGGGAAGATGTTCTCGGTGTGAATGGATATCGTACCTTTTTCTTCTGCTACTGCCATAAAAGTCAGGTTTTATTGGTTCGATGACACCGTTTCAAATTTATTGCCACGCCGGCTGTACCCTGACAGACTGACAGGCCGGGTGAAAAAAGTTCCGCATCCGGGCATTACGGTAGATGGTTGCAACATTATTTGTCGGGGTAACCTGCCGAATCAGGAACAATTAATTATAATGCGCGTTAATTGATAGAATCGTAATCCCAAGGAGTTCATTTCTTAAATCCATTTATGTCTTCTGTGTACGCCTTTCCCGCACTCATGCTGGTAGATGATAGTCGCATTGATAACCTGATCAACAAGAAGGTGCTGGAGCGGGAGATGGTGGCAGCCCAGGTCATCGTGTGCACCAGTGGGGGAGAGGCGCTTGACCACCTGCGCAAGATTGACACCGGCCAGGTAACCGACGAGGCAGAAATCCCTTCGCTCATCTTCGTGGACCTGTACATGCCCGAGATGGGCGGCCGGCAGTTCCTCGACGAGTTCAGCCGGTTCTCGGAGCGGGTCCGGGGCAAAATGCGGATCATTCTTTTTTCGGGCAGCATCCTCAGCCAGGAGCAGCGCGCCGAGTTCGAAAGCAACCCCTCGGTGCTCAAATGCATCACCAAACCCCTGCAAAAAAAGAACATTGAGGAACTGATGGCTTCCCTGCGGGAAAGCCGGCAGGACTAGCGGCCGGGTCTAATTTTTCGCGTAATTTTTCTCGCCGGCCTTGATGGCAATGTCCAGGGCGTTTTCCTTGGGTGGAATCGGACAGGAATAATCGTCGTTGTAGGCGCAAAAGGGGTTGTAGGCCAGGTTGAAATCAATCATGAGCTGCTCCGCACCGGACTCATACTCCAGGTCCAGGTAACGGCCGCCCCCGTAGGTGTCAAACCCGTTCGTCGCATCCGTGAAGGCCAGGAAGAGCCGGTCGTCTTCCTCCGCCGACTTGAGCAGCAGCAGCCGGTGCTCCTTCCCTTCGAGGGCGAAGGTAGCGTAGGCGTACCGCGTCAGCAGATTCACCTTCCCGTCGGTGGTGCGTACCTTCAGCCGGGCCGTGTCGGTTACGAGTTGCAGGGCCGCCATGATGCGGTAGTGCTGGTCGGGCGGAAAGTAGTCAAGCTGGCTGAACTGCGCTTTATTCTTGATGGGCGAATCGGCCGAACTTTTAAAAAAATCATTCTTATCGGTGCGGAACTGGCTGATTTCCCGTTCGTAGGCATCGTTGACGCCCGTATCGGCAAACGTATACACGAGGATCAGGATGATGACCAGGACGATTCCGAAAAAATAGATGCGGCTTGCCTTCATGGATTGCGTGGTTTGATAGACCTCTGAACCCGCAAAACTACAATATTCCTTCGTCGGCAAAGCTGAAGTAGTCGCGGTCGGCGAAAATGACGTGGTCGAGCACCGGGATTTCGAGCCAGTTGCCGGCTTCTTTCAGCTTGCGCGTCAGTTCCCGGTCGGCCTGGCTGGGGGTGAGGTTGCCCGAGGGGTGGTTGTGCACCAGGATGAGGGCGCAGGCCCGGTGTTCAAGGGCCTTCTTGAAGATCACCTTCGGGTCGGCCACCGTACCGGCCACGCCCCCGGCGCTGATGCGCACGGTCTGTATCACCCGGTTGGAGCGGCTGAGCAGCACGACCCAGAACTCCTCGTGGGTCAGGTCCATCAGGTGCGGCTTCATGATCTCGTACACGTCGCGGGAGGCCGTGATGCGGTGGCGCTTGACGGGTTCGCTTTCCTTGCGGCGGCGCCCCAGTTCCAGGGCGCTTACGATGGTGATAGCCTTGGCCTCGCCGATGCCCTTGTGCTTTTCCAGGTCCTTCACCGACAGCTTGGCGAGTTCGTTCAGGTCGTTGCCCACGTCCTGCAAAATGATCTTGGCCAGGTCCACGGCGCTTAGTTTGACCGTGCCCGACCCCAGCAGAATGCCGAGCAGTTCGGCGTCCGAGAGGGCGCTTTTGCCTTTCATCATCAGCTTTTCGCGGGGGCGGTCTTCTTCGGCCAGGCTCAGGATCTTCAGGCTTTGGGGGTATTCCATGGCGGTGCGTTTAAATGGAGCCGGCAAAGTTGCCGCAAACCGCGCACTTGCAAAAAGGAATGTACGAAATCAAAAAAGATTATCGGATGCCCGCACCGGCTTGTCACCGGGCGGGTGGCAAGGCAGGCAAAAGGAGCCGGGGCAAAACGGCAAACCAGGCGGGGAAGCCCTAATTAAGGCAGGGGCAAAACAAAAAGCCTTACATAACCATGCAAGGCTCACGAGGGTAATGATTCCCGAAACTTAGGCTGACAGGCTGTTGACCAGCTTGGCTAACTTCGACTTGTTGTTAGCCGCCTTATTTTTATGAATGATGTTCTTCTTTGCCAGCTTATCGAGCATGGAAGAAACTTCCTTGTAGAGGGTTTGTGCTTCAGCCTTGTTGGTGGCGGCACGCAGTTTTCTTACGAACGCGCGGGTGGTCTTTAGCTGGAAACGGTTCCGGAGACGCTTGGCATTGTTGGCGCGGATTCTTTTCAGTGCGGATTTATGATTTGCCATTGTAGTTGGATGGTACTTTTCGAGTCCTGTTTTTCAAAAGGACTGCAAATGTATGGTTATTCGGCTTTATAGGCAAGCCTTTTCGCCCAAACATTTATGATTTTCACCCGGTTGCACCGGCCGGCCCGCCGGTCGCATACTCAATTATCCCCGTAATTTTTTCACCCTGCCCGTTCTCCCATGAAGAAAAGCCTCTTGCTGCTGACCCTGTTTTGCCTGTTTCCCGCCACCAGTGGGTGGAGTTGGGGCTTTTTTGCCCACCAGCGCATCAACCGCCTGGCCGCCTTTTGCCTGCCGCCCGAGATGATGCGGTTCTTCAAGGCGCACATCCGCTTCCTGGAAGAAAACGCCGTGAATCCCGACGAGCGGCGCTACGCCGTGGAAGGCGAGGCGCCCCGGCACTACATTGACCTCGACGTGTACGGCGACAGCGCCCTGGCCCAATTGCCCCGGTTCTGGCCCCAGGCCGTCGAGAAGTACTCGGAAGACACGCTGATGGCCTACGGCATCGTGCCCTGGCACATCCAGTTGGTGAAGTACCAGCTTACCGAGGCGTTCAAACAACGGGACGCCGCGCGCATTCTCCGGCTGGCCGCCGACCTGGGACACTACGTGGCCGACGCCAACGTGCCGCTCCACACCACCGAGAACTACAACGGGCAACTGACCGGGCAACACGGCATCCACGGCCTGTGGGAGTCGCGCCTGCCCGAGCTGCTGGCGGGCGGGTACGACTGCTTCGTGGGCAAGGCCGAATACGTGTACTCCCCGCAGGAACGGGCCTGGCGGGCCGTGGCCGAGGCGCACGCCGCCGTAGACTCGGTCCTGATGTTCGAAAAGCAACTGAGCGGGCGTTTTCCCGCCGACAAGAAGTACAGCTACGAACAGCGGGGCAACACCACCGTGCGGGTGTACTCCCGGGCCTTCTCTGAGAAGTACCACCAGATGCTCGACGGGCAGGTGGAACGCCGGATGCGGGCTTCGATCAAGATGGTGGCCGACTTCTGGTACACCTGCTGGGTAGACGCCGGCCAGCCTGACCTCACGCCCCTGCTGCCTTACCAGCTAGGCAAGGCCGAGCGGGAGCAGTTTGAACGGGAAAGGAAGGAATGGGAAAACCGTCGCTACCAGGTGCGTCCCCACGACACCGGCTTGAATTGACAAGGAAAGCTGTGGTGGGGAAAAAGGTGAACCTCTCCTCCTCCTCCGTGCGGGAATGCGATAGGACGAATCGAAGAGAGACTTGGCTTGTGCGGCCGGTGTCCCTTTAAGATGTGCCGCCGAATCGTTAAATTGCGGTAGATTCTGATTAAAACTGCACGTGTATGTCCGGACACAGTAAATGGGCCACCATCAAGCGCAAGAAGGGCGCCGCCGATGCCAAACGAGGCAAGATATTTACCAAGCTCATCAAAGAAATCACGATTTCGGCCGGC
>CADCTQ010000358.1 GCA_902805615.1 uncultured Cytophagales bacterium
CCCGGAACTGGTCGCCGTAGTTGCTGATGGCAATGCCCTCAAACCATCCCGGCAGGTTGAGGCCATCGTTGCCCGAGCCGCCCAGGTACGTAGAGGCAGCCAGGGCGTTTCCGGCGGCGTTCAGCCGGGAGACGAACAAATCGCTGCCCCACGCGTACGTGATGCCGTTCAACGGGTCGGCAGGCGTGCCCCCAATGCCGCCAATGCCGAAGTCCCCGTCGTGGGCGGTGGCCGTTACCGGGAACTGGAATGAACTGGTCGTGCCGAAAATGATCAGTTCATTGGCCCGGTTCACCACCAGGCTGTGGGGAACGTCCGCCTCTTCGCCGCCCAGGTACGTCGCGTACAGCAGCGCCGAGCCGTCGGGGGTATACTTGAGCACGGCTACGTCAACGTTGCCGGCAAAGGTGGTCTGGAAGGCGCCGGTGGTGGCCGGAAAGCGGTTGCCGAACTCGATGCCGCCCGAGTAGAGGTTGCCCGCCTCGTCGTAGGTGGCCGTAAAGCCCCAGTTGTCGGAAAACGAACCCGAGTAGGTGGAAAACACCAGGTACGGGTCAATCACCAGCGGCAGGTCGCGGCGGTAGCCCTTCGGGAACCGGAAAGAGAGGGTATTGCCTTCCAGCACGAACTGCGAGGCGACTTCCCGTTGGCCGTCCTTGCCCGCCTGGTAGCAGTAGGGGGGCGTTTCCGTGACGGTGTTGACGGTGGTGGTCGTGACCAGGAAGCCGTCCTTGAGGGCCAGGCCGCTCATGCCCTGGTAGAGGAGCCGGATGCGGGCCGGGTCGGCGCCGGGACTTACGATGAACTCGTACTTGGCCGTGCCGTTGTGGGCAAAAAGCTTGAGGTCAATGCCGGGATAGAGGTTCCGGTAAAGGATTTGTTCGAAGGAAGGCACGTCCGCCGCCCACGCGCCCGGCTGGTTGCCCAGCAGGTAGTTGCGCCGTTCGGGGGTCTCCCGGGAAGCCAGCAGTTCAGGCGTTCCGCCGGCCCCCCCGAACTGCACTTCGAAGCCGTGCGCCCGGATGGTGCCGGGGCCGGGCCGGGAAGGACCTTGCGCCGACGCCCGGGCTCCGGGGGCGCCGTCTTCCCGGTGGGCGCCAGGGTGTTGCCCGGCCAGTGCTTTGGTGTCGTAGAAGACGTATTGCAGCGACTGTTTTTTGACGAAGAGGAACCCGCCGGGCAGCACCGCCCGGTAGCGTACGTCTTGGTCCCACTGCCCGTCGTTGCGGGTAAACCGCAGGGAAGGACCGGCCGGCTTTTCTTCACCAAAAGCCCGGCTGCTGACAAAGATCAAGAGGAGCAAAAATGGCAATCGGCGCATGGCAAAAGGCGGTATAGACGGTGAATGGCTACTTGAGCACGTGCAGCCAGCCCTTGCAGGCGGCCCCCAGCGGAGAGGTGATGCGGTAGAAGTACACGCCGCCCTGCACGTCGCTCCCCCAGTCGTTCCGGTAGGCGGTGTTGGAGTACACGTGCTTGCCCCAGCGGTCGTACACTTCCAGCTTCCAGCCCGGGTTGGGCAACTCGAACACTTCGTTGTATCCGTCCCCGTTGGGCGTGATCACGTTCGGGGGCAGTCCGGGGTCTTCCACCTTGATGCGCTGCGAGATGGTCGTGCCGCACAGCTCGTTGGCGGCCTGGAGCACCACCACGTACTCCCCGGGCCGGCGGTACTCGAATTCGGCGGGCTGCTCACCGTCCACCACGCTGCTGTCGCCGAGCAGCCACTGGTAACGGATGGCGTTGGTACTCTTGTTGACCAGCCGTACCCGGTTGGGCTTGCCGCACTCCGAAGAAATGATGGCGTCGAAGGTCGCATTGATCTGCGGGTACACCTCCACGCGGGTCCTCAACTCCCTGACGCATTCGAAACTGTTGGTGATCCGGACGCGGTACTCGGTGGTCTGGGTAGGCCGGGCAACGGGGGTGGGCGAAGCCGGGTTGTCCAGCCCGGCGGCCGGCAGCCATTCGTACTTCACCCCGCCCTCGGCCCACAGCCGGGTCGTGTCGCCGGGACAGATCCTGGTGCCGGGACTCACGCTGATGGGCGTGGACTGGCGGACTTTGATCGTCTTGGTGACCACGTCGGTCTGCTTGCAGGTGGCCGGGTTGTTGACGCGCAACGTGATGGTGTAGTCGCCCGGCGTGGGGAACGAGTAGGTCAGCGTGCCGCCGCTGGCCGCAACGGGCTGCCCGTTCACTTCCCACTGCGAGGAGGTGGCGCCCAGGCTTTTGTTCTGGTACGTGCCCGTGTAGGGCGAACACACTTCTACCTCGCCGTCAAAGGCGGCCTGCAGGGTGTTGAGGGCAAATTTGAAAGCCAGGTTGTTGCAGCCGTCGTTGGCGCCCGCGTTCAGGCCGGAGTCCCCGTTGTTGGCCCGCGACCACGCGTTGGGGGTGGTGGGAAAAGCGCTGCCGT
>CADCTQ010000359.1 GCA_902805615.1 uncultured Cytophagales bacterium
ACCACGTGAACGTGGCCCACGCGTACTTCATGCTGGCCTCGGCCTGCGTGCGCAACGGACTGTACGAAGAAGGCATCCGCAATTTCGGGCGGGCCAAACGGATCTTTACCCAGAACCTGGGCGGTAACCACCCGATGGTCGCCAATTGCTACCAGGGCCTGGGCCGCACCTACAAGCGCCTCAAAAACTACCCCGAAGCCCTGGCCAACTACCAGACGGCCCTGGCGATCACCAGCAAAAACTTCGGGACGAGCTACGCGGAAATTGCCTTTATCCACAAGATGATCGGCGACATCCGGCAGGAGCAGCACCAGCCCGGCGACGCCCTGGCCGCCTATCAGCAGGCCCTTGCCACCCTGGCGCCGGGCTACGACCCCCGCGACCCGTACCGCAACCCGCCCATCTCCACCATTGACCGGCGGCGCGTACTCTACTACAACCTGCTTGACGTGAAGGCCGGCCTGTTCCGGCAGAAGTTTGCGCAGGGCGGCACGCTGGGCGACCTCGACTTTGCCCTCCGCAACCTGGAAGAAGCCGCCGCCCTGATTGACACCATCCGGGTCGGGTTCAAAGGGGAAGAGGCCCGCACGCTGCTCAGCGAACACACCCGGTTCGTGTACCAGCACGGCCTCGAAGTGGCCCACCAACTGTACCAGCGGACGGCCCGCCCGGCTTACCTCGAAAAAGCCTTCTACTTCTCCGAAAAAGGCAAGGCGTCGGTGCTGCTCGACGTGGCCCGCAAGGTATCGGCCGAACGGACCGCCGGCATTCCCCAGGACCTGCTCACGCGGGAGGAAGAACTCAAAAACGCCATTGCGGGCTACGACCAGAAGCTCCAGGAAGCGGCGCTGCGCCCGGAGGCGGCCGACTCGGCCCGGGTACAGGAGTGGACTGTGGCCTCGGCCGAAGCCAAAGAAGCCTACCAGCAGTTCATGGACACGCTGGAACGGGGCTACCCCGAATACTACCGCCTCAAGTACGACCCCCGGGTGGCTACGCTTGCCGCCGTGGGGCGGCAACTGGCCCCCGGGCAGGGCCTGCTCTCCTATTCGCTCACCGACAGTGCGGGCTTCGTGTTCATCGTCACCCCGGAGCGGCAGTCGTTGCACCGGTTGCCCTACACCCCGGCCGCCGACTCGCTGGTGGGGCAGTTCCGCGAGGCCCTGCTGAACCGGGACGCCGGGCGGTACACCCGGCAGGCTTACGGGCTGTACGGGCAGTTGCTCGAACCCGTCCGCGACCAGCTCGACGGCATTGCCGAACTCACCATCGTGCCCGAAGGCACCATCAGCTACGTGCCCTTCGAAACCCTGCTCACGCGGGAGCCCGCGACGGGTCCGGAGGGCTACGCGGCGCTGCCTTTCCTGCTCAACGACTTTACGATCCGGTACGATTTTTCGGGCACTTTCTTCGTGCAGCACGCCCAGCGGGTCGCCGAACGGCGGTCCAGGAGCGTGATGGCCTACGCGCCGTCCTTCCGGAGCGGGCCCGCCGATACGCTGGCCCCCGGTGCCGACCGGGAACGCAACAACCTCTGGCCCCTGCCGGGGGCGCGCCGCGAGGCCGAACGGATTGCCGACATCACGGGCGGCACCTTCGCGGCGGGGCTCCAGGCCACCGAAACGCAGTTTAAAACCACGGCCTCCCGGCACGGCGTACTCCACCTGGCCACCCACGGCCTGCTCGACGACCGGAACCCGGCCTATTCGAAGCTGGTGTTTGCGCCGGCCGGCGGCGAGGGGGAAGACGGCTACCTGTACGCCTACGAACTCTACAACCTGCGGCTGGACGCCGAACTGGTGGTGCTGAGCGCCTGCAATACGGGCGTGGGCAGCATTCAGAAGGGAGAAGGGGTAAAAAGCCTGGCCCGGGGCTTTGCCTACGCGGGCTGCGCCAACGTGCTCATGAGCCTGTGGCCGTCGTCGGACCAGGCCACGGCCCGCATCATGGAGTATTTCTACGAGGCGCTGGCGGCGGGCAAGGGCAAGGACGCCGCCCTGCGCGACGCCAAACTCAAGTACCTGCAACGGGCCGACGCGCTGACGGCGAACCCGTACTTCTGGGGCACCTTCGTGCTCATCGGCGACGCGCGGCCGGTGGGATTTCCGCTGCCGCTCTGGCAGAAGGTGCTGGCCGGCGCGGCCGTGCTGCTGGTGGGCGCCGCCGCGGCCTGGGGCGTGCGCCGCCTGCGCAACCAGCGCCGGGGTCCTTACCAGGCCGCCGGCAAGACCCGGGCCGTTTCACCGTAAAAGTTTGCCGCAAAAGCCGGTGCCGGCGGCCACTCCTAAAGCTCTTCGCCGGAAGATGGCCGGCTCAGCAACGCGTAGGCGCACACGCCGATGACGACTACGGCCGCTACCTCGCCCCACTTGAGCAGGGGGTGCCCCTTGGCGGGACCAGCCCCCGGCTGCGCCGGTTCTTCGGCCGCCCGCAGGGACGCTTCCAGTCGCTGCAAGCGTCCCCTGGTTTCGCTCCGGCCCTGCCGGGACACGCCTTCCACCAGGTCGCGGAACATTTCTACTTCCCGGGCGAGGAAGGCGTCGTGGTCGGCTCTTTCGCGGAAGCGGGCACTTTCGCCGGGCGAAAGGCGTTCGGCCAGGAAGTCCTCAATTTCCTGCATGTGGGCGTCTTCAATCATTGCAATGGCGTGGTTTGGTTCGTCTAATCCTGGTCTCATTCTGACGTGGATCGGAGATCACGTATTCGATTGGATACAACCATCCAATCATCAAATAAATATCCTCCGTTTCATCAGTCTGATCATGTTCATCATGGTCTCATTCGTCCCGGTTGAGCAGGTACAGCATGGTATTGCGCAGCGATTTCATGCACCGGTTTTTCTGCACTTTGGCAACGTCTTCACTCTTGTACCCCAGTTGTTCGGCAATCGTCCGCAGGGGCAACTGCTGGTAGTAGTACAACTGGAGAATGGACTTGCAGGGATCGGGCAGGCCGGCCACGATGGTACGTACGGTTTCGCGCCGGAGTTCGGCCTGTTCTTCCGCTTCTTCGTGCGGGGAGAGCTTTTCGCGTTCCACCAGGGCCGCCTGCGTGACCTCCCGCCGCCGCAGCGACTTGAGGATCAGGTTCTTGCTCACGGCGAACAGGTACGTTTTGAGGCTCGACTCCAGCACGGTCAGCTTGCGGGAAGTGATCTTTTCGTACACGATCATGATGGCGTCCTGGTAAATGTCCACGGCCTCCTCGTAGGAAAGCCCGAACACTTTTTCGGACCACCGGAGAAAAGGCCAGCGGTGCGCCACGTAAAACTGTTCCAGCGCCTCGGGGTGTCCGCCCTGCAATGCCTCCAGCAAGCCTAAGTCACTTCTGTCCAAGCTGTTTGTGTTCTTTTATGCCCTAGATACGGAAAGGTAAACAGTAAAAATGCACTCAGCCGCCCGGTGCCGCAAAAAATCCGTCCTTGCGCACCATTTCGTTGAACCGGCCCCCGCCGTCGAGGAAAAAAACCTCCATCGGGAGGTAGAAAAAGGGCAGCCGCCCCGTGAAGCCCGCAAAGGCCGGGCTGACGAGTTTTACGTAGTCTTTTTCGGTGACCAGCAGGGCCCGGCCGCCGGTCTGGGCCAGCGTCCCTTCCATGCGGCGCAGGTCGGCCTCGCCGTAGCGGTGGTGGTCGCGGAATGCCAGGTGCGCCCGGAGCCCGAACTGCTCCCGCGCGTAGCTTTCCAGGGGTGCCGGGTTGGCCAGGCCCGACACCAGCACCACGTCGGGGTGGAACGTCTTTTCGCTCCCGAACGCCACCGGCGCCCCGTAGCGGATGCCCGTAAAAAAGACCGGCACTTCGGGCCGGGCGTACCGCCGGACGGCCGAGGCGATTTCCTGCTGCCGGGCGGGGCTCAGGCCGGCGGGGCACTTGGTGACGATGACGGCGTGGGCCCGGGCGGCGCCGCTCCGGGCTTCGCGCAGGCGGCCGGCCGGCAGCACGTGGTCGCGGAAAAAGGGGCGGCTGTAGTCGGTGAGCAGGATGGACAGGTTGGGCGTTACGCTGCGGTGCTGGTAGGCGTCGTCGAGGATGATCACGTCCGTGCCGGGATGCGCCCGGAGAATCGCCGGAATGGCTTCGGCCCGCCGTTCTCCCACGGCCACCGTGACGGCCGGCGCGAACTTGCGGTACAGTTGGTAGGGTTCGTCGCCGAGGGTGGCGGCCGAGTCGGCATCACCGGCCAGCCGGAAGCCCTTCGTCTGCCGGCCGTAGCCCCGGCTCAGCGTGGCGACCCGGTACTGCGCCCCCAGCAGGCGGACGAGGTACTCCACGTGGGGCGTTTTGCCGGTGCCGCCCACGGAAAGATTTCCCACGCCCAGCACGGGCACCGGGAAGCGGTGCGTCTTTTTGAGGTTCAGGTCGTAGAGTTGGTTCCGCACGGCCATCACCAGGGCGTAGAGCCAGGCGAAGGGAGTCAGGAGCAGGCGGAGCAGGGATGGCACGGGCGGGAGGAGTAGGGAGTTGGCAGTAAGCAGTTGACAATAGGCAATAGGCAGTGGGCAGTAGGCTGTCGGTCAAAACTAGCCAAAATGCCCAAAAGCTGCGCCGGAATCCATAGATTTGCCACCCATCCCAATTCCTTTTCGAGCATGGCCAGAATCTTAACGGGCATCCAGAGTTCAGGGGGAGGAGCCCCTCACCTGGGAAATATCCTCGGCGCCATTGTCCCGGCAATCCGCCTGTCGCAGGAGCCCGGCAACGAATCGTTCTTCTTCATTGCCGACCTGCATTCGCTGACCACCGTCAAAGACGCCGAAACGCGGGTCCAGAACGTAAATGCCGTGGCGGCCGCCTGGCTGGCCTTCGGCTTCGATACCGACAAAAACCTGTTGTACCGGCAGTCGCGCATTCCTGAAGTGTGCGAACTGACCTGGTACCTGAGCTGCTTCACGCCGTACCCGATGCTGGCCAATGCCACGTCCTTCAAGGACAAGGCCGACCGGCTGGCCGACGTAAACGCCGGCTTGTTTACCTACCCCGTGCTGATGGCGGCGGACATCATCCTGTACGACGCCCATTTCGTGCCCGTGGGCAAAGACCAGTTGCAGCACCTGGAGATTGCCCGCGACATTGCCAGCACCGTCAACAACCGGTACGGCGAGGTATTCGTGCTGCCCGAGGCGCGCATTGACCAGCAAGTGATGACGATTCCGGGTACCGACGGGCAGAAGATGAGCAAGTCGTACGGCAACACCATTGACATTTTTCGGCCCGAGAAGGAGCTGAAAAAGGCCGTCATGTCCATCAAAACCGACAGCACGCCGATGGAAGCGCCCAAAAACCCCGATGCGGATACGGTGTTCAAGCTGTATTCGCTGCTGGCCGAGCCGGCCCAGGTCGAGCAGATGCGGCAGAACTACCTGGGGGGCAACTACGGCTACGGCCACGCCAAAACGGCCCTGTACGAACTGATGCTGCAAAAATTCGCCGGTCCGCGCGAAGTGTTCAACCGGTACATGAACAACCCGGCCGAACTGGATGCCCGCCTGGCCGAGGGCGAAGCCAAAGCCCGCGCCATTGCCCGCGTCACGCTGGACCGCGTCCGCAAGGTGCTCGGCTTTGCTTGAGACGGGAGGCGGAAAACTTCAGGGCAGGCCTTACGCATCAGCAGTCATAGAGTAGCAGTGATGGGTTGCACAACTACCGCGTTCGGTTGGGGAACCCGCTGGCGCAACCTATGCCATATCTTTTCACGCGTGAATTATCGGCCGCCTAACAGATATGGCATAGGTTGCGCCAAACTGCTGCACCCGGACAGGTTCTTTCCCGAACGCCTGCCGGTACGCGCCAGGCAATTATGTAACTGCTGTGGGAGACCGGTCATCCCGGGTTTATCGTCTCCCGACCAAAATCTCCCGTCTCATGTCTCATTACTTGAGTACATTTGCTCAGTTTTTATACTGACCAACCAATCCATTATGAAAAAAGCATTCCTCCTGGCATTGTTTGCCGCTTCTTTACTGGTTACCCCCGGGGCGTTTGCCCAGATTGCCATGCCGCAGCCCAGCCCGGCGGCCACCGTTACCCAGAAAGTGGGCCTGGCCGACGTGACCCTCTCCTACTCCCGGCCGAGTGCCCGGGGTCGCCAGATTTTCGGCGGCCTGCGGCCCTACGGCAAGCTGTGGCGCACCGGCGCCAACGCCGCCACCAAACTGACCTTCAGCGAAGACGTAACCGTGAACGGCACCAAGGTACCCGCCGGTGAGTATTCGCTGTTCACCATTCCCGGCAAGGATGAATGGACGGTGATGCTCAACAAGAACCCCAAGGCGGGTGAAAACGACTACAAGGAGGCCGATGACGCCGCCCGCTTCAAGGTGAAGCCCGCCAAGACGGCCGCCGCCTACGAAACGTTCACCATTGACTTTTCGGACCTGACCACCAACACGGCGAACCTGAACATCAAGTGGGAAAACACGAAGGTGACCCTCAAGTTGGAAACCGACGTGGACAGCAAGGTGATGGCCCAGATCAAGGAGAAGGTGATTGACAATGCCGATGCCAAACCGCAGGACCTGTTTGCCGCCTCCGTGTATTACATGGAGAACAACAAGGACCTCAACCAGGCCCTGACCTGGATGAACAAGGCCACCGAAAAAGATCCCCAGTTCTGGCAACTGCACCAGAAGGCCCGCTTGCAGGCCAAGCTGAAGGATTACAAGAACGCCGAGGCCACGGCCCGCAAATCCATCGAACTGGCAAAAACGGCCAAGAACGACGACTACGTGCAGTTGAATGAGAAGTTGCTGGCGGAAATGCCGAAAGCGAAGTAAAGTATTGGGTATTGAGAATTGGGTATTGAGAGGCGGCGCACGGAATGCGCCGCTTTTTTTGTTGTGTTCGGAGCCGTCAGTGAAGTATGTGCTTAGCGCCCTGCCTAGTGAATATGCAGTGTGTGGATACGCAGTGTGCGGTTAGGCATTGAGTAGCCAGGCAGTGTGGGGATGGGCAGTGAGCGGGCGCCGTTGGTTACGAGCCCGTATCGTTGTTTCGGCAGCGGTGGTATCGCGGCGCGTGGGCCCGGCCCAATGGCGAGGGGCGGGTAAGCCCAGTGGGGGGAAGCATCATTGGGCCTAGCCCTTTTTGGTTCTTTTTGGGGCAATGCCAAAAAGAACAAACTCCACTTACGCAGCATTAACCATTCACCATCCCATTACAAACCATCCTATCTCCAACCACCACATTACCACCCATCACAACCCACCCCTCACATTACCACCCATCACAACCGACCCATTACTCACCCGATCCGCCTCAAATACGCATATACGCCAATCACATACGAAACCCTACCCTATTGAGACCGCCCAATAACGCTTAAACCCCTGGACTCTCTACACGGCGTCTGACAAACTGGTGAACGTGAAATCGCGGATTTTCAATGGCGGCACGAGGTTGCCGCCCACGCGGACCGGTTTGCCCAGCGCCTCCAGGTTGTTGAGCATGATGATCGGGCTTTCGTTGAAACGGAAGTTTTTGACCGGGTGCTTGATCTTGCCGTTTTCGATGTAGAACGTGCCGTCGCGGGTAAGGCCCGTGTAGAGCAGCGTCTGCGGGTCCACGGGGCGGATGTACCACAGCCGCGTCACCAGGATGCCCCGGGGCGTGCTCTTGATCATGTCTTCCACCGACTGCGTGCCGCCTTCCATGATGAAGTTGTCGGGGGGCGGAATGTCGCCGATGCCCTGCTTCTGCGCCCAGAAGCGGGAGGTGTACAGGTTTTTCACCACGCCCTTCTCGATCCAGGTCATCTTCTGCTGCGGCCGGCCGTCGCCCGCCCACGTGGCCGTGGGCACGTCGGGGTGCAGCGGGTCGGTGTAGATCGTGATGCGTTCGTCGAAGAGCTTTTCGCCCCGCTTGTTGCCGCCGCCCTTTTTGCTCAGGAACGAACGGCCCTCGTCGGCATTCCGCGCATCCAGGGCGTTCATCAGGGCGCCGATCAGGCTGGCGTCGGTGTTGGCCACCAGCGCGGCGGGTTCGAGGATCACCGTGTACTTGCCCGGCTCAATAGCCTTGGCGTTGACCGACGAAGCCGCCTTCTGGAGGGCGATCCCGGATAGTTTGCCCGTGTCGAGCAGGCTGGCGTCGTTGTAGTCGGCGGTGGCGTAGCCCGAGCCCGTGCCGTCGGCCGTGCGCATGGTCACCGAGAACGTGAGGCCCGTCTCGCGGTGGTAGCCGAAAAGCCCCTTTGAGTTGAGCCGGGCCTGGAACTTCGCCGCGTCTTCGAGGTAGCCGGCGGCCGTGATGTTTTTGGCCGCGGCCGGCTCAATGCTCTTGCGGGCGGCTTCGGCCCGGAAGTCGGGGTTGATGCCCGCCGTGGACGGGAAAAACGCCTTGGACGGCTGGTAGGTCTGCGGCCCCAGCATCGGCAGGTACTCGGGGTTTTCGGGGGCCAGCCGGGCCAGCTCCTCGGCGCGGCGCACCACCTTTTGGATGGACGCCTCGTCGAATTCGTTGATGGTGGCCGTGCCCGACTTCTTGCCGAAGTACGAAGTCACGGCCAGGGACGTATTGTCTTCGGCGCCGCTGGTGGATACCGCGTTGCGGGCGTAGCGGATGTTGCCGCCCACGTTGCCCGTCAGGGTCGCCTCACATTCATCAGCTTTCGAAAAGCCCAGGGCCTTCTGCAAAATCGCCCTGGCTTCGTCTTGGGATAGTATTGCCATGTGTAGTTGTTCGATGTTGGTTAAGCGATGTTCGATGTTCGATGCTCGATGTTCGAAAGGGAATAGGCGAACATCGAACATCGGGCATCGAACATCGTTTTTTAGATTTTCCTTGCCGTATTGATCACGTTCACGTTGTCGAAGCGGGTGGTGGCGCTGCCGTGGGAGACGGCGCTGACCTGGGAGGGCTGGCCCTTGCCGTCGAAGAACGAGCCGAACAGCCGGTAGTCGCTTTCGTCGCAAATGCGGGAGCAGGAGTTCCAGAATTCCTGGGTGTTGGACTGGTAGGCCACGTCTTCGAGCGGACCCGCGATTTTGCCGCCCTTGATCTCGTAGAACAGCGTGCCGCCGAACTGGAAGTTGTAGCGCTGCTGGTCAATGGAGAACGAGCCGCGGCCGGCAATGTAAATGCCCTTGTCCACGTCGCGCACCATGTCGTCTACCGAGTACTTTTCGCGGCCGGGGGCCAGCGACACGTTGGGCATCCGCTGGAACTGCACGCTGCTCCAGTTGTCGGCGTACGAGCAGCCGTGCGACTCGGGTTCATTGATCACGTGGGCCTGGTCGCGGGTGGCCTGGTAGTTCACCAGCACGCCGTCCTTGATGATGTCCCAGCGCTTGGTTTTCACCCCTTCGTCGTCGTAGCCCACCGCGCCCAGCGAGCCGGGCTGCGTTTTGTCGGCAAAAATGTTGACCAGCTTGCTGCCGTACTGGAATTTCCTGCCTTCCCACTTGTCGAGGGTGGCAAACGAAGTGCCCGCGTAGTTGGCCTCGTAGCCCAGCACCCGGTCGAGTTCGGTGGCGTGGCCGATGGATTCGTGGATGGTGAGGCCCAGGTGGTCGGGGTCGAGCACCAGCGTGTACTTGCCCGGTTCCACCGACTTGGCGGTGAGTTTTTCCTTGGCTTGTTTGGCTGCCGCGGCGGCGTCTTCCACCATGTCGTAGGAGTCCTTGTAGCCGAAGATGCCCGTGCCCGCGGGGCCGGCGATCTTGCCGGCGGCATTGCCGTCGAGGTATTCGTAGCCCATGCCGCGGGGCGCACTCAGCGCCTGCCGCGTCCGGAACTTGCCGGTGGTGCGGTCAATGCACGTCACGCCGAAGTTGGGCCAGATGCGGTGCACGTCCTGGTCAATGTACGACCCGTCGGTGGAGGCGAAGTATTTCTGTTCGTTGATCTGGAAGAGTTGGGAGCTGACGAAGTTGGCGCCGCCCTCCAGGGCTTTGCCGTTCACGCGCATGAGCAGGTCCACCTTCTCGGCGATGGGCACCTCGAAGGCGTTCTTCCGGATGGGCGTTTTCCAGCTTACCTCGCCGTAGCCCTTTTGCGGGGCCAGCTGCACGGGTTCCTTGCGGATCTTGCCGTTGGCGCGGGCAATGGCCACGGCCTGTTCGGCGGCCCGGGCGACGCCCTTTTCCGACACGTCGCTGGTGGCGGCAAAGCCCCACGTGCCGTCGGCCAGCACCCGCACGCCGATGCCGAACGACTCGGTATTCACGATATTCTGCACCTGCTTTTCGCGGGTGATGATGAACTGGTTGAGGTAGCGGCCGATGCGGACGTCAGTGTACGTGGCCCCCTTCGACTTGGCGGCGTTGAGGGCCGCGTCGGCCAGCCTTTTGTTGAGGGCCGCGTCCACGCGTTCGAGCATGGCTTCCGGGGCCACCGGGTTCCCGGTCACGGGGATGGCGGGCATGAGCATGGCCCCCATGCCCAGGCCCGACAGTTGAATGAAATCTCTGCGCTTCAAGGTGTACTAGGTGTTTAGGTTTAACTTATAAAATTATTCTTTTTTATAGAATTCATTCAATTAAAACCCGGATGTGCCCGGACTTTGCCGCCGTTTAAAGGATGGACGGACAAGGAGAAGTATGATCGGCGAAGTAGGTGAAATGCGAAAACGCACGCATAAGCAATTGGTATTTTGCCAATTTATAATTTTAAATTTTGTATAAAATTCATTTTGTGAAATTATATTTTGGCTGATGCTCCCTTTTTTGAATAAATTGGGCGTACCAACTCTTTTACCCTCACCAACCCTTCGTACCATGAACAGAAAACCCTTACTGACGCTTTTGGTCGCGCGGCTCTGCGCACTGCTTTTGTTGGGCTTCGCTCCGGTCGCCTTCAGCCCGGCCGGCGCCCAGGACAAGGCCCGCGGTCTGACGTTGGATGAGTACAAAAAGGCGAAAGCATTCACGGTCAATGACCCGGAGAACGACACGTACCTCAAGTTCGACAATGCCTACGTGCTGGACCGCTACGAGATGCGGCCCCCGTACGTGTTCAAGTACAGCGACGGCATCGAGCGGCGCATCTACCTGTACCGGCTGCTCGACAACAAAACGAAGGCGTCGCTGGGCATGACGGCCCTGTACGTGACCCCCGGCGACGGCAAGAAGTTCCTGGTGTGCATTCCCAACCCGCAGGCCGAAAAGACGGTGTGGGCGCAGTACATTGACGACCTGAAGGAATACAACGCGGCCGAGAAAGGCTTCGGCTCCACCTTTGCTTACGTCACTTCCCGCGAAATGGCGGCCCTGGCCGGGGGCAGCGCCGGCGCTACGGCTGCCTCGGCCAGCAAGACTGACTTCGACGTGTGCTTCCCGGCGTTTGCCCGGGTGACGCTGGCCGACGGTTCGCAGAAAGCCATTGCCGACGTGCAGCCCGGCGACCGGGTTGCCAGCTATGATCCCGCTACCGGTTCCCTTCAGACGGCCGAGGTGCGGGCCGTGCAGGTCCATGACCGGCAGCCGTACCTCGTCCAGAGCGTCGTAGGGACCACCACCGACCTGTTTGCCTCCCGCGACGGCCGCCCCGTGGGTACCCAGGTGGTGTTGCAGGCCACGCCCAACCACCCCGTCTGGACGTCCGCCGGCGCCGTGCCGCTGGGCCAACTGCAAACCGGCGCCACGGTGCAGTGCCTGGCCGCGGGCAGCGACGCCTTCACCGCCTTCCGGGTAACGGCCGCCAGCCTTGACGCGAATGCCGAAACCGGCAGCTTCTACACCGACAAAGTGTACAACCTCCTGACCGACAAGCCCACCTACGTGGTGAACGGAACGGTTG
>CADCTQ010000360.1 GCA_902805615.1 uncultured Cytophagales bacterium
GCCAAGTACTGGGACTGGAACCGCGACACGAAAATCCGCCGGGTGATCACCCGCATCAACCAGATCCGCAAGGAAAACCCGGCCCTGCAAACCACCTGGAACATCCAGTTCGGCGAAACCGACAACCAGCAGCTGCTGTGCTACGCCAAGGTGGACGAAAGCGGCAACAACCGGATGCTGATGGTGGTGAACCTGGACCCGCACCACGTGCAGGCCGGCTGGATCAAGGTGCCCATCCAGTTCCTGGGCATCGGGCCGGGCAACGCCTACTACGTGCACGACCTCTTGAGCGACAACCGCTACAACTGGCACCACGAGTGGAATTACGTGGAACTGCACCCCGGCAACCTGCCCGTCCACGTGTTCCGGGTGGAGTAAGTCTGAACCTTGATTTACCTGATGAAATGATGGACATGATGGTCTGAACCATGGTGTGCCTGATGAAGGGATGACCATGATTCAGGTGGTTGTAATCACGGTCGCCCTTTTATCAGGTGCATCATTTCATCAGGTAAATCAAGGTTCAGACGGTTCAGACCATCACGCCCATCATTCCATCATTCACACCAAGGTTCAGACGTTTACCCAATGCCAAATTTCATTGAAGAACTCACCTGGCGCGGCATGGTGCACGACGCGATGCCGGGCACCGAAGAGCAACTGAGCAAAGAAATGACGACCGGCTACGTGGGCTTCGACCCGACGGCCGCCTCGCTGCACATCGGCAACCTGGCCACCATTATGCTGCTGGTGCACCTCCAGCGGGCCGGCCACAAACCGGTTGCCCTCGTGGGGGGCGCCACCGGCATGATCGGCGACCCTTCGGGCAAGTCGGCAGAACGCGAATTTCTTTCCGAAGAGGTGCTGCTCCGCAACCAGCAAGGCATCCGCCGGCAGTTGGAGCAGTTCCTTGACTTCGGCGGCGGCCCCAACGCGGCCGAACTGGTCAACAATTACGACTGGTTCAGGGGCATCGGCTTTCTGCAATTCCTGCGCGAAGCCGGCAAGCACCTGACGGTGAACTACATGATGGCCAAGGACAGCGTGAAGAAACGGCTCGAAACGGGCCTTTCGTTCACCGAGTTTTCGTACCAGTTGCTCCAGGGCTACGACTTCTACCACCTCTACAAGACCAAGGGCGTGCGGCTCCAGATGGGCGGCTCCGACCAGTGGGGCAACATCACGGCCGGCACCGAACTCATCCGGCGCAAGGAGAGCGGCGAAGCCTTTGCCCTCACCACGCCGCTGGTGACTAAGGCCGACGGCAGCAAGTTCGGCAAGAGCGAAAGCGGCAACGTGTGGCTCGACCCCGCCATGACGTCGCCCTACAAGTTCTACCAGTTCTGGCGCAACGTGGCCGACTCGGAAATTGGCCGGCTGCTGCGGGTATTCACGCTGTTCGACCAGGCGCACATCGGGGCGCTGGAGAGCGACCCCAACCCGAACAACGCCAAACTGGCCCTGGCCGAAGAAATCACGACCCGGGTCCACGGGGCCGAAGCCACCCAGAAGGCGATCCAGGCCAGCCAGTTGTTGTTTGGCAAGGCCACGATGGACGTCCTGGAAACGATGGACGAACAGACGTTGCTGGAAGTGTGCGAGGACGTCCCGCAGGTGCGCATTTCCCGGGATGCGCTGAGCGGCACCAAGGACGTGACCGAACTGCTGTCGGTCGCCACCGATTCGCAGATTTTCCCGTCCAAGGGCGAAGCCCGCAAGATGATCCAGGGCGGCGGCGTGAGCATCAACAAGACGAAGGTGGAGAAGCCCGAGCAGGGGGTGGATTTTGCCTTGCTGCGGGACAAATACCTGCTGGTGCAGAAGGGAAAAAAGAATTACTTCCTGCTAAGCGTAGTGTAACATCCGCAAAAACTTAACCGCAAAGATCGCAACGAGAAGACGCAAAGGGCGCAAAGAAATACGCGTTTCCCTTGCGGTCTTTGCGTCTTCTTTGCGCCCTTTGCGGTTAAGTTCTCCCTTTTTTACCTCAGTTCTTTCCGCATCACGAAATCGTTCATCCAGAATTCGCCCATTGGCAGGACTTCCTGCTTGTACTGCGAGTAGCCGCACCGTTCGTAGAAGCGGATGGCCGGGTTGTAGCGGTTCACGTTCAGTTCCAGCGTAGTGGCTTCCAGTTGGCGTACTTCCTTTTCCACGGCCGTCAGCAGGGTGCGTCCGTAGCCGCTGCCCTGCACGTCGGGGCGGATGTAGAGCTTGTGCAGTTTGTAAATCTTCTGGTCGTCCTCCGACTTGGTGCCGTACGACGCGTAGCCGATGGGCAGTTCCCCCTTGTAGAGAATCAGGAACGTGTGTTCCAGGTCGTGCATCTGGTTTTCGAGGGAGGCCGGCGTGTAAATCTCGTCGTACATGAAGTCAATCTGCGTCTTCGACAGGATTTCGCGGTAGGTGGGTTCCCAGGTTGCTTTGGCAACGTCGAGGATGGCGGGAATATCGTCGGGAGTCGCTTTTTTGACGAATACTCCCGTTGCGTTAGTAGTGACCATATTTATGTTCGTATGACCTTGGGGGAAGGCTGTACCCGGGGCGGGCGGTGCGTACCACCAGCGGGATATACTGCGCTTGCCCGGGTCAGGTTGCTTGAATGTATCGGGTAACCAAAATCTTATTTAAAAAGTTTTAAAACAAATTGGATAAGTCTAATTAAGAACAATCCGATTTTGCAAATGGCGCCACTGCCGATTATACTTTTGGCGGAAACCAAATATACAAAAATCTTGCGCAAACCAAACCCGGCCGGGTCGAAGCCACGTTGTTACCATTCGCACTATTTTTCCCGGCTTTCCGGGCGTATTGCATTCTTATTGGCATAGTCCAACTCCCGCGCGCAACAGCCGCCTTTTCGTAGCCTTAACTTCCGCCCAGCAAAAAGCCCGTAAACGGGAAACGCTTACGGGCCTTCAATTTGTGCATTGAGCGGTCAGGGAAATTTGGGAAACTTGGAGAAATCGGGTTTGCGCTTCTCCATAAAGGCATTCTTGCCCTCTTTGGCTTCCTCGGTGAGGTAGTACAGCAGCGTGGCGTTGCCGGCCAGTTCCTGGATGCCGGCCTGGCCGTCGAGTTCGGCGTTGAAGGCCGATTTGAGCATCCGCAGCGCGATGGGGCTCTTTTCCAGCATTTTCCGGCACCATTCCACCGTCGTGTCTTCGAGTTGCGCCAACGGCACCACCTTGTTGACCAGTCCCATGTCGAGGGCTTCCTGGGCGTTGTACTTGTCGCAGAGGAACCAGATTTCGCGGGCCTTTTTCTGTCCCACGATGCGGGCCAGGTACGAGGCGCCGAAGCCCCCGTCGAAGCTGCCCACGATGGGACCGGTTTGCCCGAACTTGGCGTTGTCGGCGGCAATGGTCAGGTCGCACACCACGTGCAGCACGTGTCCGCCGCCAATGGCCCAGCCGGCCACCATCGCCACCACGGGCTTGGGAATGGAGCGGATCTGCTTCTGGAGGTCGAGCACGTTGAGGCGGGGCACCTGGTCTTCGCCCACGTAGCCGCCGTGGCCGCGCACACTCTGATCGCCCCCGGAGCAGAAGGCGTCGGGTCCCTCGCCGGTGAGCACCACTACGCCGATGCGGGTGTCGTGGCGGCATTGGTCCATGGCTTCCATCATTTCCTGCACGGTGAGCGGCGTAAAGGCGTTGCGCTTCTCGGGGCGGTTGATGGTGATCTTGCCGATGCCTTCGAAGTACTGGAACTTGATCTCCCGGTACTCTTTAATGGTTTCCCAGTTATAGTTGGATTGCATGAGGGTTGTAAATTGAAAATGGATAATTGACGATTGAAAATATAACTGCTGACGCGACGGGTTGCGTTTCTGCCGGCCCAGACGCGATGAATCGCGTCTCTACCTACGACGACCCACTGTTCCCCTGTTTGAACAGCCGGTAAATGTCGGCGTTGGTGCGGGCGTCGGTTTCGACTTCGAGGAGCTTGGCCCCGCCTTCAGAAGCAAAAAAGGCGGGCAAATGTTTGCGCAGGTCTTCGCGGGTGCGGCAGGGGAAGTACTGGAGGCCGAACTCCCCGGCGGCCCGGTCGGCGCGGAGGGGCTGGCGGGTTTCGAAGTACTCCTCCAGTTCGGGCTGCCCGGCCGGCCCGTCGAGGAGCCGGAAGATGCCGCCGCCGTGGTTGTTGAGCAGCACGATCCGCAGGTTGGGGGGCAGGTCGTTGTGCCACAACCCGTTGCGGTCGTAGAAGAAAGCCACGTCGCCCGTGATGAGCGTCACGATCCGGTCGGTTTGCAGGGCGGCGCCCACGGCGGTGGACGTGCAGCCGTCAATGCCGCTGGTGCCGCGGTTGGCAAACACTTCCACCCGCTGGTGGGGCTGCAACCCGGCGAAGTTGGCGTACCGCACGGCCATGCTGTTGGCCAGGTGCAGCACGCTGTCGTCGGGCAGGGCGTCGAGGCATTCGGCCACCGCCTCAAACTCCCCGAACGGCGTTTCCCGGAACAGCCGGCCCAGCCGCCGGGCCGCGTCCTGGCTGCCCTGCCGCCAGCCGTTGAAGTAGTCCTGGTCGGCGTCGGTCTCGTCGTCCTGGAGGAAGTGCTGGTAGTCGAGGTCGGCAAACAGCGTGCGGAAGAAGTAGAGCGGCTCCACGCGCAGCACGTGCGTGAGCGTCTGGAAGGCGTCGGCCACCGGGCCGGCGGGTTGCAGGTGCCAGTGCAGGGCCGGCTTGTGCTTGCGCAGGAAAAGCTTAAGGTTCTTGGAAATGACCGAGTTGCCGAAGGTGATGAGCAGGTCGGGGCGCAGGCTTTCACGCCAGGCTTCGTCTTGCCGCATGAGCAGGGCGTCGGCGGCGCGGCAGGCGTCGGGCAGGGCGTGCAGGTTGGAAATCACGTCGCCCACCACGGGAATCTGCATTTCGGCCTGCATCTGCCGGAGCACGGCGAGTAGTTCGCCCGAATGGGCGTGCTGCCCGGCCACCACCAGTTTGCGGTCCCCCTCTTCCCACATTTCCCGCAGGGCCACCCACTGCCCGGGCGACAGCACGGCCTGGGCGGGCCACTGCTCGATGAGGCGCACCGGCCCGAAGGCGATCTTTTCGCCCGGCGCCGGGTACAGCGGCTCCCGCAGCGGCACGTTGACGTGCACCGGGCCTTTGGGGTACTGGCCGGCGAGGTTGATGGCTTCGTTGATGATGCGTTCGGCCTGCCACTCGGCGTCGGCGTGCACGTAGTCGGTGGGCAGTTGGTAGCTGGCCTTCACGTGCTTGCCGTACACCTCCCGCTGGTTGAGCGTCTGGCCGTCCTGCTGCTCGATCCACTCGGGCGGCCGGTCGGCGGTGAGCACCAGCAGGGGCACTTGCTGGTAGAAGGCTTCGGCCACGGCGGGGGCGTAGTTGAGCACGGCCGTGCCCGAGGTGCACACCAGTCCTACCGGCGCCCCGAGCTGCTGGGCCATGCCCAGCGCCACGAACGCCGCCGCCCGTTCGTCGGGCACGACGCGGGTACGGATCTCCGGGTGGCGGGCCAGGGTGATGGTGAGCGGGGCGCACCGCGAGCCGGGGGACAGGACAAAGTGGACCACTCCCTTCCGGGCGCAGATCGGGGCGAGGTTGACGATGGACTGGGGGATGGCCACGGGGAGAACGGGATGGTCGGGCGGTAAAATTAGCGGGTTTTGCCGGAATTGGCCGAATTCCGGGCGGTACTTCCCCGGGCCCGGCGGGGACAGTTGCCGGCGGCCCATTATTTTGTGCCGAAACTGCGTTTTTTGCGTATTTTTCGGGTCTTTTGACAAAGGGCCGGCCGATGGGCGGTACTTTTGGCCGCCGGGTCACCGCCCGGCTTCAGCAGCAGACTGGTTACTGTACCCGCTATCCGGGGCAGGCGTGGTTTTCAGTAAACTTGCTATGGAACGTTTCTTGAGCACTCTTTTGCCGGACGGCAGCCTTTCGCCCCGCGGCCCCTCCGACCCGTGGCACCCGGGCCTCCCCTGGACGAACGCAATCCCGGACGGCCTGCTGGCCCTGGCCTTTTTCGTGATCGCATTCATCGGCGTATCGCTGGCCCGGGGACGCGAAAAACCGGGCATACGCCTCCTGTGGTGCGGCGCCCTGTTTGCCGGCTGCTGCGGGCTGCTGCACGTTACCCAGGTGCTCCTGCTGTGGTGGCCGGTCTACTGGCTGGCCGGCGTCGTGAAACTGCTGGCGGCGCTGTCCGCCCTGGCCGCGGCGGTGGCCCTGCTGGTTGCCGCCCCCGCCGTGCGGACCCTCCCCACCCGGGGACGCTGGGAACGCACCAACCGGGCCCTCCGGCAAACCCTCTTCCGGATGCGGCAGAAGGACGAAACGATCCGGCAGTCGCGGGAAGCCTTGCAGGAGGCCGAAGAACGGTACGGCGTGCTCCGGCAGCTCTTCGACAGCACGGTAATCCACGTAGACCGCAAGATCGTGTTTGCCAACCCGGCCGCCGCCCGGCTGCTCGGCGCCTCGCACCCCGAGGAACTGATCGGCAGAAACATCCTGGATTTTGCCCACCCCGACTACCGGGCGGCGGTGCAGCACCGGATGGCCAACGCCGACGGGGGGCAGACCATGCCGCTGATGGAACAGAAGATCGTGCGCCTCGACGGGCAAGCCATTGACATTGAGGCCACGGCCACCCCGGTAACGTACAAGGGCAAGCCCGCCATCCAGTCCATCATCCGCGACATTACTGAACGCAAGGCGCAGGAAAACCGGTTCCGGCTGCTCTCCGAAGCCACCCACGACGTGATCTGGGACGCCGACCTGACCACCCACTCCCTCTGGTGGAACGACAACTACAAAAAGCAGTTTGGCTACCCCGAAGCCGAAGCCGACGCCCACCTGTCGTGGTACAGCCGGATGCACCCCGACGACGCCGCCCGCGTGGCCCGCACCATGGAACGGGCCGAAAACGACGGCCACCGCCAGTGGCGGGACGAATACCGCTTCCGGCGGGCCGACGGGGAGTACGCCGACGTGCTGGACCGCGCCTACCTCATCCGCGACAGCACCGGCAAGGCCATCCGGGCCATCGGGTCCATGGTGGACGTGACGGCCCTCAAGAAAACCCGGGCCGAACTGGCCCTGGCCGAGGACCGGTTCCGGCTGGTCGCCAAGGCCACCAACGACTTCGTGTACGACTGGAGCATGGCCGACGACGCCATGTGGTGGAACGAGCAGTTCCGCGACCAGTTCGGCTACCGGGATGAAGACCTGCAACCCGGTTCCACGGCCTGGACCGACCGCATCCACCCCGAAGACCGCAGCCGCGTGTGGGACCGGATGTACGAAGCCTTCCGGGAGCGGCACACGCAGACCAGCTTCGAATACCGCTTCCGCAAGCCCGACGGCACGTACGCCTACATCCTCGAACGGGGCTACATCATTTACAACGCCGGGGGCGTGCCCGTGCGGATGGTGGGCTCGATGGCCGACCTCTCCCCGCTCCGGCGGGCGCAGGAAGAACTGGAAGAAAAGGCCGCCACGCTGCAACAGTTCAACGCGGAACTGGAAGAGAGCGGGGCCGCGCTGCGCGAAAGCCTGGCCAAATTCCAGGCGGTGTTCGACTCCAACATGATCGGCATCTTCTTCTGGAACCTGGGCGGGGCGGTGGTGGAGGCTAATGATGAATTCCTGTCCGCCACGGGTTACTCCCGGCAGGACCTGGAATCCGGGCGGCTCAACTGGGCGCAACTGACGCCCGAAGAACACCGCCCCGCCGACGAAAAGGCGCTGGAGGAAGTAACCCGGACGGGAGTATACACGCCTTTCGAAAAGGAATACTTTCGCAGGGACGGCAGCCGGGTGCCGGTGATCGTCGGCGGGGCCCTGCTGGAAGGCTACTCCAACCTGGGCATCGGCTTCCTGCTCAACATCTCCGAACGCAAGCAGGCCGACCGGCAGCTGCGCCACACGCTGGAAGAACTCAAAAAGCGCAATTACGAACTCGACACGTACGTGTACAAGGTGTCGCATGACCTGCGGGCCCCGCTGGCTTCCATCCTGGGGCTCATCAACATCCTCAAGGAGGAGCAGGACCTGGGCACGATCCACCACTACATTGCCCTCATGGAAAACCGGGCCCGCAAGCTCGACGTGTTCATCCAGTCCATCCTGGCCCACTCCCGCACCAACAGCACCGAGGTGCTCGTCGGCCCGGTCTGCTTCGACAAGATCATCCGGGAATCGTTTGAAGACCTGCGGTACCTGCCCCGCTTCGACCAGGTACGGCTTAAGGTGCACCAGGAAGGCGGCGACCTGTTGTACAGCGACGCCCTGAAGGTGTCCATCCTGCTCAAAAACTTCCTGTCCAACGCCATCAAGTACAGCAACCCGCAGGTTGCCGACTCCTTCGTGGATTTTGCCATCCGCACCACGCCCACGGAGGCGGTCATCACCATCCGCGACAACGGCATCGGCATTGAACCGCAGTACGTGGGCCGCATTTTCGACATGTTCTTCCGCGGTACCGAAAAGTCGGACGGCTCGGGGCTGGGGCTCTACATCGTGAAGCAAACGATTGAAAAGCTGGGCGGCAGCATCACCGTGGAGAGCCAACTGGGCCAGGGCACCACGTTCCGGATCGTGCTGCCGAATTTAAAGGACAAAGTAATTTAGCCGGGTCATCCCCCTGCCCCCTTCGGCCAACCCGCAAAAAGCCAGCCCGCAAGGGGGACCCGTACCCACCGGTGCCGTAACAGGTTGACTATACCGTTCATCACATTATTAAGTCAAGTTCCCCTGGGCGGACTGACGGAAGCACACCCTTCTCCTTGCTTCGGCCCCAATGGGCACAGGTCCCCCTTGTGTGGCTGCCCGTGCGTGAGGGAACCCCGAAGGGGTCGACGCAGTCAAGGGGGCAGGGGGATGACCTTCGTCCCCGTCGGCAGCGCGTATGAGCACGGGGGTTTCCCAACTGCCAACGCATAAAGAAAAGGCAGCAAGTGATCCTGCTGCCCTCCATTTTCATAGGAATTTCATAAGAAACACCCCCTTACGCCTCCTTCTCCGCCTTGATCTCCTTGCGGGTCAGGGCCCGGACGGGCGGGCCGACCAGCACTTCGCCGGTACACGTGAAACGGCCGCCGTGGCAGGGGCAATCCCAGGTTTTTTCGGCCTTGTTCCACTGCACGATGCAGTGCATGTGCGTACAGATCGGCGACAGCATGTGTACCGTATCTTGTTCGTCGCGGTACACGGCCAGTTGCTGCCCTTCCACGCGGACCAGCCGCCCTTCCCCCGCAGGCACGTCGGCCACGTGTTTGGCGTCGGTGGCAAAGCGGTCTTTCACGAAACGGTAGAGGTACTCCAGGTTCTGCTCGGCCAGGTCGGTTGCCGAAGCCGCCAGGTTGAAGCGGGCCGGGTCGTAAATGCGCGACAGCGGGTTTTTATTCCCCGTGAGCAGGTCCGACAGGAGCATGGCCGACACCACGCTGAACGTGAGGCCGTCGCCGGTAAAGCCCGTGGCAATGTACTTGTTGCGGCCAAAGGGGCTCTGCCCGATGAACGGCAGGCCGTCGGCCGAGTAGAAGTACTCCGCCGACCAGCGGTGCGAGATTTCGAGGTTGCCGAAGCGGTCCCGGATGTACCCTTCCAGCTTCCGGAACGGCTCGTTTTCGTCCACGCTCCGTTCGCCGACCTTGTGGTCTTCGCCGCCCACGATCAGGTACGTCTGCCCGTCGGCCTCGTAGGTGCGGATGTAGTGGTAGAACTCCAGCGTATCCCAGTACAGCGCCTTCGGAATCGTGTGCCCGTCGAGTTTAGCCACCACCACGTACGACTGGTAGGGCAGCAGCTCGGTTTGCACCACGTTGAACTGGATGGGCGTGTGCGTCGCCAGCACGATCTGTTTTGCCGTCACCTTGTGGCCGTCCCTGGTGGTAACCACGCAGGGGTTGCTGTCGTCGGCGTCGGTCACGTGCGTATGTTCAAAAATCTGCCCGCCCAGTTGCTGAAAGCGTTGCGCCAGCCCCTGCACGAATTTGAGCGAATGGAACTCCGCCTGCTCTTCGAGTTTGAGGGACCGCTTGACCGGGAACGGCAGCGGCACCGAGTCGCCGAGCTGGTTGATGAGGCCGGCCTCGGTGGTGGCAAAGGCTTCGTCTTCCACTTCCTGCACCTGGCTTTCTTCTTCGGCAAACTGGTAGGCCGGGAGCCGCACGAAGTCGGCGTCCAGGTTCTCCTGCCGGCAAATCTGCTCGATGCAGTCAATGGCGTCCTTGAGGGATTTCGCCACGAGGCGGGCCGTCTCCTTGCTGAAGCGGGAGGCAATGAAACTGTAGTCGGCATCCACGCCGGAGGTGAGGTGCCCCGTGCTGAAGCCGGTGGTGCCCGAGCCGATCTTTTCGGATTCGAGCAGCACCACGCGGACGCCCTTTTTGGCGAGCAGGTAGGCCGTGGTGACGCCGGTGATGCCGCCGCCTACGACCACGACGTCGGCTTGGAGGTCAGCTTCCAGTTTGGGAAAAGAAGGGAGTTGTCCCGTCTGTACCCAGATAGAGGTGTGTTGGGATTGCATGTGGGTTTGGTTTTGGGTAAGCAATAGGCTATGCCGCAAAGAGAATCCTTGCAGTACCTTCATCCTACGCACAAGCGGGGGTTGGGTTGCGTACGGCGGGTGCCGGGCTCACGCCGTTATTTCCACGAGGTTGCCGTCGGGGTCGGTGACTACGCTTTCGTAGTACCCGTCGCCGGTGGTGCGCGGCTCCCCGGGCACCGGGCAGCCGTCCCGGCGCAGCGCATCGGTGAGTTGGTCCACGCCTTCCCGGCTCCCGGTCGAAAAGGCCAGGTGGATGTAGCCGACGGAACGGTTCTCCGGTTGGGAGGAGGGTTGGAGGCCGGGTTTGTGCATCAGTTCGAGCCGGGCGCCGGTGTCGAAGGTGAGGAAGTAGGAGGAAAATTGCTTGGCGGCGTTCACGTATTTGTCGTTGGCCCGGCCGCCGAAGTAAGTGCAGTAGAAATTCCTGGCCCTTTCCAGGTCGGCGGTCCAGAGGGCGATGTGCTCAATTTTCATGGGAAGGTTTATTTGGGTTTCACGCAGAGGGGAGTTTCAGGCAAAGGCGGATTTCACACAAAGGCGTAAAGGAGGAGCGCAAAGGAGGCAAAGAAGAGACTTCGTTGGTGTTGTCGCAGCACGGTGGTCCCGCCGAAAGCGTCGCATTGCGGGAAAGCGTCGCATTGCGGGAAAGCGTCGCATTGCGGGAAAGCGTCGCATTGCGGGAAAGCGTCGCATTGCGGGAAAGCGTCGCAATGGAAACTTTTCCGGCTCCCCTCCTCGGAGGGGAGCCGCAATGCGACGCTTTCCCGCAATGCGATGCCTGCCGCCATGCGGCCCTTTCCCACGATCCGCTCCTTTCAGCGGGGCCACCGGATGCAACAACACCCATGAAGCCCCTTCTTTGCCCCCTTTGCGATTTCTATGACAAAAACAAGTCAGAGGGCATAATTTTCGTCATATTTTTGGTTGTGCTTGACTAGGGCAAAAAGGGTGTGCAGGAGTTTGTTTCGCACGGCGTTGCATACTAACATCTTGTTTTTGCCTTCCTCGATCTTGCGGTCATAATAACGGGCGAACTTATTTTTGAGCCTCACCGTACGCATGGCCGCCATCTGCAAGAGTGTTTTTAAGCGTTTATTAGCCTGATGGCTCACGCGACTTCGGCCTCGGATGGATTTACCCGAAGAGTGCTCAAAAGGAGCCACTCCTGCATAACAAGCCAGTTTCTTAGGCGAATCGAAGTCTTTGAACTCGTTGGTCGAGATGATCAGCTCACTGGCCGTCACCGGGCCCACGCCGGGCACAGAAGTAAGCTGGCTGAAGAGCTGGCTCAGGTGCTCATCTGAGTCGATGAGTTGCTGAATCTGTTTTTCAACGGCTTGCAGGTCCTTCTTTAGAGCGGCTAACGAGCTGGGGCAATGCTTGGTGAGCAACTGGGTGAGCAACTGGTGGGTGTCTTTGTCAGAGAAGGGTTTGCCCTCCGAGAGGGCCACCTTGAGCGTATTGTTGGCCGAAAGCAGGCGCTCTCTTAGCCGCGTTAGGTGCTGAAGCTGGGTGAGGAGTTTACGAGTGGGCTTCCAGAGGCGAACACTTTCGCGGTTCTTGTAGGCATACTGGGCAATGCGCTGAGCGTCAATCTTGTCGTTCTTGCCTCGCTGCATGCCCAGCGAGTACTTGATCTGCAAGGGGTGTTCCAGCCAGATAGCTAACTCTTGCTGCTCAAGCAGGCCTACCAGGTCATTAGAGTAGATGCCCGTGTGTTCCAGACAGAACAGGCATTGCTTGACTACCACCCCATGACTGGTGATAAGCTTTTGGAGAGCGGCGCCAATGGCCTTGGGCTGGTTTTCTATGCGCATACTGTTGATCACGCGCCCGCCTACCAGTAAGGCCAGGTCCAGGTGCTGTTTAGAAACATCAATGCCGATGAAGAAATTGTAGTGTGTCTGGTTAGAGTGTAGTGGGTTGTCTTGCATGCTCACGGAATGGGTTAACTTTACGACTCGTTCACTAGAAGCGATTCAGCCCCTTGCTCAATACCTTGCTAGTAGGATCAAGCTCTCTACTGGCAGTGCTTATCCAGTAGAAGCGTGTCCTGAATTTCTATTTGAGCTTTTGGCTGAAGTTCCCCTGCCGGATTAAATCGCAAAATAGGTTCCTGGCCTAAGCCTTTGGGTAATGTGCCGGCAGGGGTGCTTCTTTTCTTGGCCCAATGTTATTGCTTTTATCCTACTTGGCAAGTCTAAAGGCCTTTGCGTGAAATCCGCCTTTGCCTGAAACTCCCCTCTGCGTGAAATTCCTTAATGCTACTTGATAACCAGGGGCAAAGCAACCTGTTCATTCAAATAAAATGATAAAGTACCATCCGGCTCGTTCCGCAGCTTTACGTCCCCGAAATGAGGCACGAGCAGCTTTGCCCCGACCTCTTTGAGCAGCGCTTCCTGCCGGGCCGGGCCTACCCCCACCGTGAACATGCCCGCGCCGGCCGCCGCCCGCACGCCGCTGTACGCATCTTCGAAGGCAATGCATTGCCCGGGCGGCAGCCCCAGCCGTTCGGCCGCCAGGAGGTAACAGGCCGGGTCCGGCTTGCCCCGCGGCACCAGGTCCGACGTGACGATGGCATCAAACGCCCCTTCCAGCGCCAACGCCTTTTGCACCTTGTGCACCTTCGGCAGCAGCGAAGAAGTAACCAGGGCCGTGGCAATCCCGGCGCCTTTCAACTGCCCGAGCAACGCCTGCACGCCGCGCATGGGTACGTACTGCATCTCGTTTTCAAACACCTCGCACGCCTCCAGCAGGTCCGCCTTTTCGGCTTCGGAGAGGTGCCCGAACACCTGCGCCACCGTCTGGCGGGCCGGGCACCCGTGCACCTTGCCCTCCATCACTTCCGGGCTGATGGTGATGTGGTGCTGCCCGGCGTGGTGGTGCCAGAACGCCTCGATGGGCGTACGCGTATCAATCAACACGCCGTCCATGTCAAATACCACCGCCCGGAACCCCGCGCTTTCCTTCGTTTGCATACAAATTCAATTTTTGCGTTTTTATGCCGCTTTGTAAAGTAATACGGCAAGGATAGGAAATTAAAAACGCAAACACAAGCATAATTCTTGGTATATTTACCGAAAACACGCACAAAACCGCAAATGCTGAAAGAAGAACGTTTCGAAGCGATTCTGCTCCGGTTGCAACGGACCCAGAAGGTACTTTCCGCCGACCTGAGCCAGGAACTGCGGGTTTCGGAGGACACCATCCGCCGCGACCTCAAGGAACTCGCCGACGCTGGCCTGCTCACCAAAGTACACGGCGGGGCGCTGCCCAAGTCCACCCTGCCCCTCTCCTTCCGCGACCGGGAACACTACGCCGAACGCGAAAAGGGGGAGATTGCCCGGAAGGCGGCGGCCCTGCCGGTCAACGGGCAGCTCATCATCCTCGACGGCGGCACCACCACCCTCCAGATTGCCCGGCTGCTGCCGGAAAGCCTGCGGGCCACGGTGTTCACCAACAGTCCGCCCATTGCCCTGCAACTGGCCGACCACCCGGGCGTGGAAGTGGTGCTGGCCGGCGGCAAGCTGCTGAAAGGGGCCCGGGTGACGGTCGGCGCCGAAACCATCGAGACGTTCCGGGGGCTGCGCGCCGACTGGTGCATGCTCGGCGTGTGCAGCCTGCACCACGAATGGGGCCTTACCCTGCCCGACCGCGAGGAGGCGCAGGTGAAAGGGGCCATGATCCGGGCGGCGGCGCAGGTGGTGGCCCTGGCCAGCGCCGACAAGATCGGCCCGGTGGAGTCGTTCGTGGTGGCGCCTCCCGGTGAAATTGACCTGCTCATTACCGACGCGGCCACGCCGGCCGGGGTGCTGGACCGCTACCGGGCCCTGGGCATTGAGGTGCGGTAAGGTTGGCCGGTACGGGCACGGCGGCAGTCCGGCGGTTTTTTGGCTTTTTCTCTATATTGCCCGTTCAACCCTTCCCGAATGGCAAAAGCATTTCCCCTCGTCTTCCTCCTGTTTTTTTCCCTGTCCTCGTGGGCCCAAACGGCCGCTGACCAAAAGGCCATCCGGCAAGTGATGGATGCGCAGACCAAAGCCTGGAACAGCGGCGACCTCGACCAGTTCATGCAGGGCTACTGGCAGTCGGACTCCCTCAAGTTTATTGGTTCGGGAGGCATTACGTACGGCTGGCAGAACACGCTGGACCGCTACCGCAAGCGTTACCCCGACGCGGCGGCGCGGGGCACCCTCCGCTTCGAGCTCCTCACCGTGGACGTAACGGGCAAGGACGCCGCCTTCGTGATCGGCCGTTTCTTCCTCACCCGTCCCCAGCAAGGCGACGCCAGCGGCTATTTCACGCTGTTCTGGCGAAAAATAGCGGGTAAGTGGAAAATCGTGGTGGACCACACGAGCTAAGGCCCCCTTCGATGCTTGATGTTCGATGTTCGTAATCCTTACCAACCCTGCAACCCTTCCATGAAGAAACTTTACGCCCTGATTGTATTTGTACTCCTTGCCTTTCCCGCCCTGGCCCAGCCGACTACCCTCCTGCACTGCGGCACCCTCATTGACGGCCTGCAAAACCAGCCCCAGTCGCAGGTGACCGTGGTGGTGAAGGGCAACCGCATCGTGCGGGTGGACCGCGGCTACACGGCCCCGGCCGCCGGCGACCAGGTGGTGGACCTGAAAAACAAAACCGTGATGCCCGGCCTGATGGACATGCACGTGCACCTGGAGGGTGAAACCAGCAAGGGCGGCGCCATCAACCGGTTCGTGCAGAACCCCGCGGACCTGGCCCTGGAAGGCGCCAAACACGCCCGCACGACCCTGATGGCCGGCTTTACGACCGTCCGCGACCTGGGCGGCACGGGCGCCAACATTGCCCTGCGCAACGCCGTCAACCGGGGCTTCGTGCCGGGGCCGCGCATCTTCACGTCGGGCAAAACCATTGCCACCACCGGCGGCCACGGCGACCCCACCAACGGCTTCCGCCGCGACCTGATGGGCGACCCGGGCCCCGAGCAGGGCGTTGCCAACAGCCCCGAAGACTGCCGCAAAGCCGTCCGGCAGCGGTACAAGGAAGGCGCCGACCTGATCAAGATCACGGCCACGGGCGGCGTGCTGAGCCTCGCCAAAGACGCCTCCGGGCCGCAGTTTACCGAGGAAGAACTGAAAGCCGTAATCGAGACGGCCCGGGACTACGGCTTCAAGGTGGCCGCCCACGCCCACGGCGCCGAAGGCATGAAACGGGCCATCCGGGCCGGCGTGACTTCCATTGAGCACGGCACGTACATGGACGACGAGACCATTGCCCTCTGCAAGAAGAACGGCACCTACTACGTACCCACCATCCTGGCGGGCCGCACCGTGGCCGACTCGGCCAAAGTACCCGGCTACTACGCCCCGGTGGTGGTGCCCAAAGCCCTGGCGGTCGGGCCGCAAATCCAGGGCACTTTTGCCAAAGCCTACAAAGCCGGCGTCAAGATTGCCTTCGGCACGGATTCGGGCGTTTCGCTGCACGGCAAGAACGCCCTGGAATTCGAGTTCATGGTGGAAGCCGGCATGCCGCCGATGGAGGCCATCAAGTCGGCTACCCTCGTGGCGGCCGAACTGGTGGGCATGAAAGACCAACTCGGCTCGGTGGAAGGCGGCAAGCTGGCCGACATCGTGGCCGTGAACGGCAACCCCTTGCAGGACATCAAAACCATGCGCAACGTCACCTTCGTGATGAAGGACGGTGTGGTGTACAAGAGTGAATAAGTAGACAGTGGGCAGTGGGCAGTAGGCAACATACGCGTATTGCCGACTGCCTATTGCTTACTGTCACCCTGGCAGCAACAGCAACTTACCCGTCGTGGCGCGGCCTTCGAGGTCGCGGTGCGCCCGGGCGGCGTCGGCCAGCGGGTAGGTGTGTTCGATGCGTAGCTTCAGGGAGCCGCCGGCCAGCCAGCCGAACAGGTCAGAGGCCCGCCAGAGCAGTTCCTGCCGGTCGAGGGCGTAGTGGGCCAGGGTAGGCCGCGTCAGGAACAGGGAGCCTTTGCCGCTGAGCACGAGGGGGTCAAGGGGTGGCACCGGGCCGCTCGAAGCGCCGAAGAGGGCCATGCAGCCGCGGGGCCGCAGGCAGTTCAGGCTTTTGTCGAACGTGGTTTTGCCTACCCCGTCGTACACGGCGTGTACCCCCTTGCCTTCCGTGATCCGCTTGACTTCCGCCTCAAAATCCGTTTCCGTGTACAAGATGACGTGGTCGGCGCCGGCCTCCCGGGAAAGCGCCGCCTTTTCCTCCGTAGACACCGTTGTGATGACCCGTCCGCCGGCGTGTTTGGCGATCTGCGTCAGCAGCAGCCCGACGCCGCCCGCCCCGGCGTGGACCAGCACCGTATCGCCCGGCTGAATGGGATAAGTACTGCGGGCCAGGTAGTGCGCCGTCATGCCCTGGAGCATGAGGGCCGCCGCCTGCTGGTCGCTTACCCCGTCGGGCACGGGCACCAGTTTGGCGGCCGGTACCACGGCGTATTCCCCGTAGCTGCCCAGCGTCATGGCGTAGGCCACGCGGTCACCCGGTTTAAGGTCGGTCACGTCCGGTCCTACGGCTTCTGCCACGCCGGCCGCTTCCATGCCGGGCGTAAAGGGCGGGTTGCCCGGGTAGCGGCCCGTGCGGTGGTACACGTCAATGAAGTTGACGCCAATGGCGCCGATTCGCACCAGGGCCTCGCCAGCTTTGGGCTGGGGCACGGCCACGTCGCCGTAGGCCAGCACCTCCGGGCCCCCGTACGCCGATACTTGAATTGCTTTCATGGGAAGTAAAGGTTAAAAGTGGGGTGAATGAACAGTAAAGGTTTTAGTGGAAAAAGGGTCGCCACGAAGAAAATAAACTGAACCGCAAAGGGCGCAAAGGAGACGCAAGGACCGCAAGGGGAACGCGTAATTCTTTGCGTCCTTTGCGTCTCTATTGCGAGCCTTGCGGTTCAGTTCCTCCTTGTCTCCGTGGTGAACCTTATAAGGTGTCAGACAAGAGGCCCGGAACCGGCTACTTTGGACGTAGGAATTATAAATAAGGCGTCAGCACGGTCGTCCACAGGTCGTAGCCTTTGTCGTTCATGTGGAGCCGGTCGGGGCCGAAGAGTTCTTCGCGGGGCTTGCCGCCGGCGTCGAGCATCGGCGTGAACACATCCACGAACACGGCCCGCTTTTCCCCGGCGAGCCGCTCCCGGATCAGCGTGTTGGCTTTGCGCACCTCCTCCAGCTTTTCGGCGCGGCTCGGGCTGGGCTTGAGCGAGAGGAAGACCAGTTTGCTTTTCGGCAGGTGTTGCCGCCGCAGCGCCAGCAACGTCTCCACGTCCCCCAGCAACATTTCGGCCGTCCGGCCGTCGGCAATGTCATTCTCGCCGGCGTACACCACGATGGTCTTCGGGCGGTACGGCACCACGAGGTTCGGGAAGAGATGGACCACGTCCGAAAGCCACGAGCCGCCGAAGCCGCGGTTGATGACTTTACGGCCGGCAAAGCGGTCGGCGAGGTCGTGCCAGAGCCGGATGGAAGAACTGCCCGTGAACAGAATGCCTTTGGCGGGCGGCGGTTGCAAGCTGTCGGCCCGCCGGAAAGCCGCCATGTCACTTTCCCACCGGGCAGGGTCGCCCTTCGTTTGCGCGAAGGCCGCCGGGAAGAGAGGCAGCAGGGCCAGCAGCCCTGAAAACAAGATTCGATGGTGCATGTACAGACAGGGTTTGGGTAGTTCACAACCGCCGGAACCGGAGCTGAAGATAAGCAGATGCGAACAAAAATATTACACGGGCCGCGGCGAATGTTCTTCGCCCAAAGGGGTAAAAAAAGACGTAAACGTATTGGCCTTGCGGCGCCGGACGCCGTTTAAAACAGCACTAGCCCCCGGTCGGTTACTTTCCGTTATTGGAGTATATCAATACGGAATTGAAACAATCAAATTCATTACGTAATAACTCCCTACCTTTACGGTCAGATTTTACTCATTATGCTGCTCGAAGTAACCAGTAATTTAGAAGCCATTGCCCAGACGGTACGGCAATATTGCGAAAAAAAAGTACGTCCTTTCGTCAGGCAGTGGGACGAAACGCAGGAGTTTCCCGCGCACGTGTTTCACGAACTCGGTGAGCTGGGCCTGATGGGCGTGCTCGTCCCGGAAAACTACGGCGGATCGGGGCTCAACTACCAGGAGTACGTAACGGCCATTGCCGAAATCTCCCGCGTGGACCCGGCCATCGGCCTCTCCATGGCCGCCCACAACTCGCTTTGCACCAACCACATCCTGTTGTTCGGCAACGAGGCGCAGAAGCAAACCTACCTGCCCAGGCTGGCTACCGGCGAGTGGATCGGGGCGTGGGGCCTGACCGAGCCCAATACGGGTTCGGACGCCGGCAACATGCGCACCACGGCCGTGCCCGACGGCGACCACTGGATCATCAACGGCGCCAAGAACTTCATTACGCACGGCAAATCCGGCAACGTGGCCGTGGTGGTGGTCCGCACCGGCGAACCCAACACCTCGCGCAACGCCTCGGCGTTCGTCATTGAAAAGGGCACCCCGGGCTTTTCGGCCGGCAAGAAAGAAGACAAGCTGGGCATGCGGGCCTCCGAGACGACCGAACTGGTCTTCCAGGACTGCCGGGTGCACAAAAGCCAGATGCTCGGCGAGGTCGGCGACGGGTTCGTGCAGGCCCTCAAAATCCTGGACGGCGGCCGCATCTCGATTGCGGCGCTCAGCCTGGGTACGGCGCAAGGTGCCTACGAGGCCGCCTTGCAGTACGCCAAGGAGCGGCAGCAGTTCGGCAAGCCCATTTCGCAGTTCCAGGCCATTTCCTTCAAGCTGGCCGAAATGGCTACCGAGATCGAAGCGGCCAAGCTGCTGACCTACTACGCGGCCGAACGCAAGGACCTGGGGCAAAGCGTGACCACGCAGGCCGCCATGGCGAAGTTTTACGCTTCCGAAGTGGCGGTAAAGGTGGCCAACGAAGCCGTGCAGGTGTTCGGCGGGTACGGCTACATCAAAGACTTCCCCGTGGAGAAATTCTACCGCGATGCCAAGCTCTGCACCATCGGCGAAGGCACCTCGGAAATTCAGAAGCTGGTGATTGCCCGGAATATATTGAAATAAAAACATTTGCTAATTGTAACCATTGTGCTAAATTTGCAGTCCTTTTGGTTACAGAATTTACTATCTCTATGATCATCATCAACATAAAAGAAAACGAATCCATCGACAAAGCCCTGAAGCGCTTCAAGAAGAAGTTCGAAAAAACCGGTGTTCTGAAGGAACTGCGTTCCCGGACGTATTTTGAGAAGCCTTCCATTGCCCGGAGAACCACCGTAATCCGTGCGGCTTACCGCGAAAAGATGCGGGCTGAAGAAAATTCCTAAGCCTGAATTCACCCTTTATATTATTTTTTGGTTATGTTAGTATCACGAAGGAGTAAAGCTTCGTGATACTGGCATGATTGATTCCTTCCTCAAATACCTCCAGTACGAAAAACGGTGCAGCCCCCACACGCTGACCTCGTACCAGACGGACCTCACGCAGTTTCACACGTATCTCAAAGACAGCGGCGAATTCAAAGAGCCGGAGCTTGCCGATTTTTTGTCGGTGCGCGGCTGGATCGTCTCCCTCGTGGACGGCGGCATCAGCCCCAAGTCCGTCAACCGCAAGATTGCCACCCTCCGGGCGTTTTACAAGTACCTGCTCAAAAAGGGCGTGGTGCACGACGATCCCACCCTCAAGGTCAAGTCGCTCAAGGTGGGCAAGCCCCTGCCGCCCTTCGTGGAGGAGAGCCGATTGAACCAGATCTTAGATACGTTTGAATTTCCGGCCGAATTCGGCGGCGTCCGCGACCGGCTCGTGATGGAACTGCTCTACGGCACCGGCATGCGCCTTTCGGAGATGATCGGGCTGCGGGACCACGAAGTAAGTTTGGCCGAACGAACCATCAAAGTGACCGGCAAACGCAACAAACAGCGCATCATCCCCATTCCCGCCAGCCTGACGGGCCGCATCAGTCACTACCTCGATTGCCGAAAAGCCCTTACTTGTGCCGAACCCTGGTTGATCGTCACCGACGACGGCAAGCAGGCGTACCCGATGATGATCTACCGCCTCGTCCGCAAATACCTCGATCTGGCCACCACGCACGAAAGACGCAGCCCCCACGTGCTCCGGCACACGTTTGCCACGCACCTGCTCAACCGGGGCGCCGACCTCAACGCGGTGAAGGACCTGCTCGGCCACACCAGCCTTGCCGCTACCCAGGTGTACACGCACCACTCGATCACCCGGCTCAAAGAAATTTACGAAAAGGCGCACCCGAAGGGGTAAGCGTCCCCGCGAACCATTCTCCCACCCCAATCCAGTACCCGATGCCGCGCAGCAACCTTTCAACGCACTAGAAACTCATTTTTTGAGCTATGTTTAACTCTAACTTTTAGTACTATGAAACTTCAGATGCAATCCGTTCATTTCGATGCCGACCAGAAGTTACTCACGTTCATCCAGAAGAAAGCTGACAAACTCGACACCTTCCACGGGCGAATCATCAGCGGCGACGTAGTGCTGCGACTGCAAAAGGACGAAACCAAAGAGAACAAGGTATTTGAATTTACGGTAAACGTGCCCGGCAGCCGGCTCTTCGCCCGGGAAAAAGCAGCTTCCTTTGAAGCCGCCGCCGACCTGGCCGTAGAAGCCATGCGCAAACAGTTGAGTAAACACAAAGACAAGGTCACCGTCCAGGTGCAAAAACAAATCCTCCCCGACGTAATTGAAGAGGACATTTAACCAAGCCCTCCCATCCCACTGCCGAGGCCCCGTTCCCCAACGGGGCCTCGGCTGTTTCTGACCATGATGCACAGGATGAAATAAAAGGCATGATGAATTGGGGGTGTTCCTTATTGAGCCGTCAGTGGGGTATGTGATTAGCGTATGGGCGTATTTGAGGCGGACGGGGTTAGTTGTAATGGATGGGGTGGAGACAGGATGATTTGTAAGGGGATGGTGATCGGTCAATCATTGCGGGAAGTAGGGTTTGTTCTTTTTGGCATTGCCCCAAAAAGAACCAAAAAAGTCTAGGCCCAATGATGCTTCCCCCCACTAATCAACCCGCCCCTCGCCATTGGGCCGGGCCCACGCGCCGCGACACCACCGGTGCCGAAACAACGATACTAACGCGTAACGATACCAGCGCGTAAGGGGGCCTGCCCGCCGCGACACCACCGCTGCCGAAAGAACGATACGGCCTCGTAACCAACAGCGCCTGCTCACTGCCTGGCTGCTCACTGCGTATCCACAAGGGAAGGCGCTAATCACATACTCAGTGGGACACTGACGGCGGCGCGTGGGAAAGGCGGCGCAGGAACCTTGATAAGCGTGGTTCTGGGCCGTGGTCCGCGTCACTGCCGCCGTGGTCAGTGTCTCACTGACCACTTCTTAAAAAGTCTTGGACATGATGATGAACGTGACCGGGGAGATCATAAACTTTTTTCATTTTTTTCTGTAACCTCGGTCCCGAACCCGGGTTTCCCTCTCCGGATACGCCAAAGAAGACCACGCTTGCAACAGCCCGACGACAATCAACTCATGCAGGAAGTAAAAGCGGGACGCCTCGACCGGTTGGGGGAGTTGTTTGGCCGGTACTCCCGCAAGCTGTACACCTTCTTCTACCGCATGACGGGGGAACGGGAAGTAAGCCAGGACCTGGTGCAGAACGTGTTTGAACGCATTTTGAAGTACCGGCACACCTTTACGGGCGAAGGGTTCATTACCTGGATGTACCACCTGGCCCGCAACGTGAGCGCCGACCACTTCCGGAAGGCGGGCAAGTTCCGGTTCAGCAAGGACCTCGACGCCTGGAGCGACAAGGTGACCGACGGTACCCAGGCGGATGCGGAGGTGCAGAAAGAGCAGGAACTGCACCTGTTGCAGGTGGCCCTGCAAAAACTGAGCGTTGACAAGCGGGAGGTGCTGACCCTGAGCCGCTACCAGGAACTGAAATACGAGGAAATTGCCCGGATTCTCGATTGTACGGAGGGCGCCGTGAAGGTGCGGGTGCACCGGGCCATGCAAGATTTGAAAACGATATACCATGAACTCCTTAGAGAACGAAGCTATCAGTTGTGAACGGACCGTGCTGGCCCTGGCTACCGGCGACGCGCTGACGCCGGCCGAGGAGGGAATGCTGGAAAAGCACCTGGCCGGCTGCGCCGATTGTCGCCGCGAAGCCGTCCACTACCGGCAACTGCACCGGCAACTGGCCGTCCTGCCGGTACCCGAGCCCGACGGGGCGAAGATGCAGGCCGACTTCCAGGCAATGCTGGCGGGCTACAGGCAGGAGCGCACCAAGACGTCGCCGCCGGCCCTGGCGTGGCTGCGGAACTGGTTTGAACTGGCGTGGGCCTCGCCCCTGGCGGGCCGGCTGGCTTTCGGGATCGCCATGCTGCTGACCGGCGGGGCCGCCGGGTACTGGTTTGCCCCCAAAACGGCCGAACCCGCGGGTACGGAACAGATCGCCGATGCGGGCGAATCCGGCCGCCGGGACATGGTGCTGACGCTCATCAGCCAGTCGTCGGCCACGGACCGGCTGAAGGCGGTGGGTTACACCAGCGACCTGCAACAAGCCGACGACCGGGTAATCAAAGCCCTGCTCTTTACCCTCAACCACGACGAAAACGTGAACGTACGCCTGGTGACGGTCGAGGCCTTGTTCCGGTTTGCCGACGACCCGGCCGTGCGGGAAGGCCTGGTCCGCTCGATTGCCCAGCAGGAATCGCCGCTGGTGCAGGTGGCCCTGGCCGACGCCATGGTGGCCCTGCACGAAAAACGGTCGGTGGCGCCCCTGCGCGAACTGCTCCGCCGGCAGGGCACCGACGTGTACGTAAAGGAAAAGCTGGAAAGCAGCATCCGCGTCCTGCTGTAACACCCTACTCATTCGCACCATTTACACAGACGGCCTCCCGGGCGGCGCCGGCCGGGAACCTCATTGCCTTCATCGCCCCTGCCCTACTCACCACCAAACCTTTCACCCATGAAAAACTTCATCATCTACGCCCTCTGCCTCGGCTCGGCTTACCTGGCGCTGGGCCAGGAAGAAAAAGAAACCATCACCAAAGACATCTCCTTTCGCAACGGGGGAAGCAACCCGGTGCTGCAAGTGGATAACATCAACGGCGACGTGGTGGTGGAAGCCTACGACGGCAACACCATACAGCTCCAGGTCGAAAAAACCGTCAAAGGCAAAACGGCCGACGACCTCGCCCGGGCCAAGCAGGAAGTAAAGCTGGGCATCGAACAGGCCGGAGACAGCGTACTGGTGTTCATTGACGGGCCGATGCTCTACCGCCGCGGCCCTACCGGCTGGCGGCGCTATTCGGAGAACAACACGCACTGGGACCGGGACTACTCCTACGCGTTCCACTTCAAGATCAGGGTGCCGGCCCGCACGCACCTGTTCGTCTCCACCATCAATGAGGGCGACCTGCGGGTGGACAAAACGCAGGGCGTGGTGCACGCTTCCAACGTGAACGGGCCGCTGTACCTGACGGGCCTGGCGGGCCCCACCAAGGCGCACACCGTCAACGGCGAAATTGAAGTGACCTACCGGCAAAACCCGTCCCAGGCCTGCTCCTACAAGACCATCAACGGCAACATTGCCGTGAGTTACCCGGCCTCCCTCTCGGCCGACCTGCGGTTCAAGACCCAAAACGGGGAAGCCTACACGGATTTCGAGGCGGTAGAACAACTGTCGGCCACCGTCGAGCAGACCAAGCACGCCACCAAGGGCAACGCGTACCACTACCGGAGCGGCGCCGGCCTGCGCGTCGGCAAGGGCGGCCCCGAGCACAGCTTCCAGACGCTCAACGGCGACATTACCGTAAAAAAGACCAAATAACGCATTTACGACACCCTCACCCCTTTTAAAGCTCCTTTCCATGTACACACTCTTTAAATATATCTCGTACACTGCCCTCTTCCTGATGCTGCAACCCGTGTGGGCGCAGGACGACAAAGAACAACTGACCGTTGCCCTGAGTGACCCCGGCAAACCGGCTACGCTCAAAGTGGATATCATGAATGGTTCAATTCACGTAATCGGTTACGACGGCAAAGAAGTGCTGGTAGCGGCGGATGTGCCGGGGCGCCGGGAACCCGAAGCCCCCAAAGCCAACGCGCAGGGCATGAAACGCATTACCAACAGCGGCTTTGAACTCAGTGCCCGCGAAAGTGCGAACAAAGTCACCGTCAGTGCGGGTGGCCCTAATCACAAAATCAATCTGACCATCCGCGTACCCCGCCGCTGCGCCCTGGACCTGAGTACGGTCAATGACGGCGAAATCACGGCCGAAAACGTATCGGGAGCCATGGAAATAAGCAACGTGAACGGCGGCATAACCCTCACCAACATTTCGGGCTCGGTGGTAGCCAACACGGTGAACGGCGACCTTGTGGTGAAGTTCGCCGAGGCATCCTCCGATACGCCCATGGCCTTTACCACCCTGAACGGCGACGTGGACGTTACCTTCACGGGAAACGTCAAAGCCTCGCCGAAGATCAAATCCGAACACGGGGAAGTGTTTACCGATTACGACATGGCCATCGATAAACGGAACCAGAAGGAAGAGAAACGCAACGACAGCGGCGTGTACAAGGTAAGCATTGACAACTGGATCTACGGCAAGATCAACGGGGGCGGCCCGGAAATGCTCTTTAAAAACATGAACGGCAACATCTACATACGCAAGGCGAAATAGACACGGGACAAGTCCCTTTTTTTACGCACCTTTGTTACTGCAAAAGAGCCCTGGCATGATGTTTGGGCTCTTTTGCTTTTTACGCGTTTAGTGAAATAGGCCGGGGCAGAATTTAGCCCAATAGTGCAATATTTCCCATACCGGTCCCGTTTTATTTTAAACGCCCCGAGCTACCGTAACAAAGCGCATAATTTTACTTATTTACCTCACTTCTAACCCTTTTTCTTTTCGTGTATTGAACGTATTCTACCCTGGCTTGTGTTATATCAATGAAGCCAGTTTATTAGTTTAATCATAATTTAAACATCGTTCATTCATGAGAAGTTACGCAGTAATCGTTCTGGCCCTGCTAGTGAGCCTGAGCGGATGTGCTTCGCTGGTGAGCACGGATTTGGACCGGAGTGCCAATTTTAGCCAGTACAAAACGTTCGGTTGGCTTCCCGCCGAGGTGAAGGTGAAGAACCCGGTGTACGACAGCAAGTTGATTGATCGGAATATCAAATACGCCGTGGAGCAGGAATTCGTCAAGCGGGGCATCGTCCGCAACCAGGCGCAACCTGACCTGCTGGTGCAGTACCACACCTTTACGGAGAAGAAAAGGCAGCAATCGAGCAATTTCAATCCGCATCCCTTCTACGGCTTCGGTTGGGGCATCATGCCCTACCGCTGGGGCTGGGGCTGGCCTGGCATGTGGGGCGGCCCGTGGGGAGGCGGCTTTAACCGCGAATACACGTACACTGCCGGTACGCTGGTGCTGGACGTCATTGACAACCAGACCAACGAACTGATCTGGCGTGGCTCCATCGAGGGCGACGTCGACAATGTCAACCGCCTGCAGAAGCAGGTTGACAAAGCCGTGCAGGCCATCATGAAGAAGTACCCCGTGAAACCGGGAGTTGCTCCCGATGAGGTCTACGCACAGCGACCCTTTGCCAGCTAATCTACGAGCTAAACCACGAAAGCCTGCCTAACAGCAGGCTTTTTTCGTTTCAGGATGGAGCGCAAAGGGGTGGAGTGAAGGAATGAACATGGCATGCAGTAACACCCTTTGCCCGCTGCCCCGCCCTCCCCGCCCGGGAACCCGCGCCGGTCATCCGCGTATATAAGGGCTATGAAAACGGGAATGCACGTTTGGGGGTGTCTGGTGCTTGCCGCCCTGGCTTTTGCCTGCGGCAGTGCGCAGCAGGAGCGGAGTGCCGCCGGGGATGAGTTACGCGCCACCGTGGATTCCCTGAAAGGCACCGGCTACTTTACCCGCCTGGAACTCCGCGCCGGGCAGCAACGGGAACTGGAAGGGTTTTACCGCGACCGGAACTACGAACCCGCCTGGAACCAGGCCGACAGCCTCTTCCCCGCGGTGGATTCGCTGCTGGCGGCCCTCGACAGTGCCGGTGCGGAAGGACTGGACCCCGAAGCATACCGCGTGGCCGAACTCCGCCGGCTCCGGGAGACGGCGCGGCGCGATACTTCGATCAACCGCGAGAAGAGCCTGGCGCAACTCGACCTGCTGGCGACCACCGAGTACCTCAAATACGCCTCCCACCTGCTGACCGGCCGCATTGACCCGCACGCCCTGGATACCAACTGGATTGCCCACCCCCGGCGGGTTGATCTGAATGCCCACCTGCGCAAAGCCCTCGAACGCAAAACCATCCGGCAGTCGTTGCTCGAACTGTTGCCCAACAATCCCCAGTACGGGCGGCTGAAGGCCCAACTGGCCCGTTACCGCGCCGCTGCCCGGGGAGAGGAGTCGCCCGGCAATGCCTCGCTTACGGGCACCCGGACGGCGGGCCACCTGTCGGACGACCAGTTGCGGAACCGGCTGGCATTCTACGGCTTAATGGACACGGCGCGGGCCGCTTCCGGGCAACCGGGCCGGCCGGACCACCTGGGCACCGCCCTTAAACAATTTCAGCAACTCAACGGCCTCGATACCACTGGCGTCGTGGATGATTCCACGGGGATAGCCCTCAACCGGCCCGCCGCCGACGTAATCCAGACCCTCCAGATCAACCTGGAGCGGCTCCGGTGGCAGCCCGAAAGCCTCGGTGACCGCTACGTGTCGGTGAACGTGCCCGGCTCCGAACTGAAGGTGTACGAAAACGAAACCGAGCTTTTGCACATGCGCGTGATCGTTGGGAACGAATACGCGGTGACGCCCATTTTTACCGATACCCTCGAATACATCATCTTCAGCCCCGACTGGACCATTCCGCTCACCATTGCCCGGGAGGAAATCCTGCCGGTGCTCGGGCGCAACCCCAACTACCTCCGCGAACGGAACATGGTGCTCTACGACAGTTGGGACACCGTGCAGGCCAGGCAGCTCGACCCGCGGGAGGTTGACTGGCGCAACCTGGACCCCGAAACGTTCAAGTACCGCATCGTGCAGCGGCCGGGGGAAGCCAACCCGATGGGACGGATGAAGTTCATGCTGCCCAATCCGCTGTTCATCTACCTGCACGATACGCCGGCTTCGTTCCTTTTCCAATCAAAGGACCGCGCCCTCAGCCACGGCTGCATCCGGGTGGAGCGGCCCGACGAACTGGCAAACTACCTGCTGGCGGGCAATAACGGGTGGAACGCCGGTAAAATGAACCAATACACCCGCCTGAAGGAACCGAAGCGGGTGGATTTGCAGCGTAAACTGCCCATTGCCGTTACGTACCACACCGCCTGGGTGGACCAGGCCGGCCGGCTCAACCTGCGCCGCGACGTGTACGGCTTGGACCGCAAACAACTGGCGGCCATCGGGCAGCAGAAACAAATGTTGTCAGGCACTCACCCTCATGCACATGAAAGCGACCTCTCTCGAAGGATCCGGTAACTATTCGCTGGGCGACTGGCACGACCGGCAGACGAACCGTCCCCTGCTGATCGGGGCGCTGGCCCTGCTCCTGGTGGGCTTCCTGGCCGGCATTGCCGTGGGCTACCGCTGGGGCAAGGGCAACGACGCGCCGCAGCCGCAACTCGCGGCGCAAGCCACCGAGCAGGTGCCGCCGGCGCGCGGATTGCGCGACGAGGTGGTCAACTACGCCATCACCTTCCTGGGCACGCCTTACCGGCCCCGCGGGCAGGGCAACGACGGATTTGACTGCTCGGGCTACATCGCCCACGTGTTCAAGAATTTTGCCATTGACCTGCCGCCGTCCACGCAGTACATGATCAAGGAAGGCCAGGAAGTGCCGGAAAAGGAAGCCAGGCCCGGGGACCTGATTTTCTTTACGGGCACCAGTGAAGACAGCCAGGAGGTGGGCCACGCCGGCATCGTGGTGGAGAACAAGGGCGACGACATCAAGTTCATCCACTCCTCGTCGGGCGCCAAAGCGCCGTACGTCAAATTCGACTCCCTGGCAAAGGCGGGCTACCGGCGCCGTTTCATGGTGGTAAAACGAATTTTGGAGGAATAGGAGGCTGCCTTTTTACCCTTCCACCAGGGCCAGCAGGGGCACCTGGGCGTGCAGGGTCATTTTGCGGGTGACGCTGTCGTGGAACAGCGAGGTGAAAAAGCCGTGCTTCCGGGCCACCAGGACCAGCAGGTGGGCCCTTTTTTCCAGCACGAAGTTTTCGAGTCCCTCGGCCACGTCGTCGTGCACCACCACGTGCACCGAACTGGGCACGTCCCCCAGGTAGTCTTCCAATTGCAGGGCCACCACCGACTTTTCTTCGGGAAGCCCTCCCGCCCGGGTGGACACGTTTACCACCAGCACCTCCGACCCAAACAGGCGGGCAAAGGCAACCAGCGGTTCCAGCGCGGTACGGTTTGTTTCCCGCAGGTCGGCGGCCAGCACGATGCGTTGCGGCGCCACGAACGCGGCGGCGGCCGGGATCACCAGCACGGGCCGCGGCGACTTTTCGATGAGCCCCGCCGTAGTGCTGCCCACCAGCGGATCGGGGGTGCTGCCCGCGCCCCGCGTACCGATCACCACCAGGTCCACGACTGACTGTTGCATCAGGTCTACGGCCTCGGTGACCGAGTGGCCGATCTTGAGCACGGCTTCGCAGGGCACCCGGGTGGCTAGCTGCCGTTGCAGGGCGTCGAGTTTGGCCTTTGCTTCGTCTTTGCTGTACACCTCCGACGCCTTGAAGAACGTGTTGGGGTCTTGCAGCGGCACGGGCACCGCGTGCAGCAACAGCAATTTGCCGCCGATCTTTTCGGTGAGGGAAACGGCGTATTCCAGGGCGTGGGCGGCCGGCTGGGAGAAGTCGGTGGGAAACAGGATGGTAAACATGCGGGTGCCGGTTAAGGGTGAACCAATGGGCCGCCCGGGAAAGCGGCCAGCCTCGGTACGTACTGCTTTACAAGTATAAAGTTTTTTAGAAGTCCCCGCCGAACGGACTTCGTTAACATTCGGTGAATTTTTACGCGCCGTCCATCTCCCCGACCCATCGGTTTACTCCACCAAAAGAGAGGTTGGTCGGAAAAGGGTTCCACTTGCCGCCCGGGCGGGCTTACTTGTTGGGAAATCCACTTGCGCCCCCATGTTCAAGCTTTTACCCTTCCTGGCCGCCTTTTTCTTTTCGGCTGTTGCCGCCGCACAGACCACCCTTTCCGGCCGTGTCACGGATGCCAAAGGCAATGCGCTGGTTGGGGCAAACGCATACGTCAAAGATACGTACGACGGCGCCTCCACGGATGCCGAAGGCCGGTTTTCGTTCGCCACGGCCGCACAGGGCCAAGTTACGCTAACCGTCAGCCTGATCGGCTACGAACCCGCCGAAAAGTTGCTGACGGCGACCGGCCAACCCGTACAAGCCGACTTCACGCTGCGGGAAAAAGCCAGCGAACTCAATACGGTCGTGATCACTGCCGGTTCCTTTGAAGCCAGCGACACCCGCAAAACCACCATCCTCAAGCCCCTCGACATCGTGACCACTGCCGGCGCCAACGCCGACCTGTTCACGGCCATTCAAACCCTGCCGGGCGCCGGGCGGGTAGGCGAAGAGGAAGGGTTGTTCGTGCGGGGAGGCTCCGGGGCCGAAACCAAAACGATCATTGACGGGATGATTGTCGAAAACCCCTTTTTCAGCGCTACGCCCGACGTGCCGCAACGGGGCCGCTTCTCCCCGTTCCTGTTCAAAGAGACCGCCTTCAGTACGGGAGGCTACTCGGCGCAGTACGGGCAGGCGCTTTCTTCGGTGCTGGTGCTCAACACGCAGGATCTGCCCGCCCAAACCCAAACCGGGGTCGGGCTTACGGCCGTCGGCCCGAGCCTCTCGCACACCCAGCGCTGGAAGCGTACGTCCGTGGCCGTGGACGGCAACTACACCAACCTCGCCTCCCTGTTTGCGGTGGTCCGGCAGAACGTAGACTGGCAAAAAGCGCCCGAAGGACTGGGCGGGTCCCTCGTGTTCCGGCACCAGCCCACCCCGACCAGCTTGTTGAAAGTGTACAGCACGTACCACTGGTCCGGCTCGGCGCTGCGCTTCCAGGACCATTTTGACTTCGACCGGACCAACCGCTTCGGCATCCGCAACGACAACCTGTACACCAACGCTTCGTACCGGAACGCTTTCGGGGCGGGAAAATGGGTAGCCACCGCCGGCTTGTCGTACAGCCACAACGCCGATCGAATCCAATTCAACACCGGCCGGATGGGACGGCGCGACGAACGGCTGCAAGCCCGGGCGACCCTTTCGCGCGTCCTCAGCGACGGGGTAACCCTGCTGGCGGGCGGCGAGGTGCACCGGTACGCGTTCGGCAACGCGTTCAACGATTTGCGCAACCGGCGGCAGGACGTGTATTCGGCCTTTTTCGTGGAGGCGGAAGTGTACCTGACCCGCAAGCTGGCCGGCCGCCTGGGCCTGCGCAACGAGTATTCGCAGTTGCTTGCCGCCTTCAATGCCGCGCCCCGCATTTCGCTTGCCTACAAGACCGGCGACTACAGCCAGGTGTCGTTCGCCTACGGCACGTTTTTCCAGAACCCCGAAAACCGGTACCTGCTGGTCAACCCAAGCCTTGATTTCGAGCAAGCCGATCACTTCATTTTCAACTACCAGGTGATGAAGGACAAGCGCACTTTCCGGGCGGAGGCGTACTACAAGCAATACAATCACCTGATCAAAGAGTACAACCAGATACCCTTCGATCCGGACCGCCACCGCTACCCGGCCGGCCCGACCGACAACGGCGGCTCGGGGTACGCCCGGGGCGTGGACCTCTTCTGGCGGGACCAAAAGACGTTCCGCAACATTGACTATTGGCTCTCCTACTCCCTGCTGGATACGGAACGGGACTACCAGAACTTTCCGGTGCCCGCCATGCCGACCTTCGCCTCCCGGCACAACCTGAGCCTGGTCTACAAGCAATTCGTTTCGAAAATCCGGAGCACCGTGGGCGTTACGTACAATTTCGCCAGCGGGCGGCCTTACTACAATCCTAACGCCGAACGGTTTTTGGGTGACCGGACCCGGCCCTTCAGCCTGCTGGGCGTCAACGTGAGCTACCTGACCCAGATCAGGGGTCATTTCACCGTGGTGTTTGCTTCGGCCAACAACGTGTTGGGCACCAAAAACATATTCGGGTACCGCTACGCGCCGGACGGTACGCAACGCGTCCCCATCGGGCAGCCCGCCGACCGCGGCTTCTTCCTCGGCACCTTCGTCTCCATCGGCCAGAAGCCCTTCTGGCAGGAAAAAGCGGCCCCCTAACCCATTTCGCTCATTCACCCTACCATCCCACGTAAATCCCTCAACCCCGCATCCCTATGAAAACCAACCTGCTGCTGACCGTTGCCCTGTTCCTCTCCCTCGTCTGCCGGGCCTCCGACGGCAATTTTACCGAAGCCATGCAGGCCGCCCTGGCTGACCTGCGGAAAAGCAAGACCGCCGGGGAGATGCTTCCGGTTGCCAACCGCTTTGAACGCATTGCGGCGGCCGAAGCCAAAGAGTGGCTTCCCCGGTACTGGGCCGCCTACTGCTACAACGTCATGTCATTCGCCGACAAGGATGACGACCGGCGCGACCAGTACCTCGACAAAGCCGAAGCCCTGGTGGCTGAGGCCGAAAAACTAAACAAAGGGGAGGCCGAGATATACATTCTGAAGGCGTACATTGCCCAGGCCCGCATGGCCGTAAGTCCGGCCACCCGCTGGATGGGTCAGGGACCGGTGATTGACGAGAACCTGGCAAAAGCCGAAGAGATGAATGCCCGTAACCCGCGCATTGACTACCTGCGGGGGCAGAACCTGTACTACAAACCCTCCCTGTTCGGCGGCGGCAAGGAGGCGGCCAAGCCGCTGCTGAAGCGTGCCCTCGATAAATACGCGGGTTTTACCCCTGCTTCGGCCATTCACCCGAACTGGGGCCGTGAAAGGTGCCAGGCAGCCTATGACAAGTGCCTCCAATAGACCCTGATGAGCATGATGAAAGAGATAGATCGGAGGATAGACCCTGATGACTCGCTTCGCAAGTTTCGGAAACCTTGGAAGTCTTTTTATTTTCGGAAAACATTTGTGAAGCTTTCTGTATGAACCGGTTGAAAAGAGCGGCTGACCTGCTTACCCAATTCCTGCTGACTTCCCTGTTTCTGTGGGGCCTGGCGGGAATCATCTACTACGCCATGCTTTCGCTGGCGGGGCCCGCCTACGCGGCTGGCGGCAGCAGCGGCCCGGCCGACCCTTACGGGGTAATCCTGCCCCTGGTCAGTGCCGTGCTGGTAGGATTCGTCCTCACCCTGACGGCCAACCTGTTCACGGGCCGCGTAAAGTCGAACCGCCCGGCCCGCATCCCCTACGTTCAAATGGCCGCCGTCGCCTTTCTGTCCAGCTTTCTGCTCAACAACCTCGTATTCGCCTGGATCGGCCGGCTGTTGCAGGGAAAAAGCCTCAATCCGTTCCGGTTCGCCTGGATGGAGGCGCCTTATTACGTCAACGCAATGCTGGTGGGCGTAGCCTTGTTATACCTCATTACCCGCGAACGGAAGCGTACGCTGAAAATTTCGGAGCAGGAGTTCCAGTTGCTGCAATTGCAGCAGCGCCAGACCCGGGCCGAGTTGGACGCTTTGCAGGCCCGCATCAACCCCCATTTCCTCTACAATGCCCTGAATTCCATTGCCAGCCTCGTCCACGAAGACCCCGACGGGGCCGAACGGATGGTGCTGTTGCTGGCCCGTTTTTTCCGCTACAGCACGGCCGGCCACAGCGGCCCCTTCGATACGGTGAAGCAGGAACTGGGCATTGTGGAAACGTACCTTGAAGTAGAAAAAGTACGCTTCGACGAGCGGCTCCGGTACCGGATTTTGCTCGACGACCCGGCGGTGGAAGGAATGCTGATTCCGCGGTTTCTGCTGCAACCCCTGGTCGAGAACGCCATCAAACACGGCATCAGCCGCAATACCGGCAACGGCCTGATTGAAGTCCGGATTGGCCCGGGACCCGGCGGACTGCACCTGGCCATTCACGACAGCGGGCCGGCCTTCCCGGCCGATTTCACGATGGGGTACGGCCTGAAGAGCATTGAAGAAAAGTTGCGGCTGCTGTACGGCAGCCAGGCCACGATGGAGATCAGCAACGGCGCCCGGAAAGAAGTACGCATCCGGTTGCCGCTCTTCCGGTCGGAGCCGGTTGCGGCCCAAAGCGCCGCGGTGCTGTCCGGCGAAGGGGTGAATGAGCCCTGAGTCGGCCGCTGGCCCCCGGGTTGCACTAAGCACCACTCGTTTGTTTTTCCTGAGCATTCTCCCACCCGCTCTGCCGCTCCATCAAAGCCCCCGCCATGACCATACCGCTGAGAGCACTCATCATTGACGACGAGAAACTGGCCGTGAAGCGGCTGCAACGCCTCCTGGAGCGTCACCCGGACGTGATCACCCTGGTCGGCGAGGCGCACAACGGGGAGGAGGGCCTCCAACAGATTGCCGCCCAGCGGCCCGACGTCGTGTTCCTGGACATTGAAATGCCCGGCCTGAACGGCTTTCAGATGCTGGGGCAGTTGGAACAGATGCCGGTGGTGGTGTTCGTGACGGCCTTCGAGGCGTACGCCATCCGGGCCTTCGAGGAGAATTCGGTGGACTACCTGCTCAAACCCGTAGAGCCCGAGCGGCTGGAGCTTACCGTGCAAAAGCTCAAAAAACAAGCCGACACCACGGCCCCCGACCATTATTCCCAGCAACTTTGGAAGGCCCTCCAGCAACTCAAGCCGAAAAAAGAACTGTTCTCCGTGCCCGTCAAAGTCGGGGACCGCATTCTGTTCATCCGCCCCGAAGAGGCCTGCTACTTTGAGGCCGAAGACAAATACGTGTACCTCTACACGCCGGAGGGCAAGCGGCACCTGATTGACTATTCGCTTACGGTGCTGGAAGAGAAGCTGCCCGACTATTTCGTGCGCATCAGCCGGTCGGTGATCGTGAACCGCCAGTACATCCGCGAAATCCAGCGGCACCTGGGGGGCCGGTACGTATTCCTGCTCAACGGGAAAGAGCCGGCCAAGGTCACCTCCGGGGCCAGCTACGCCGACAAAGTACGGCAGTTGTGGGAGCTGTAACCGCCGGCGCAGCGGAAACCGGGAAGAATTGCCGGGCATCCCGCCCCAAAATCGGGAGAATCCTTTAATCTTGTGCATTCCCCTCCAGGTATGCCCGGTTCCCTGCGCGATACGCTTAACCTCCTTTCCAAAGTAACGCCGCGCCGCGCCT
>CADCTQ010000361.1 GCA_902805615.1 uncultured Cytophagales bacterium
TTTTTGCGCTGCTCCAGACGAGCATCGAACGGAGCTTCCGGTCGGGGGTGTTGCTGGCGGTGGGCGTTTCGCTGAGTGACGCCGTGTGCGCCGCCCTGTGCTTCCTGGGCTATTCGCAACTCAACCTCACCGAATCGTTCCACGAAAGCCTGGCTCTGTTCGGCGGGTTGATCCTGGTCGTCTTCGGCATCACGACGCTGTTCAAAAAGCCGGCCCTGCACGCCCAGACGGACATCCGGGCCGGTGGCCGGCCGGGCACGTACCGGTACATTTTCAAAGGATTTGCCCTCAACTCCATCAACCCGTCGGTGCTGCTGTTCTGGGCGGCCATGGTGACGCTGGCCTCCGTGCAGCACGGCTACCGCGGCACGCAGATCGGGGTATTCCTGACCAGCATCATCCTCACCGTGCTGGGCACCGACGTAGCCAAGGCCTACGTCGCCAACCGGCTCCGCAGCTACCTGAGCCTCACCCTGATGATCTGGATGAACCGCGCCGTGGGCATTGCCATGGTCGGCTTCGGCATCAAACTCTTCATGGCCGGGTTTACAATGGAAAATTGACACCGAAAAATTGACAATGTAAAAGTAAGGGCAGCCGCACCCATCCCTACCGTTCGAGCATCGAACATCAAGCATTGAATTCAAACCATCTGCCCCCCGGATCGTTGTACGGGTATGGCCAGACGATCCGTATTCACCCTGCTCCTGTTGCTGCTCGGCACGGGAGCCATTGCCCAAGTCTCTTCCAGCCCGCTGCTGTCGTTCAACGAAAAACAAATCCGCATCAAGCGCATCGGCATGCTCACGCTGGGCGGCTGGGCCGTGGGCAACATGGCCGTAAGCGGCGTGTCGGCGTTCAACGCGGGCGGCAGCAACCGCCACTTCCACCAGATGAACGTGTACTGGAACGTGGTGAACCTGGCCCTGGCCGGCTTCGGGTACTACGGCGCTTCCAAGGCCGACCCCGCCGGCATGGACCTGGCCAAAACCCTCAAAGACTACTACGGCACCGAAAAAACGCTGCTCTTCAACGCGGGCCTCGACGTGGGCTACATCCTGGGCGGCCTGTACCTGACGGAGCGGGCCAAAAACGCGGAGAAAGGACGCGACCGGCTCAAGGGCTTCGGCCAGTCGGTGATGCTGCAAGGCGGCTTCCTGCTGCTCTTCGACACGGCCTTTTACCTGGTGCTGCAACGCCAGGAAGGAGGACTGACCAACCTCCTCTCCGGCCTCACCTTCACGGGCAACGCCGTGGCGTGGGTCGTGCAGTTTTAACGATGTTCGATGTTCGGGAGAACCACCCCCGGCCCCTCCTTGAAAAAAGGAGGGGAGCCGTACCCGTGCCCCGCGATGATGGGCGTACATGACGTGCATTTGTACTTGCCGTGCAGCCGTATCCGTTGAGCTCCCCTCCTTTTTTCAAGGAGGGGCCGGGGGTGGTTCCTCCGAACATCGAGCATCGAACATCGAGCATCGAACATCGAGCATCGAACATCGAGCATCGAACATCGCTCTCTCCCCCTTAATCCTCCAGCACATTGCTGACAAACGTGGATTTGGAGAGCATCCAGGCGACGAGGAGGATGACGGCCCAGCGGAGGTACACGGCGTAGTAGTCTTCCGTGTCGCGGAAACGGAGCTCCTGCACCTTGCTTTTCTCGAAGCGGTCAATCTGGCTGAAAACCTCCTGGAGGGCCCGGCCGTCGGCGGCCCGGTAGAACCGTCCGGCCCCGGTTTCGGCAACCGCCCGCAGCGTAGATTCGTCCACCGTGTTGGTTTCGTATTGCAGCTTGCCGGCCACCCGCACGGGCACCTGTCCCTCCTGTCCCACCAGGATGGAATAGAGCCGGATGCCGTACATATTCGCCAGCGTGGCCGCCGTGCGCGGGTCGAGGTTGCCGCTCGTGTTGTCGCCGTCGCTGATGAGGATGGCAACTTTCGTTTTCGAAGCCGAGGGGCGCATCCGGTTGACGGCCACGGCCAGGGCGCTGCCGATCGCCGTGCCCGGCGTGCGGATGGTGCCGAAACGGATGTCGTCGAGCAGGGCGTTGAGCAAGGCGTAGTCCGTGGTGAGCGGGGCCAGCGAAAAAGCATCGCCGGCAAACACCACGATGCCGATGCGGTCCTGGAAGCGGCCCCCGATGAAGTCGCGGGCGACCCGCTTGGCGGCTTCCAGGCGGTTGGGCCGGAAGTCTTCCGCCAGCATGGACTGCGAAACGTCCAGCACCAGCATGATGTCAATGCCCTCCGAAAAGAACTCCACCCGCTCCTGCACCCGTTGCGGCCGGGCCAGGGACACCAGCACCAGCACCACCGCCCCGCCAATCAGCAGGTCGGGCACGAAGCGCAGCAGGCCCACCGGCGACCATTGCAGGCGTCCCGAAGGCAGGGCCACGGCCAGCTTTTGCCGGTATTGCATCACCAGCAGCCACCGGAACAGGAACAGCAGCGGCACGGCCGGAATGCCGTACAGGAACAGGGGCTGCCCCCAGGCGAACTCCCGCAGGGTGTCCCACTGAAACCAGTGTACCGATGACCACGAAGGAGCAGGCATGGATGATTAAGGGATGCCCGCAAAAATAGGCGTTGCCCGCCGATACTCAGCCAGGCCGGGCAAAGTTTATGCGTTCAGCAGTACACAATTGCCTGACCGTCAACAATTTTAAACTTATGCCCCGGCACGGGTACGCGGGCGGATCATTCAGCACGTTGTAATTTATTGATATTATTTTGAATTAATCCTTGTAAAACATATCTTGTGGGGTATTCCTGGACCCATTTCCTACCCCCCACTATTTTGTAAAACGATATGCAGTTGACTACGACACTCAGAGGACTCATCGGCATGGTCCTCTTTCTTTTTGCCGGTGCCCTCTACGCCCAGCGCATTACGGTGGCCGGCACCATCACCGACGCCGCCAGCAAGGAACCCCTGCCGGGCGTCAACCTGGTGGTGAAGGGCAAGGTTACCGGCACCACCACCGACACGCGGGGCAACTTTTCCCTCACCACCAACACCCCGCCGCCGTTCGCCCTGGTGGTCTCGGCCGTGGGGTACGCCACCCGCGAAGTCACCGTCAACGGCGACGACAGCCAATTGCGCATCGAACTCACCGAGCAGGTCGTCATGGCCGACGAGGTGGTGGTGGCCGCCTCCCGCGTGGAGGAATCCGTGCTGCAATCTCCCGTGTCGGTGGAAAAAATGGACATCCGCGCCATCCGCGAGACGCCGGCGGCCAGCTTTTACGAAGGACTCGCCAACCTTAAGGGCGTGGACATGAGCACCCAGAGCCTCACGTTCCGGTCGGTGAGTACGCGGGGCTTCAATGCCAACGGCAACCTGCGCATGGTGCAGCAGATTGACGGCATGGACAACCAGGCGCCGGGCCTCAACTTCTCGGTGGGCAACATCGTGGGCATCTCCGAGCTGGACCTGGAAAGCGTGGAATTGCTGCCCGGCGCGGCCTCGGCCCTGTACGGACCCAACGCCGTGAACGGCATCCTGCTGATGACCAGCAAAAGTCCTTTCCGCTACCAGGGCCTGAGCGCCTCGGTCAAAGGCGGCCTCATGCACGTGGACGGCCGCAACCGGTCGGCCAGCCCGATGTACGACGCTTCGGTGCGGTACGCCAAAGCCTTCAACAACAAAATTGCTTTCAAAGCCAACGTGTCGTACCTGGAAGCCCAGGACTGGCAGGCCCGCGACCTCCGCGACCAGAGCCTGCTCAATGACTCCGACCTCCAATCCGGTTCCCGCGCCGACAACCCGGGCTACAACGGCGTGAACGTGTACGGCGACGAGGTGAACGTGAATATGTACACCAGCCTGTTGGGCAACGGCCAGCCCGGCAACGGCACCAACGGCTCGTCGGCTTTCCTGGGCGCCATTGCCACCACCCGCATTCCGGCGGCCGGCAACCAGACACTGCCCGAACTGACCGGCCTCTCGCCGCAGGCACTGTTCGGCCAGATGATCGCCAACCAGAGCATTTCGCGCACCGGCTACGAGGAGCGGGACCTGGTGGACTACGGCACGCGCAGTTTCAAACTCAACGGGGCCGTACACTACCGGCTGACCGAAAAGCTCGAAGGGATACTCCAGGGCAACTACGGGTTCGGCACCACCGTGTACACCGGCCAGGACCGCTACTCGCTGCGCAACTTCAACCTCTCGCAGTTCAAGGCCGAACTGAAAGGCAGCAACTTTTTCGTGCGGGCCTACACCACGCAGGAACGCTCCGGCGATTCGTACGCCGGCGGGGTGCTGGGCCAACTCGTGAACGAAGCCTGGAAGCCCAGCACGCAGTGGTTCCCCGAATATTTCGGGTCGTACGCCCAGGGGGCTTTTGCCGCCTACGCCCAGACGTACCTCATCGCCCGGTCGCAGGGCCAATCCAACGAACAGGCCCTTGCCGCGGCCCAGGCAGTGGCTGCGAACAGCGCCGAAATCCTGCACGGCACCGCCCGCAGCCTCGCCGACCAGGGCCGCCTCGTACCGGGAACGCCCGAGTTCGAGGCGGCCGCCGACGCCGTGAAAAGCCGCTCCATTCCCAACGGCGCCCGGTTCCTCGACAAGACCAACCTGTACCACGCGGAGTTCATGTACAACTTCAGCGATTTAACTAAGATTGCCGACATTACCGTAGGGGGCAACTTCCGGCAGTACGACCTGAATTCCGAAGGCACCCTCTTCGCGCAGTCGGACGACGGGGAGGAGTTCAACATCAATGAGTACGGCGGCTACGTGCAGGCGTCGCGCAAGCTGCTGGCCGACGCCCTCAAGCTGACCGCCTCGATCCGCTACGACAAGAACCAGAACTTCAAGGGCGTGTGGAACCCCCGGGTGTCGGCCGTGTACACGCAGGGCGAACACAACTTCCGGGCCTCGTACCAGACCGGCTTCCGGATGCCGACCACGCAGAACCAGTACATTGACCTGCTCACGCCCCAGGCCCGGCTCATCGGCGCCCTGCCGCTGTTCCGGGACCGGTACCAGTTCGACGCGCAGCCGGTGTACACGCTGGAGTCGGTGCAGAACTTCGGCGCGGCCCTGCGGGGCGGCACCCCGTTCGCGGAAGCGGCCGCGCAGTTGCAGCAGTATCCCTTCGGGGAGTTCGAGCCGGAGAAGGTGGAGACTTACGAGGTGGGTTACAAGAGCCTGATCGGCAATAAGTTGTTCGTGGACGCGTACTACTATTTCACCAACTTCACCAACTACATCGGCACGGTGATCGTGGTGCAGGACCGCGAAGGCACGTTCAACCCGGTGGACCTGCTCTCTTCGACCACCCGCAACGTGTACGGCTTCACGGCCAACCGTCCCGAAAAGATCCGGTCGCAGGGCTGGGCCGTGGGCCTCAACTACGCCCTGCCGGCCAACTACACGGTGGGCGGCAACGTGGCCTACAACGTGCTGGCCAACCCGGGCGAACTGCGGAGCTTCCAGACGGAATTCAACGCCCCCCGCTACCGGGTCAACCTGACGGCGGGCAACCGGGAAGTGGTCAAGAACCTGGGCTTCAGCCTGGCGTGGCGCTGGCAGGAGTCTTTCCTGTGGCAGTCTACGTTCGTGAACCCGCCGCTGGCGAATGCCGGGCAGTCGGTCATCCCGGCGTACCACACGTTCGATGCGCAGGTGAGCTACAAAATTCCTTCGCTCAAAACCATCCTCAAGGTGGGCGGCAGCAACATCTTCAACAACTACTACCGCCAGGCCTGGGGCAACCCGGCCGTGGGCGGCCTCTACTACGTGCAGCTCACGTTTGATGAATTTCTGAATTAGGGGGGTAGCGATGTTCGATGCCTGACGTTCGATGCTCGAACGCGGGGCAGGACTTTGCCGCTGGCGCCACACATGCCATCTCTTTGAGATGTGGCATGTGTGGCGCCATTGCTTTCGCTGGTTTCTGAACAAAACCGTTGCCTTGCCCGAGCCGGGGCAACCACTCCGCTCACTAGAGTCCGGTCAGGTGCAAGCGCAGACGCGGCAAGGGAAGATCACCACTGGTTGGCGCGTGGACGCGTTATCTTGTCTCACAAGGATTTGGAAAAGGGCATTGGCAGACAACCCTTTTCCCGTTTCCCGGCCAAACGATGGGTACTGTCATGCTGACGAAGGAAGCATCCGGCCCCTAACCCGGGAAGCGTCTTGTAAATAACCCGGCAAGCATCCCCTGCAAAAACCCGTATGGTCGGGATCGTCATCGCCGTACTTCATTCACGTGCCAGATGCTTCCTTCGTCAGCATGACAGTACCCATCGTTTGGCCGGGATAGGTGGGAGAGTCCCTACCCTTTCTTCGCCGGGCAAAAAGAGATGGGACAGGATAAGGCGTGGACGCTCCAACCAGTGGTGATCTTCGCTTGACGGGTTACCGGACAGGTAGCTATCAATGCCCAAGGTCCGGTTTCGATTCCCGAACACCGGCCCTTGTCAATTCACTTATTCACTGCGCAAACTCTTCACCGGGTTGGCCAGTGCGGCTTTGATGCTCTGGAAGGAAATGGTGAGGAAAGCAATCAGCAGGGCCAGCGCCCCGGCAGCCGTGAAGAGCCACCAGGAGAGGGAGGCGTGATACTGGAATGAGGAAAGCCACTCTCTTACGGCCCACCACGCCAGGGGCGTAGCCAGCAGCAGCGCGACGAGGACCAAACGCAGGAACTCCTTCGACAACAGGCCGACCAGGCTCGCCACGCTTGCCCCCAGCACTTTGCGAATGCCGATCTCCTTGGTCCGCTGCTCGGCGGTAAAGGCAGCCAGGCCGAACAGACCCAGGCAGGAAATCACAATGGCCAGCATTCCGAAGGAGTTGACCAGCGTGTGCACCTGCTGCTCGGTGCGGTAGAGCTGCTCGTAGGCTTCGTCAACGAAGTGATAGGAGAAGGGGTAGTTGGGGTTGAACCTTTTGGTGAGGCGTTCCAGCCCGGCAATGGCCTGCGTGGCCTGGCCGGGACGCGTTTTGACCAACAGGTAGTTGCTGTTTTGGGGGGTGAAGCAGATGATGAGGGGCTTGATGGCTTCGTGCAGCGAAGTCAGGTGGAAATCCTTCATGAGGCCGATCACCCGGCCCTTGCCCATCAAGAATTCAACTTCCTGGCCCACGGGGTCTTTCATGCCCATCAGCCGGGCCGTTGCTTCGTTGATGAGGTAGTTGGACGTATCGGCCGGGCTGCCGGCCCGGAAGTCCCGGCCGTCCACCAGCTTGATGTTCAGGGTACGGGTGAAATCATTGCCTGCGAACAGGCAGTACACGTTGGTTTGCAGGTTGGGGTCTTTGCCCGGCCAGGTCAGATCAGCCGAGTTGCTGGTAATGTTGATGGGCAGGTCCGTGGCCGTGGTTGCCGCAGCAATGGCCGGGATGCGCAGTACCTCCTGGCGAAACGTTTCCATCTTCCGGGGGATTGAAACTTCACCTTCCAGCCGCAGGTAGACCACGTTTTCCCGGTCGAGCCCGAGGTTTTTGGTGCGCAGGTACTGCATTTGCCGGTCTACCGCCAGCATTGCCACGATCAGGAAGATGGAGAGGGAAAACTGGACCACCACCAGTACCCGCCGGAACCGGGCCGGACCGGCGCCCAGGCGCAACGTTCCTTTGAGAATGCGCACGGGCTTGAGACCCGACAGGAACAGGGCCGGGTAGCTGCCCGCCACGAAACCCGTCAGCAGCACCAGGCCAAGGGTGCCCAGCCAGAGCGAAGGGCTCGCCAGTTCAAGCACCAAATGCTTGTCGAACAACTGGTTGAACGCAGGCAAAGCCAGGCTGACCAGCACCAGGGCCACGCCGGCGGCCAGCAGGCACGTGAGCATTGACTCGCTGATGAACTGACTGATCAGGGACCAACGATGCGCCCCGACCACTTTGCGCACCCCGATTTCCCGGGCTCTTTTCTGGGAACGGGCGGTGGCCAGGTTCATGAAGTTGATGCAGGCGATGAGCAGGATGAATACCGCCACCAGGGAGAAGATGCGTACGTACTCGATTTGCCCCCCGACCACTTTGCCGTTTTTGTAATCGGAGTACAGGTGCACGTCGGTCAAAGGATGCAGAACCGGGTACGTGTTTTTGACATCCTTCGCGTCGGTGTAGCGGGCGTAGATGCCCTTCATGGACGCTTCTGCCCGGGCGGCGGTGACCTGGGGCCCGAGCCGGGCGTAGGTCAGGAAAGAATTATTGCCCCAGGTCTTCATCCAATCCTCCTCCTGTTCGCTGAAGTTGACCAGCCAGTCGAACCGCACAGTGGCATTGGAGGGGATGTTTTCCACGACGGCTCCCACCGTGTAGAACTTGTCGTTGTTCAGTTGCAAGGTCTTGCCCAGGGCTTGCCCCGGTGGAAAAAGCTTTTCGGCCACCTGCCGGGTGATCACAACCTGGTTCGGCTGCCGGAGGGCCGCTTTCGGATTTCCCGCCAGCACCGGCAGGTCAAACACGCCGAAAAAATCGTCGGTTGCGTACCGGCCGTACTCTTTGACCGCCACCTGGCCCACCTTCAGCAGGGTCTCCCGGTTCGAGGTGATTTTGGCAACGGCCGCCACCTCGGGCACATCTTTGGCAATGGCTTCCTGCAAGGGCCCCGGCGTGGCCCAGTTGGTGAACATTTCCCCGTTGAAGGTGGAATTGAAGCGGACAAAATAGAGGTTGTCCGCGTCGGGCAGAAAGCGGTCATAGCTCCATTCGTCGTTTACCCAGCGTCCGATGAGCAGGCTGCAAGCCATGCCCAGTGCCAATCCGCCAATGTTGATCGCCGAGTAAACCTTGCTGTTCACCAGGTTGCGCCAGGCAGTTTTGAAGTAGTTCCGTATCATACCGGGCTGGATAAAGTGGGTTGGGGGACGATCAGCAGTCTTCCAGTGCTTCCGGAAAATGTTCCCGCCGCAGCCAAAGCAGCAACCAAACGCCCTGCCAAAACCACGAAGACCGTCTCAGTAGCCTCCCGGGACGGTTTTTAGAGGCGATGCCGATGCGTGGGTGTCCGGTAGCGAACAGGGTTTGTACGCTTTGGCACGAAACACCGTGCGCAATAGAAGGGAGTACAACCGAAAAAGGCAGCTGCGTGGCTGCCTTTTCGGGGTAAGGATGCGGAAGGAGGTGCTGCGGATGATCCTTGCGGAACCGTTGCCCTACTGCGTGGTGTACGACACCGTCACGCTTTTGAGGTCGGCGTCACCGCTGCCGGCTACGTTCATCTCGGGCTGTTCGGAAGCTTTGAGCGACTTGACGGGCATTTCCCACTTGGAAAGCACTTTCATGTCGGCCGGGGCGTCGCCCTTGAGCAGTTCGAGGATGAGCTGGTCGTCCTGGTGAATGTAGAAGGCGTCGGTGTACAGATTTTCGATCACCTTGTCCACCTCGATGGGGTTCGACTGGTACAGGGTGCGGTTGGGCGTGCGGATGCGCCAGGCGATGTTGCCCTCGTCGCCCTTCTTGAACTTCACGCTGGCAATCCCCAGCGTCACGAACTTGAGGTTCTGGCGGTCGGCCTCGAAACGCAGCGCCGAGTTGCCTTCGCCCACCGCCACCGGGGTCGTTTCCGCTTTACGCACGTACGCCCGGTAGAGGAAAGGCAGCGGGGTGGTTTCGATCTTGGTGATGGACGTGTACGGCAGGAACAGGCGCAACGCCCCCGTGGTGACCGGCAGGGAATAGGAAAGCGCCTTCTTGTCCGTGGCGGTCATCGGCTTGGTGGCCGCGTCCACCGGCACCATCCGGCGCAGCAGGTCCACGGCCCGGCTGTCCTGCGGCATTCCCACCAGCGTTACGTACCGCTGGCCCTGGAACAGCTCCTCGTAGGGCTTGGGCGCCTGGTAGGCCAGCGACAGCGCCACGCCGTGTTCGTTGTTGATCACCGTATCTTTTACCCGGGCCACCGGCGTCACCGTCACCTCTTTGATCACGTTGACCGGCAGGTCCTGGCGGACGGTTTTTTGCGCAATGGCGCCCGGGTTGCCCTGCAGGCGGATCTGCACCGTCACCTGCTTGGGCGGGTTCTGCCGGATGGCCGCGTCGTTGAGCAGCATGTTGAATGAGGGGTAGAACACGGTGACCTTGCCCGTGGCCGTCCGGTCGAGCACCACCGCGCCGGTGCTGTCGGCCTTGCCCTTGCCTTCGGTCACCTTGCCGCTTTGCAGGAACGTCTGCGACTCGGCGTTGTCGGGCTGGTAGGCAATCCAGGCTTCGAGGGGAGGCAGGGCCGCCGCCACGTTGGCCTGCGTGGTAAACGTAACGCTGGTGCCCGACGTGCCTTCGTAGGTGGCGTGCGGGTTGACGGTGACGCCCGAAAGCTGCACGGCGGGCACCCTGTACTGGGTAAGTTCAAGTTTGAGGTCCACGCCGTTGTTTTTCAACTGCACCGTTTTGCCCGATTTGGGGTCGAGGGGCCACTCGCCGGGGATGGCGCCGCCATTGTCGAACGTCGCCATGCTCTTGTTGTCGGAGGTGCGCAGCAGGCGGGGCTTGTTGGACCGGACCACGCCGGTGGCCGTGCTCTTCTGCAACTTCAGCCGCAGCACGTCGCCTTCCGAGTAGAGGAACCCCACGGGCTGGTTCAGCTCCGCGTTGTTCATGGCGCTGACGTCGGCCGACGCCTTGTTGCTGCCGGGGTACACGAACAAATCCTGCTCCAGCCGGCCGGCCTCCTGGCGTTTGCCGCCCTTGTCAATCACGGTGATCTGCTTGGGCACCAGCGTGGCCGCGTACGCCGCCGGGCGGTTGATGGTCAGGTTCTGGGTGTGGATGTTGTCGAAGCGCTTGCCTTTTTCGGCCAGGGCGTTGAGCGAAAACTTGACGGCGTTGGGGCCTTCGGGCAGGGTGGTATGGGTGTAGGGAATGAACAGTTCGATGCCCGTGTTGCGCCGGCCCTGGGCTTTGTTCTGGGGTGCGTACGCGTTTTCGGTGGCAAAGTGCAGGGCCGTGGTCTGGTTGAGCTTCCGGTAAAAACTGTAGTTGGAAGCGTAGTAGGCCGGCTCGTTGTTCTTGTCGGTGATGGAGGCGTAGAAGGTAAAGTTGGTCTTCCCCTCTTTGTCGCGCATCCCGGCGTATTCGGGGTCGGAGAAGTTGTATTCGCAGCTGAACACCACGGCAATGCCCCGGATGCCGTCCTTCACCCCGTTGGGGTTGATGTCAATCTTGTAGACGTTGAACTTTTTGTTGGTGGCGGGAGGGGTAGTCTGGGCAAACGAGTAAGAAGAGAGGAGGGTAAATGCCGTGAGCAGCGTAAATAAATGGCGTCTGATCATTTCTAAAAGGTTGTGTTTTCTTGTTAACGATCTGAGCCCCAATTTAGCGCAAAACCGTTAACAAGAAATCACATTCTCCTACGGCCGCAACGGCGTCGAAGGCTCATGCAGCGGCGTGATCCCCGGCTCGGGCGACTGCGGAAGGGTAGGCGGCTCCTGAATCTGCGGGGTCATGGGCGGCTCAAGGTTGGGCACCATCGGATCGGGTACCATGGGTATGTTGGGTTCCGGGGTGAACGGAACACCGGAAAATACGGAGGCTTGCATAATAGTAAGTGGTTTTCTACAGCTTACGGGATAGCAGCCGGTAAAGTTACTTAGGGAAGAGTCGTAAGTCGCCAGTCGTAAGTCGTAAGTGGGATCGGGAAGGAAACTTATCCAATGCCGATGCACATATCCATGGTGAAAAGGAGGCGTCAGTCGTACCTGGCTGCGATCCCTTTCCGATCCGCTTATGACTGGCGACTTACGACTTAATTATAATTTGGTAACGTCAGCG
>CADCTQ010000362.1 GCA_902805615.1 uncultured Cytophagales bacterium
CAGTCTGGTGGCAGCAGAAGTGACAAATGTTAGCAATGCCACATTCGTAGTGGCTTTCCAAGCAACGGGTGCATACAACTTGGGGTAAGTAAAACGGTATACGTAATCGCAGTCGGGCTGGTACGTGTTGTCTGAACATTGAAGTGAACGTTTCCCTAAATAGGTACCGGTCTTCCATAAAGGGACAATGGCCAGTGCGTTAACTGGCAGACTGCCGTTGGGTCGCCAAGCCGGACAGTTTGCCACGGAAATACAGTCAACAGTCGTTCTGCCACTGGGACTGCTGGCAACTGGCTGCGCGGACGCTTCCGGTTTTGCAGTCTGAAGCACTTCCTCCAAGTCAGCAGATTCAAGCTGATTAAAAGGCTTTTTCTTTAGTTTGTAAGCGTGCCGATTGACATTATGCCGGAGGTTGAGCAGATAAGTAGCCCGGTCCTCGTCCATATCTTTAATGCGCAACGACTGCTGGTAACGCAGGTCAATGAAGGTTTCCATCTCCTCGTAGGACAACTTGTTGAACAGGTCACCCGCTTTCATCCGCTCTTCTTTGCTTTGGGCGCTTTTGTCAAGGTTTTCGGTCAGGTAGGTGAGCTTTTCCATCTGTTGGGGGCTCATCTCGCGGGCGTTGGGGGGCTGTTCCTGCTTGCAGGCGGTCAACAGGGTTGCGGATACCAGGGCCATGGCACCCAGTCGGGTAAGGGTTTTGATCATGTGCATGAGGGTAAAGGATGGGTTAAGGAGAATCTAAATCAAGAGCAGGTCAGGAACCGTCAAGCCGGTTGCGCTTGGACGGGGCCGCTCCTGGAGCAGCCTCGTCCGGGTGAGAAGGGGAGTAGGTGTATGTTGTTTTGAGGGGCGCGGGCCGGGAGGGGCCGGCTGGCTAAAATAGCCTGACCGGGCAGCACCAGGCAACACAGCCGTCCGTTCATCAACCGATTGACTGGCCGGTTTACCACAGTATCAATCCACTAATGTTGCATGGGCAGGGAGACCAGCCGACACTGCGTTTGCCGTATCTCCAGTTGTCATGGAATGGATCGTAGGTGCCGCCCACACGCTGATTCTCTGGTCACCAAGTGCCGGCGTGGCATTCGTTCGTCCGGATGCTCTCTTTGGATACCCAAAGCGAAGTAAGCGGCGGCCCCTCCCGGTGGAAATGCACCCATTGCCGCCTCTTAATTAAATATGCCTCTGTTTAAACGCACATTGCTGCCAATTACTTGTATGCCGCCTTTCTGGTCTGTCCTGTAGCCAGGAAAGCAAAATCTTCTACTAACCTTATCTGGCGGCTCTAGGCTATCATCTTTCCCTATCCCTCCACTAACTATGTCATAAGCGTCGGCCGTAAAGCAATAAAACCGTAGCCAGTAATTCTCCGGATTGCCTCCGTAAGGAATGTCTAAACTTCTGAAATCCAAAAAGTAATCACAGTCACTTTGCCCCGTGACCCGAACTGCGCCCGCCCAATTGGCACACCGGTTATTAGTAGTCGAAAGGTAATTGGCGGGAACAGCGCCCTGGCCTTCAAAAGTCATCACATAGGGACTACCGCAAGTACTTCTGATTTCGGGGAACAAGCAACTGCCTGCGGTAGGGCGGGCGTTGGCGGGCGACTGGAGTTGTTGCTCATTGAGTACCACTAAACTCTTGATCTGGCCGTACACAGGCAGGCTGTGTACCTCCTTGAGCAGGTTATCGAGTTGCCGCCCCTCAAGCTGGTTATAGCCCTTCTGGTAACGCTCCACCGATAACTTGTTGGTGTGCTTGTTGGCCCGGGCCAGCAGTTCCCACAACTGCTTGTCATTGCCCAACTGCTCAACCTGGTAACGGGCGTTTACCCGGTCGAACTCGTCGAGTTGGGCAGCCGTAAAGGCTTTGTACTGCTTGTGGGTAGCCATGATTGCGTTCATGTCTTCGGTCCTGGTGTGCCAGCGGACGACAAATTCTTCCATTTGGCGGCTGCTTTGCTCGTCAGGCTGCGGTGCGCCTTGCTCCTGGTTACAGGCCGTCAGCAAAAGGCTACCTGTCATTACCGCCAGGGCAAAGAAGCGGACAAAAGAAAAGTGTTGAAGTGTTCGCATAGATGAAATGAGTTGGTAAATGGTAAAGTAAGCCCCGCTTGCTGCCGGATGAGGCCCAGCAGCAAGCGGGCCAGCGGGCCCTCCCGGAAGGTGGTCCACCACTGATAACCAGTACGGGTAGGCGGGCAGCAGTGCGTTGGGGTGAAGGTGATCTGTGTAATGAACGCCTGGTCCGGGGAACCCCGGTCCAGGAGCCACTCGAAGCCATCGGCATCAGCCCCATGACGACCAGGCCCCGCCTGCCGGATTAGTTTTGCAAGCGTACACTGTTGGCAATGGATTGCATCCCGCCGGCAAGAAACGTTCTGGTAGCCCCAAACAAAAAGGTCTTAGAAACGCTGTAATCTGGAGAGCTGACGGGTCCTGTCAAGGTCCCGACCCCGTCGGGGTTAATGACGTTGAAAGCCTCAGTCGTTTCGCACCAGAATTGCCCCCAGTAACCAGTAGCAGACCGCTCAGGAATGGGCAGTTCACCAAAAAACAATCCGCGGTCGCAATCACCATTGGCCGCGTCTTTGACCTGACTCCAAAAAGAAGCACATCGGGCTCGGGTGCTCAGCGAAGCTGTCGTTGCAAATGTGGCTCGGGAATTTGCGAGAAAATTGTAATTTGAACAAGTAGCATTTGGATTCCAGGGAATGTTGCACGTGGCCGTAGTACGGGCATTTTGCTGCGCTTGCAGGCGCTCCTCGTTGATCTGGACCAAACTCTCCACCTGACCCATAGCCGGCTGGGCTAACACTTCTTTGAATAGCTTATCATGCTGAGACGGGTCTATTTGATGATAGCCTTTGCCGTGACGGGCGACCGAGAGCCGGTTGCCTTGCTTCTTGGCTTGCAGCAACAAATCCCACAACTGCTTGTTATGACCCAACTGCTCGACCTGGTAGCGGGCATCTAATTCATTGAATTGGTCGAGTTGCCCGGCCGAAAGGGCTAAGTACTGCTGGTGAACGGCTTTGATCTGGTCCTGGTTGTTGAGCCTGGCGTGCCAGCTTACCACGAGTTGCTGCATTTGCCGGTCGGCGGCCCCGTCCGGTTTGGGCGCCGACTGCTCCTGGTTGCAAGCCGTAAGGAATAACAAGCCGATGAGGGCTCCCAAAAAAGGAAAAGAGAATCGTACTGAATGTTTCACGTTGAATGGAGTTAAGTGGAAAACAAAAGAGAACAGGTCCTGTTTGACGAAGCTAAACAGCAAGCCGGGCGGCGGGCCTTCCTGGAAGGCGTTCCACCTCTGACAACCGGTACGGGTGGGCGGGCAGGAGTGCGTTGGGGTGGAGGCGACAGGTTTTAAAAAACGATTGGCTGAACCGGGTGAAGCATCGGTGTGCCCGCAGAAAGGCAACCGGCCAAACGGGCCCGCAGCGGGCTGAGGTTTACCCGGGTCATCATGAATTGGATGCGGGCAAAACTAGGGCGGCTTTTACGCAAAAGCAAGGGTGTTTCGGGGTAAACGGCTGAAATACAATTACTTGCTTCTGAGCTCGTACCGCTCCCGACCAAGCGCAACGTGAAGAGCAACAGGCATTTTGCGCGAAAAGGGGGCTATGCGTATACCATTAAAAAACGTACAGATTCTTTTAAATGTGTACTTCGTTTTTTGCAAACTTTTCTCAATAAAAAAATATTCTGGATAAAACCTTTTATTGTTTCGCTACTTTTCTTTTATTCCGGGCTACTTTTATAAACGTATGGAGCCGGCATTTGCCCGTACCGCCGTGGTACGGGCAAGCGGAGCCGGGCACGTACTGACCGATGTTGTGAGACAACTCCTCTATGTGGGGACTCATTTATGACTTACCGTTACCTGCTGATTGCTTTTTTGTGCGTAAGCCTGGTGCCTGCGCTTTCCCGGGGCCAGGAGAGACCCATCACCTTCCGACCGTTTCTCTCCGAACCGGCCCTCTCGGCCACCACCGTGTCCTGGATGACGCAGGACGAAACCGGCTTTTTGTGGGTGGCCACCGAAAATGGCCTGTTCAAATACGACGGCTATTCCTTTGTGCGTTACAGTTCCGACCCGGCCGATCCGCGCAGCATCCCCCACAACTTGTTGCTTGCCGTCGGCCGGGATAAGAAGGGACGGATATGGGGCAGTTCGTTGAACGGCCTCTGGCAGTACCACGCCGACCGCGACGATTTTACCCGCTACTACCCGGACGGTGCAGCCGCGCCGGGAGCCAAAGGAAATTTTATCCACCGAACCGCCGAAGACGCGTCGGGTAACCTGTGGCTGGCTACCAATAACGGGCTGTACACGTTTTACCCGCAGACCAGAAAGTTTGAGCACCTGGCCGCAGACTCGGCCTACCCGAACCATCCGGCCAACACGCTGGTGCGCTCACTGCTGATGGACCGCCGGGGCACCCTGTGGGCCGGCACGGAGACCGGCCTCAACCGGATCGAGCTGCCGTCGCGGAAAGTGACCCGGTACGTGCATGACCCCGCCAACCCGGCCAGCCTGGGCCACAATGTGGTCCGCTCGCTCTACGAAGACCGGCGGGGTAATATTTGGGTAGGCACGGAAGGCGGGCTCAACCGGATGGACCCGGCCACCGGGCGTTTTCACCGGTACCGGCACCAGGCCCTTGTTCCCGGCAGCCTCAGTTCCGACACCGTGCTGTCGGTGCTGGAAGACGAGACGGGTCGCTTGTGGGTAGGTACGTACAATGGGCTCAACGTCCTGGAGCCCGGGGGAGAGCGGTTCAACGCGTATTTCTACGATCCTTACGATCCCGAAAGCATCAGCGGCAACACCGTCACCGCCCTTTTTGCCGACCGTACGGGCATTATGTGGGTGGGCACCAACCGGGGCGTGGCCCGGGTAACGGCCAATTTCAAGGGATTCAAACGTTATTTCTACAACCGCACGCCCACCAAATGCACGGACTGCTCGGTGACTGCTCTGCTGGAAGACGCCAACGACGTGTACTGGCTCGGCACCACCAATTACCTGGTCCGGTTCGACAAAACCCGGGGCGTGTATCGCCACTACCCATTGCCGGTAAACCCCCTTTGCCAGGAAGTCAGTTCGCTGGCAAAGGGCAAAGACGGCACCTTGTGGATTGCAAGCGTGCGGGGCCTTTTCGTCCTCCGGCCGGGCGAGGCAAAAATAAGCCCTTTCAGGCACCTGGCCGGCCAGGATATCTGGACCCTGCACCTGACCAGGGCTGGGGTACTCTGGATCGGTACGACCAACGGGCTGTATCGTTACCACACCGGCACGGGACGGCTGGCTCACTTCCGGCATCACGCCGATGATCCTTTTAGCCTGAGCAAAGACATGGTAGGGGCCCTGCTGGAGGACCGGCAGGGAACGGTATGGGTTGGTACGGCCCAGGGCGGACTCAACCGGCTGGACCCGGAAACGGGCCGGTTTCACCGTTACCGGTACAACGGACGCAATCCGGCCGGCATCAGCAGTGATACGGTGACCGTGCTGTTCGAAGACCGGCGAGGCACCCTGTGGGTCGGTACGGGCAAAGGGATCAGCCGCTTCCACCCGGACCAGGGCACCTTTACGCATTACCTGGCGCAGCATGCGGCGGGGCAGGGAGTGAGCGGAATCCTGGAAGACGACCACGGCAACCTCTGGATCAGCCACCGGGAAGGGCTCAGCCGGTTTACCATCGGTACCGGGGCCGTGAAAGACTACGGCGTGAGCGACGGAGTGCAAAGCATCTACAGCGGCGGCGATCAGTTGCGCAACGCGAAGGGCGAACTGTTCTTTCCCGGCACGGACGGCCTCACGGCTTTTTACCCAGACAGCATCGTTGACCGTCCCCCGGCTTCCCCGCCGTCCGTGGTGGTTACAGGCTTCTACCTGTTCAACAAGCTGGTTTCTCCCGGCAGTAAAGTACTGCCCGAAAGCATTACCCGGACCCGCGAAATCACCCTGTCCTACGACCAGTTCATCTTTGCCTTCGCCTTTTCGGCCCTGCATTTCGAGAACTCCGACAAACGGCAGTACGCCTATAAGCTCGAAGGCTTCGAAAAGGACTGGAACTATGCGGGGGACCGCCGTTACGCCGCCTATAGCAATGTCCCGGCCGGCCGTACGTACACCTTCCGCGTAAAGGCCGCCGGCGACGGGGGCGCCTGGAATACGCCCGAAACGACCGTCCGGGTCCGCATCATCCCGCCGTTCTGGCAAACGTGGTGGTTCCGGGCGGCCCTGGCGGCGTCACTGCTGGGTGGGGTGGGGGTTGGGTATTGCGTCCGGGAGCGGCAGCACCGCCGCCGGCAGCAGGTGCTGGAAGAACGGGTAGCCCTCCGTACGGTGCAGATTTCGCGGCATAAAGAACACATCGAGCAGCAGGCCGCCGAGATTGACCGCATCAACCAGTTGCTGCGGCAGGACAACCGGCAGCTCTCGGAAAACGTGAAGGGCTTGTCGCAGGCGCGGGTGATGCAGAAACGGGTAACTTTCGAAGAGTTCCGGCAGATTTACCCCGACGAGGAGGCGTGCCTCCGGTTCATTGCGGAGTTGAAGTGGAAGGACGGCTACGGGTGCGGCAAGTGCGGCAACGCGGGCTACGCCCCGGGGCCGGTGGCCTGGTCGCGGCGGTGTTCCAGGTGCAGCACCATCGAACGGGCCACCACGGGCACGCTCTTCTGCCGCGTCCGGTTTCCCATTACCAAGGGGTTTTACATGCTGTTCCTGCTCAGCCAGGGCAAGCCGCTTACCGTGGATGAACTTTCCGAAATGCTCTCCCAGCCCCGCCAGACCTGCTGGGCGTTCCGCAAGAAGGTGCTCGAAGCCATGGAGGCCGCCGGCGCCACCCGGCGCAGCCAGGACGGCTGGAGCCACCTGATCTTGCAGGAATAATGGTACACTGATTTATTATGATGATTATGATGGGTTATGATTTTTTCCGCTTCCGTTTCCATTAAAAATCAGTCCTAATCATAATTATCATAATAAATCAGTGTACCATCTTGTTACTGCACCGTTTTGAGGAATGCCAGGCTCTGCGGGATCTGCTGCTCGGCGCGGGACGACTCGTCTTCGATGAACATGTACTCCACGCCGGCCTTTTTGGCGTTTTTCACGATCTCGGCGATGCCCACGTCGCCCTGGCCCAGCACCACGTTGGTCTCCACGTCGGCCTTGCCGTTCTGGTTGCCCTCAGTGCCCGGCTGGCGGTCTTTGAGGTGCATGAGCTTAAAGCGGCCGGGGTACTTCTTGAGCAGGGCCACCGGGTCCTGGCCCGGGTGCTTCACCCAGAACACGTCCATCTCGAAATTCACGTACTGCGGGTCCAGGTTTTGCACCAGGTAATCGAACAGGGTGCCGCCCGCGTGGGGCCGGAACTCGTAGCCGTGCGGGTGGTAGGCCAGGCTTAGCCCGTTGGCTTTGAGTTCCTTGCCCGCCTTGTTGAATACCGCTACGGCCTTTTTCACGTCTTCCAGCGTAAACTCGTCGCCGTTGTGGGGAATCCAGAAGCAGACCACGTACTTGGCGCCCAGCGCTTTGGCGTTCCGGATGATGGGCTTCACGTCCTTCTGCAACTGGTCGAATTCGCCGCTCGTGCCGATGGCCTTCAGCCCGTTGGCGTCCAGCAGCTTCTTGAATTCGGCGTCCGTCAGCCCGTAGGTGCCGGCCACTTCCACGTACTTCACGCCCATGGCTTTCACTTTGGCCATCGTGCCGGGCACGTCTTTGGGAAACTGTTCGCGGAGGCTGTAGAGTTCGAGTCCGACGGGGGGCATGTTTTGCGCCAGGCCGGCAAACGGGACCCCGCAGAGCAGCAGGACGGCCAGGCGAACGGTTCGGAGCATTTTGGTGAACATACGGTTGGGGTTAGGGGAGAAAAATGGGTTTTGGCGCAAAAGGTAAGCAATAATGCCGTCGGCGTCAAGCGGCACCCCCTTTTCGCCCGGCACAATCCGCGCGGAGGCACTGCCGCCGGGCAGTACGCGAAACGCCGGTCAAGCAACCGTGGCTCGACCGGCGTTTCTGGTTTTCCCGCAGTGCAGGTAGGAACCCCACCTTTTTTCACTTAAACCGCAAATCAAACAGGGATTCCGTCGGGCCTTCCGACAGCGTGACCACCACGGTATACTTCCCCGGTTTGAGCTTGCTTTTTTCGGTGCCGCACCAGAAGAATTTACTCGTTGATCCGTAGGTTTCTCCGTTGATCTGCCCCTCGAATTTTGCGTCCGGGAAGCCGGTGTCGGTGCCAAACTGTTTGAAGCGTACGTAGGAAGTGGTTTCTTTTTCTGCCAGGTCCCCGATGGGCTGCGCATCAACGGTTGCATTGCGGATGGGGCTACCCGTCTGGTTCACAAACTTGACGTAAACGGCATTAGGGACTGGACTGTCCTCCCCGCAGGAAAACAGGAACAGCGCCGCGAAGAGCAGGGTGAGTACAGGTTTCATAAAGGGTAAGGGTTGGTTTTACTTTCGTTGACCCATCCTCCGGCCGCACCGTTGCAGGGCCCCTGCTTTTTTGCTTCCGGCGGCCACCAGGAGCAGTACTGCCGGGGGATGCGTACCGGCCGTTTGCTCAGTATACCCGGGTGATTTTGATGGGCGTAGCCGCAAGCCGGACATTGGGCGGGATTTCGTACACTTTCGCGTCAAACCGGAGCCGGGTTCCTTCCACCAGTAATTCCGGGGGGAGGCCGCAAGTCCCGTACCGGCCCTCCTCGCTCTGGATTACGTAAAAGTTGGCCACCTTTTCGACCTGCCCCTCGGCGCGGGTTAATTCTTGAACGACGCGGGTATGAAAGCATTCTTCTTCGGCGGGCACTGCCTCCCGGGAGGCGTCGTTGCAGGCAAGTAAAGAGGCAGCGGCAAGGCCGATCAGCCACTTGTTCATGGGGATGGGGTTCAGGAATTGCATACGTAAAATTTTCTCTGATGACCCCATTGCCGCCCGCAGAGTTGCACGTAGTGGTAAGTAGAGACGCGATAAATCGCGTCTCTACTTATGATGCTCTTACTGTGCCCCTTCCTTGCCCGGCAGGGTCAGTTCGCGGACCCAGATGTTGCGGTAGCTTACCGCATCGCCGTGGTCTTGGAGGCCGAGGGGTTCCTTGAGGTTGTGCTTCTGGTAGGCGGGCTTGCCGATGAAGGCGATGCTGCCCTGGATTTCGGTGTGGTACTGCACCAGCACGCCGTTCTGCACCACCGTCACGTACGCCGGCGACTTCACGCTGCCGTCGTCGTTGAAGCGGGGGGCGGTGAAAAAAATGTCGTAGGTCTGCCACTCGCCGGGCTTGCGGTTGGCGTTGGCCAGCGGCATGTGCTGCTTGTACACGCTGGCCGCCTGCCCGTTGGAGTACGTGCGGTTGTTGTACGAGTCGAGCACCTGCACCTCGTACCGCTTCTGTAGGAAGATGCCGCTGTTGCCGCGCCGCTGTCCCTCGCCCCGCACCTCCTGCGGCGCCCGCCATTCGACGTGCAACTGTACGTCGCCGAAAGCCTGCCGGGTGTAGATCACGATGGGCTTCTCCTGCTGCTTCTGCGAGGGTTGGATGGTGACCACCCCGTCTTTCACGTTCCAGACGGTGCCGGCCGGAATGTCAAACCGGGACATATCCTTGCCGTCGAAGAGGACCACCGCGTCGGCGGGCGGGGCCTGGTTGGTGGCACCGGGCGTCACCACTTTGGGAACGGGTTCCCACACTTCGGTGTCTTCGGGTTTGGCCCCCTGGGCGGCGGCGGCAAAAGGGAGAAAAGCAAAACTCAGGAAAAGGGCGGCTTTGACGGGGTGGTGCATGGTGAATCAATGGGAAAGCCCCAAAATAGGGGCTTCTTTTTCATTCTGCAACCGGGGGTATGCTGCCTTCCTTCGGGAAATCCTTTAATACTCGGGCAGTACGGGCTTGGTGCCCACAATATCCTCGATCCGGCTCGTGACCTCACCGGTGAGTTGCGGCACCATGTCCAGGGCCCCGAGGGTTTCTTCCAGCTGGTGCACTTTGGAGGCGCCGAGGATCACGGTGCTCACGTGGGGATTTTTGAGGCACCAGGCAATGGCCAGTTTGGGCAGGGAAGTGCCCAGTTCGTCGGCCACCGTCTTCAGCGCCTTTACCGCGTTGAGCCGTTCTTCGCGCAGGGTGGCGTCGCGGAGCCATTCGAGGCCGGCGATGTTGAGGCGGGTGTCTTTGGGGTCGGCGTCGTTGTACTTGCCCGTGAGCAGGCCCGAGGCCAGCGGCGACCAGATGGTGGTGCCGATGCCGTACCGTTCGAACAGGGGCAGGAACTCTCCCTCCATTTTGTTCCGCTCAAACAGGTTGTACTGCGGCTGCTCCATCGTGGGGCCCACCAGGTGGTGCTTCTCGGCCACCAGGCAGGCTTCCAGCACTTCGGCGGCGCTCCACTCGGAGGTGCCCCAGTACAGTACCTTGCCCTGCATCACCAGGCTGTGCATGGCCCACACGGTTTCTTCGATGGGCGTCTGCTTGTCGGGGCGGTGGCAGAAGAGCAGGTCCAGGTAGTCCACCTGCAACCGCTTGAGGGCACCGTGGCAACCTTCCACGATGTGTTTCCGCGACAGCCCCTTCTGGGTGGGCCGCAACTCGCCGCCCAGGCCGAAAAAGAGCTTGCTCGATACTACGTACGAGGTGCGGTCCCAGCCTTTCTTCCGGAGAATGTTGCCCAGCACGACTTCCGCCTGGCCCCGGGCGTAGATTTCGGCGCTGTCGAAGAAGTTGACGCCGGCCTGGTACGCCGTGTCGGCCAACTGTTCGGCCACCTCGTCGGGAATTTGTTTGCCGAACGTAAGCCACGTTCCCAGCGACAAGGCGCTGATCTGCAAGCCTGACTTTCCTAATCTGCGGTACTGCATGGCGTTATTGGTTGTTAGTGGGTCGTTGTTCGTTGTTCGTTGCTCGGAGTGCGGTTCGGTGCTGCGCGTTTCAAGTCGCCGGACATCGAACATCGAACAACGAGCATCGAAATCACTCCTCCCGGCTTTCGGTCGTCAGGGGGCCCACGGTGGGTTGGCCGGGGGCGGAGGTGGTGTCAATCTGGTACTTGTACACCACCTGCCGGAACTCGTCGCGCATCTGCTGCACGGCCTGGAGGTTTTCCTGTTTGTTGAACAGCCGGAGCTTGTACTGGCCCGCTTCGCGTTGCAGCGCCAGGTGCTTCACCAGGCGCGGCTTGCCCAGTTCCTGGTCGGTAACCACCTTTTCGACCCGGCGCTTGTTGTTGCCGAACAGCACGTCGAGGATGGCTACGTCGAAGTGCAGGTTGGCCTCGTTGCCCATCGTGTACGTACCGGCCAGGAACAGGTGGCTCAGGTTGCTGTTGAGCTGGGTGCCCGGCACGATGAAACGGCCCTTGTTGAGAATGAACTTCATGTCCACGTCCTCGAAGTACAGGTGGCTGGTCTTTTTTTCCCGCAGGAAGTGCAGCGCCTTGCCGATGGCCTCTACCTCAATGAGTTCCATGTTACTGATGGCGGCGTTCGTGTACATCACCGTGCGGGCAATGCTGGGCAGAAAAGCCTGGTCCAGCGAGGTGCGGACAACCACCGAACAATCCACCCCGCCGCGGACGTTGCGGCTGTTGAGTACGTCGAGGCCGAGCATGTCCACGGCCGCAAACACCTGCGTAAGGTCCATTTCCTGCAACTGCGTGTAGAGCAGCAGCGGGTATTCTTTGGCGTCGTCGGGCAGTTGCAGGCTGCCGTT
>CADCTQ010000363.1 GCA_902805615.1 uncultured Cytophagales bacterium
CATTTGATGGGCCTTTCCAGCAACAGCACGCCCCTCCGGGGCTTTCGACAACGCTTCCACCCATGGCATTTCTCTTTTCTCAAAACGTACCCCTTCTTCACACGTCCAAATGCCAAACCGGGAAGTGCTGGCCCGTAGGGACGCAATCTGGGTAACGCAATATTGGTGAAGTAGTTACCTGATGAAGGGCCGATAAACCTTAACCTGCCGGACAATCGTTTTACGCGTTTGGTGACTACGGACTACCAATATGTCGTCCCTACGGGACTGGTGCACTGACGGATAAACGCGGGCTCTACCAATATTGCGTCCCTACGGGACTATGGCACATACAATAAAGGCGTGTTCTTTCCCCGCTGCCATTACGACGCCTGGGTCCTTGCGTCGGTCCCGTTCTGCGTGAATCCGCGCCGCTGGCGAAGGGCAGTGCGGACGATGACGTGAGACGGAGTTGCCCCTCGAACCCTTCGGCTTAACCCCTCAAAGACCCCGTTCTTCGGTGCACCGGCAGCCCGGAAGTAACGCCAAAAAAAGGATTCACCAACCACCCATTTCGCGCAAAAGGGGACCGTAATGGATTTTTCCAACATTTGCCGGTACTTCTCCGTATAACCTTCCACTGTTGCATGAAATACCATTTGATTACCCGCCCGGCGGGCCTTCCCGCGGGAAGTTTCGGGCCGGGGTGATGCGCGTAATGAGAATGGTACGATCGGGTTGCCAGGCCGGGTTGGAGCATCGTATCTATTCTGAGTGAAACAATACCATTAACGTTTTTGCTTATTCAAGAAACCTTTACGAACCTTTTCTATGAAGAAATTCTCCTTGACAAGGACGCTGCCCGCCCTCCGTGGGATGCTGGTGGTGGCGTGCCTGGGCGGCAGTTTGTGCCTGTCGGCCCAGCCCATGCGGGTAAAAGACATTGCCCCCGGCAACGGGGATTCCAATCCGGCCACGCTGACCAACGTGAACGGAATGGTGTACTTCGGCGCCCGGTCGGGCAACGCGTACGCCCTCTACAAGAGCAACGGCACCGACGGGGGTACCGTCCGGTTGAAAACCTTCGCTTCCGCCCCCTCGCACATTACCCACGTGAACGGCACGGTGTACTTTGCCGCCGACGACGGCAAGCACGGCCGCGAACTCTGGAAGAGTGACGGCACGGAGGCTGGCACGGAACTGGTGAAAGACCTCCGACCCGGCGCGGCGGGTACCGAGTTCGTGTCCCTGGCGGCGGTGCGCAACGTGCTGTACTTCTCCGAGGGCAGCCCCAAACTCTGGAAGAGCGACGGCACGGCCAAAGGCACCGAGGTGGTCAGCGACGAATTTCCCTGCTACGGCCTTACCGAATACAACAACACCCTCTACTTCATCTACGGCGGCCTGACGCCCGTGGAAGGACGGGGCATCGGCAAGAGCGACGGCACGGCCGCGGGCACCACCGTGGTCAAGCAACTGCTCACCGAGATGGACTACGGCGGCGGCATCTTTTTCCTCAGGGAAGCCGACGGCGTGCTCTACACGCTGGTCGGCGCCGGCGACAAGCCCGTGAGCTACAGCCTCTGGCGGAGCAACGGCTCCGAATCCGGCACCACGGTGGTCAGCTCCGTCTGGGAAGGGTCGCGCCGGTCGCGGCTGCAATCCTACTGCTTTTCGGGCAGCACCCTTTACTTCTCGGCCGAAGAGGAGCCGTCCGGCTACGACCCCGAAAGAGGGCTGTACCGGTTCGACCTCGGCTCCATGATCCGGGAGCAACTGGCCAGCACGCAGGGCACCAACGAATACTACACCGACCTGACCCACGTGGGCGGCGCGTTGTACTACGTGAAAGTGGGGATGTCGAAACGCACCCTGCTGCGCCGCACCGGGTCGCAGGGAAGCACCCTGCCCGGCTTTGCCGCCGCCAACGCCGCCAACCTGACCCCCGTGAGCGGCACGCTGTTCTTCACGGCCAAAGATGGAGCCGGCACCGAACTCTGGAAATTCAACCCGGCCGCGCCCCTGCCCGACGTGTTCCGCGTGGATGCGGCCGGGGCTGACGACTACACCAGCCGCAAGGGACACCGCTTCGAGGAAGACGCCTACGTGACCGGCGGCCAGTTGACGCGGTCGGTGACCGGAGACGTGGAAAACACCGACGACGACAAGCTGTACCGGCGCGGACGCTTCGGGCCCGAATTCAATTACGCCTTTCCCACCGGCAACGGCTACTACGACGTGACGCTGCACTTCAACGAAACGTACTGGGGCAACCTGGCCAAGGGCGGCGTGGGGTCTCGGCGGTTCAACGTGGACGTGGAAGGCGACCGCAAGCTGACCGAATACGACATTTTCGCCCGGGCCGGCGGCCCCATGAAGGCCGTGCAGGAAACCTTCCGGGTGCGGGT
>CADCTQ010000364.1 GCA_902805615.1 uncultured Cytophagales bacterium
TCGCGGCGCGTGGGCCCGGCCCAATGGCGAGGGGCGGGTTGACTGGCGGGGGGAAGCATCATTGGGCCTAGCCCTTTTTGGTTCTTTTTGGGGCAATGCCAAAAAGAACAAACTCCACTTACGCAGCATCAATCATTCACCATCCTATCTCCACCCATGCTGTTACCACCCCTCACAACCCACTCATCACAACCCACCCATCACCAACCTTAAGCCCCTCAAACACGCACATACGTTAATCACATACGGAGACTACCCCCAGCGCGTACCGGTACGGAGCCGTTTTCCCAATATAGCCTTTAGCCGTGGCGCCAAGCACATACGGGTTACCCCAACCCGCTTACAGTACTTCCAGGATCAGGTACGTCCGGTTGGCAACCATGAAAGAGTCGCCCGCGATCAGGCCCTGCGCGAAGCGGAGAAAGGGGGACTGCGTGGAAATGCCCACGTATTCGGCGTCGCCCACCCGGAACCGCGGGTGGCTGACGGCCACCAGGAAGTTCACCTGGTCCGTTTTGACGACGGCACCCAGCTGGACCTGCCGGTAGAGCTTATCGCCCCGCAGGTTTTCGAGCAGTTCGATGTCGCGCACCAGGGCGTCGAGTTGCACGCTGCCGTCGAGGATTTCTTCAAACAACTCCTCCCGGACGGACCCCGACTGGCTCTGCCGGTCGAGTTCCTGGGGTTCGGCCAGGTCGGCCACCGACTGCCGGCGGGCTTTCCGGAGTTCCTGGTAGCGGCCTACTTTCTGTTCCAGGCACGTTTCGATGATCTGGCGCTTCTGTTCGAGCTTTTCCCGGTAATTGGATGGGGTCATGGCAAAGAAAGGCAATGGTGAAAATGGATGGTTGACTTTTTGGGAATGACTTTCAGGGAATGAAAGGAGCAGCCCGCGTTACCGGTGCCCGTTGGCGGCGAAGGCGGGGGCTGCGTCGGGCTGGGCGATGCCCCCGGCCAGGAAAGCCGCTACTTCGGCCAGGCGCGTGGCAAACCCCCATTCATTGTCGTACCAGGTGGCTACCGACAGCAGTTCGCCCTGCAGGGCCGTGAGGGGCAGGTCAACCAGGGAAGAGTGCGAATCGCCGATCACCCGGGCCGAGGGCCAGGCTTCTTCGAGCACGCCCATCACCCCCAGCAGCGGCCCTTCGGCCGCCAGCCGGCGAAAGATGTCGTTTACTTCGGCCACCGTGCAGGGCTGATCGGTCACCAGGTTCAGCTCGGCGATGCTGCCGGTGCGGGTGGGCACGCGGTAGGCCTTGCCCGTGATCTGCAAGTCGGGCCAGATGAAACCCAGGGCCCGCGCCGCCCCCGACGAAGAGGGAATGATGTTTTCGGCGGCGGCCCACGAGTCGCGCCGGTCCTTCATGGGCTGGTCGGTGAGCGACTGGCTGGCCGTGTAGGAGTGGACCGTGGAGAACAGGCCGTAGCGGATGCCGAAGTTCTCGCGGATGACTTTGACCACGGGCGCCAGGGCGTTGGTGGTGCAACTGCCCGTGCTGATGATGCGGTGCGCGGCCGGGTTGAAGTCTTCCAGGTTGATGCCCTTGAGGAGCACGGCGTCGCAGTCCTGGAGGGTTTTGGGCGGGGCGCTGATGAGCACCCGTTTGGCGCCGCGGTCCAGGTGCCCCTGCGCCCCGGCCCGGGTCGTGGACCGGCCGCTGCAATCCACCACCAGGTCAATGCCCAGGTCGCCCCAGTCAGGAATCTCTTTGGCCGAGTTGTGGTAGGGAATGTCTTTTTCCCAAACGGTGAAAGTGCCGGGCTTGCCCTGCACCCGTCCGCCCCAGCGGCCGTAAATGGTATCTACCGCAAACAGGGCGGCCAGGGTGTCCTCGTCCTTCACGTCGGCCAGGGCCGCCGGCATGAACAAGCCGTTTTTGAGGGCTACTTTCAGGCATTGCCGCCCGATGCGGCCAAACCCGTAAATGGCAATTCGATCCATAGTTGTGGGGGAAAGGAAGGTGGAACGGTCAATCGTTGGCGTGGCACCGGCACGGCGCGGGTCAGGCCGTTGCGGGCCGGGTACGGCAGGGGTATTGGAAAAAGAGTGCCAAACCGCCGGGGTGCCGCTACGGGCGGTTGCAAAACGCACTAAAGGGCTGAGGACATGCGGGTTAGTCGTACGGCGCTTCCACCGGGCCGGTTCCCCCGCCGGTGCCCGGGCTCCGTGTTTTCGGAGTTTCTCCCGGATTCCTCCAGCAAAATGGAGGCGTACTGCCGCAATACCCGTTTCCCCTGGCGGGCCGTGCGAACCGCCAAAGGCCGGGAGTGGGCCGTCGCCCGGAGGGTCAGGTTTGAGCACCTGACACCACCGGAAGAAAGTGCAGCCGCTGGGTACGGGAGCAAGCGCGGACGCCTTGTGCTGACTTACAAGTATGCCGGAAAAGGACTTCCGGAATGGACCCTTCCAAATTACTGCGCCAAACGCCGGGTTTGTCATGCTGCGCTTGCGAAGCATCCGGTATAAAAGCTAGTGTTGTCCCAATCACCCCACCAGTGCGCTACTCATGTACCAGATGCTTCGCAAGCGCAGCATGACAAACCCGGCGTTTGGCGCGGAAGTCTTTATGGATGTTGCGCCAGCCGGTTCCCCGACCGGACGCGGTCATTGGGTCACCCATCACTGCCCTTGCGTAAGTCCTTTTTCGAATCATTCCGGAAATGTGACTTGGGCGTAGTTTGCGTACGGGCGGACCGTTCGGGCCGGCGCTGTCAGGATGCGGCTGCGGAAACCCCCAAACCAAAGGGCGCCAGGGTGCCCCGCCGGAGAGACGGACGGGTTGGATAGAGATGGCCGCACCGAAAAATGACTTTTGTGTCAGCGAACGCCCGGCCGCGGCGGGCGAATTCGGGGGCAAAACTCCATCTCCTCGGAGTTTATCCGAACGTACCTACGGAGAGATGGAGTTTCGTAGACTTTCCGTGGAGGAAACCGCGTGCCCGGGAAAGCGGGGGCCGGGCAAAAGCCCGCGGGCCGGACGGCAAGCGGTGGGTATCCCGGCAGCAACCCGGGGGCCGGCAACCCCGCCCACCGGCGCCCCGGCGGGGGCTCAGGCAGTGCCAGGCGATGGGTAATGGGTTGTACGTGAATGCATTGCGTGTAAAAACCGGGTCTTTTTCCGGCGCCACCGCGCGCGGGAAGGAGGGGTTCTCCTGCGGCCCGCCGGGTGCCTTCCCGGCGCCGGGCAGTGCCCGGCGGGCGTCCGCCCGGGACCTGCCCCCACATTGGTCTTTGGATTGCAGGCTGGTTCTCCAATTGTCATCGCTACCTGTACATGCGTTACTTCTTCACCCGCGGTTTGCCGGCTGGTTTGCTTTTGCGAACCCTGCCGGGTACCGCCGTGAAAGCGCAGTCTATTCCGCGGGCCGAAGCCGACAACAACCAGCACCGGGTGCAGGCCACGGCCCTGATCCACCAGAAGCGGTATCAATCCGAAGGACTGGCCCGCATTCCCATGGCCGATTGCATCGAAGAAGTGGTGGCCTGCCTGCGCGACTCCTGCAACGCTTCCCAGCCCATCGCTTTCCACTTGCCGGTGGACCACACCGAACCCGACTTGACGCAGGCCGTGCCGCCGGGCCTGATTACCAACGAGGCCATCACCAACGTCTTCAAATACGCCTCCCCCGGGGGCCGGGCCGGCAACGTCAACCTCACGCTGCAACGGCGGGCGGAGGCGGCCTGCGAACGCACCATTGCCGACGACGGGGTGGGCCTGCCGGCCAGCTACGACCCCTCCGGCAGCCGTTCGCCGGGCATGACGCTGCTGCACGGCTTCAGTGACCAGTTGGGCGGCGAACCCACCCGCACCGGTCCGCCCGGCTTCACCCTTGGCCTCCCGTTCGAAGCGGGGCAACCCGTGACGGCGGATGCGTAGGGTGCACGGCCCGCCGCCGCTTGTGCAGATGAGAAAGATGATTTATCCCGCCGTACGAGCCGTTTTTTCAATTGATCGGGGGATTTGTTTTTGAAAGATAATGCGTTAACATTGAGACATTTATTAATGACCATTCCGTGCATGACCGTACCGTAAAGTGATTTTGACCGGGCGCCCCTTATTTTTATAATTTCTTTCAGCGATAACCACGATACAAGATGAAGCCACTCCTGCGCTATATGCTGCTGGCATTTTTTGTTTTTCCCCTGTCGGCCCAGCCGCCGGCGGCGCTTTCCGAAGGTCTGCGGGAGGGCCTGCGACACAGCCAGGCCGACACCAACCGCGTACTGCTCCTGCTGGACCTGAGCCACTTCTACGTGAGCAAGCCGGGTGAAAAAACCCCGGACCTCGATTCGGCCCTGTTGCTGGCCCGCCAGGCGGTGGCCCTGAGCCAGTCGCTGGGCTTTCACCAGGGTACCGGCACGGGGCACCTGCTGCTGGCAAAAGCCCTGCGCGAAAAAGGCGCCCTGGACCAGGGCAGGCAGCAGGCCGGCCAGGCCCGGGCCATTGCCGAAAAATACGGCTACCACGCCATGCTGGGCCGCGCGTACTGCGAACTCACGCAGTATTATTCCAACGCCGCGCCGGACGTGGCCTCCAAGATCCGCCTCAACGAACAGGCCCTGGCCCATTTCGTGCGGGCCGGTGACCGCAAAAAGGAAGCCGACGTGCTCAAGGTCCAGGGCGACCTGCACCAGTTGCAGGAGAATTACCGCCTCTCGCTGCAGGAGTTGCAGCGGGCCCTGGCCCTCTACCGCTCCCTGCAATTTCCCGACGTGCAGGGCGTGTACGACCTGCTGGGGTTCGTCTCCACCAAAACCGGCGACTACCGGTCGGGGCTGGCCTACGGGCTGGAGGCCGTAAAGACGGCCCATGCGCGGGGCGACACGAGTCTGTACCTGTGCACCATCTACAACCGGCTGGGGCTTACTTACCGCTCCCTGGGGCAACTGGCGCAGGCGCACGAGTACTTCAAAAAGTCAATCGCCGTCGCCCGCAAGTACAACCACGTTCCCTCCATCGTGTACCTGTCGGGCAACATCAGCTCCGTCTACCTGTGCATGGGCAAACCCCGGGAGGCGCTCACGTTCCTGCAAAAGATCGCCGCCCGGTATCCCCCCACCGACTCGGAGAGCCGCATCATCCTGGCGGCCCGGCTGATGGATGCCTATGGGGGGCTGGGGCAGTACGAGCGGGCCCAGCCCTACTGCGACCAGGTGCTCCAACTGGTGGCCCGGTACGGCGCGGGCAGCCCCGGCCTGGCGGCGGCCTACCAGTCGGTGATCCGGTTCCTGCTCGACAGCCGGCAGTACGAGGCGGCCCGGAAGTATTTGCGCATCAACCAGTCGCTGTGCGAGCGGCAGGGGGCGGCCGGCTCCCTGGCCAGCAACCATTTGCAGTGGTTCCGGCTCGATTCCACCCTGCGCAGTTACCCCGCGGCCATCGGGCATTACCAGCGCTACGTCGCCCTGCGCGACTCGCTGTTCAACGAAAGCAAAAGCCAGCACATGGCCCAACTGGAGGTGCAGTACCAGACCGAGCGGAAGGACCAGGAACTGCGTTTGAAGGAAGACAACATCCAGCTGCTCACCGAGCGGGGCAAACTGCAGGCCCAGCAGCTGGCCCAGGCCCGCATGATCCGCAACGGTTCCATTGCCGGGGCCGTCATGCTGGTGCTGCTGCTGGGGCTGGGCTACAACCGCTACCGGCTCAAGCAGCGCAGCAACCAACTGCTGGAAGCCAAGCAACTCGAAATCAACCAGAAAAACCGCTCCCTGGAGCAGGTGCTGGGCGAAAAGGAAGGGCTGCTGGAGGAGAAGGAATGGATGCTCAAGGAGATTCACCACCGCGTGCGCAACAACCTCCAGATCGTCATCAGCCTGCTCAGCTCCCAGGCGGCCAAGCTCTCCGACGATTCGGCCCTGTCTACCATCAAGGAAAGCCAGCACCGGGTTCAGGCCATGGCGCTGATCCACCAGAAGCTTTACCAGGCCGAGCAGGTGGCCCGGGTGGAAATGGCCTCCTACATCAACGACCTGGTGGTATACCTGCGCGACTCCTACCAACTGCACGGGCCGGTGCGCTTCAACCTGTCGGTGGAACCGGTGGAACTGGACGTGACGCTGGCCGTGCCGCTGGGCCTGATCATCAACGAAGCGGTGACCAACGCCCTCAAGTACGCCTTTCCGGGGGACCGCGCCGGCACGGTGACCCTGGGCCTGCACCCGGCCGCCGGGGCGACCTACGAACTGACGGTTGCCGACGACGGCGTGGGCCTGCCCCCGGGCTACGAACCGGCCCGGAGCCGTTCGCTGGGCATGACGCTCATGCACGGCCTGAGTGAACAGCTGGAAGGGGCCCTGCGCATCACCGGCTCGCCCGGGGTAACCCTCCACCTCACGTTCCGCGACGAAATCCTGGGGGCCACCTACTCGGGCGCCGAACATTCGTACCGGTGGCACCGGACGTTCACCGCGGTACCGCTGCGGGGATGACTTTCCAACCAGAACCACCAAGATGATGACCAGATTTCTGCCCTTCTGCCTGCTGTTGATGGTTGCCGGCGTCCCCGCACCCGCCCAGGATGAAACCGAAGAATGGCTCCGGCGGCTGCGGCAGACCATCAAAGCGTCGGACAGGTACGACGCCGAAAAACGGGTCCGCATTGACCGGCTGCACCGGCAGTCGGCCGGGCGCCGGTCCGGCGATCCGTACGAGGGCTACCTGGCGCTGTTCGAAGCATACGCCACCTTCAAGTGTGACTCGGCCTTTGCGTACGCGGTCCGGCTCCAGCAGGCGGCCCGGCAGTCGAAAGACCCCCGGCGGGAAGCCTACGCCGGCGTGAAACTGGGCTTCACCCTGCTCTCCTCGGGCATGTTCAAGGAAGCGTTCGATTCCCTGCGGACGGTGGACCTGGCGCAGTTGCCCCCCCTGCAACGGGCCGAATACTACACCCTGATGGCGCGCTGCTACTACGATCTGGCCGACTACAACCTCGACCAGGTGTACGCCCCCCTGTACAACGCCCGGGCCGGCCACTACCTCGATTCGGCGCTGGTGCTTTTTCCCGACACGTCCTACCAGTACGGCTACTACCGGAGCCTGCGGCAGATCCGGACCCAGAACCTCAACCAGGCCGCCGGCACCCTCCGCGAACTCCTCGCCCGGCCGGGGCTCACGCAGCACCAGGTGGCCGTCACCGCCTCCACGCTCAGCGACGTGTACATCCGCAAAACCCAGACCGACACGGCCATCCACCTGCTGGCCCGGGCGGCCATCGCCGACATCCGGTCGTCCACCAAGGAAACGGCCGCCGCCTTTTACCTGGCAACGCTGCTGTTCCGCCAGGGCGACGTGAAAAATGCGTCCACGTTCATCCGCAAGGCGGCCGACGATGCGAGCTTCTACGGCTCGCGGCAGCGCAAAGCGCAGTTCGGCTCCATCCTGCCCCTCATCGAGAGCCAGAAGATCCACCAGGTGGAAAGCCAGCGCAACAAGCTCCTGACGTACGCCCTGGTCGTCACGCTTTTCCTGGGGTTGCTCATCTTCCTCACCACCATTATCGTCAGGCAGGTCCGCAAGCTCAAAAGCCAGCAGGCCATCATCTTCCGCAAGAACTTCTCGCTGCAAAGCCTGCTGCGCGAAAAAGACGACCTGATCGTCGAGAAAGAATGGCTGCTCAAGGAGATTCACCACCGGGTCAAAAACAACCTGCAGGTGGTGATGAGCCTGCTCAACTCGCAGGCCGATTCGCTGGAAGACCAGGCGTCTTCGCAGGCCGACAAGACGGCCCTGTCGGCCATCCAGGAGAGCCAGCACCGGGTGCAGGTGATGGCCCTCATCCACCAGAAACTCTACCAGTCGGACCAGGTGGACCGCGTGGAAATGCCTTCCTACATCCGGGAGGTGGTCTCTTACCTGTGCGACTCGTACTCCCTGGCGGGGTCGGTGCGCTTCGGGCTGGACGTGGACGACATCGAGCTGGACGTGACGCTGGCCGTGCCCCTGGGCCTGATCATCAATGAGTCGCTCATCAACGCCTTCAAGTACGCCTTCCCGGGGGGCCGCGGCGGCCGGGTGCACCTCTCGTTTCACCGCCTGGCCGGGACGACCTACCAGCTTACCATCACCGACGACGGGGTGGGCCTGCCAACCGGGTACGACCCCCGGCGGAGCCGTTCGCTGGGGATGACGCTGCTGCACGGCTTCAGCCGGCAACTGGGCGGCGAACTCTCCATCACCAGCCCGCCCGGCACGCGCATCAGCCTCGTGTTTGAAGAGGAACTGCTCGTGAAAGTCTACGCCTGATGCCCCCTTCCTCCAAATCCTCACGCACCAAAACCCGAACCCGCTCATGCGAACCTTCCTGTACGCCGTCACCCTCTCCTGCGCCCTCACCGGTTGCGGCAGCCGTTCGGCCCCCGACCAAACCCAATCCGCCCCGGCCGGTGACCCGGTCGCCACTGACTCGGTGGCCGCGGCTCCCCCGGCCGGGGCGGAAGCCGCCGGGGGCTGTTACCGGCGCGTGGAGGGCCGCGACACCACCACCCTGCGCCTCACCATCACGGGCACGGACGTAACGGGCGAACTGGCGGTGCTGCCCTACGAAAAAGACCGGGCCCGGGGTCCGATCCGGGGTACGCGGTCGGGCGACCAGGTCCGGGCCGACTGGCAGCGGTCCGGCGAGGGCGTTACCGAACCCTACGAGGTGGTGTTCACCCTCCGCGGCGACTCGGTGACCTGGCGGGAGGGCGAACGGGTCCGGAAGGACGGGAAGTGGGTACTCAAAGACCCCGGCCAGGGGTACCAATACGCCCTGACCCGGTCGGCGTGCCCGTAACCCGGCGCCGGGCAAACCCGTCCCGCCAAACGTCCCCCTCCCATGCGAAACCTCCCTTCCGTTCGTTGCCTGCCGGTGCTGCTGTGGATCGCCTTCGCTCCGCTGGCCGCGGCCACCACCCCGGCCGACAGCCTGCGGGAGGCCCTCGGGCGCACCGGCCCCGGCCGGGAACGGGTGGGCCTGCTGCTGGCCCTGGGCGACGCCTGCGTGGCCCGGCCGGCCGAACGGGCCGCCGACCTGGATTCGGCCCTGCTGCTGAGCCGGCAGGCGGAGGCCCTGAGCCGGCAGTTGCCCTACCCGCGGGGGCAGGGCCTGAGTTACCTGGTGGCGGCGCGGGCCTGGCGCGAAAAAAAGGACGTCCCGCGCGGCAAGCACTACACCCGGCAGGCCATTGACTGGCTGACCCGGCACGGCACGGCCCACGACCAGGCGGAGGCCTACATCGAGCAGGCCGCCTACTACGTGGTTTCCGAAGCCGGCATCAACGACGCCATCCGGCTCAACGCCAAAATCGTGTCGCTCCTCCGGCAGTCGGGCGATACGCGCCTGCTGGCCGACGAACTGGTGCACCGGGGCGACTTGTACCAGTTGCAGAGCAACAACGCCGAGGCGCTGCGCCTGCTCCGGCAGGCCCTGGGGCTGTACCAGTCCATCGGCCACCGGGAACTGCAACTGGTGTACGACCGGCTCGGCTTCGTGGCGGCCAAAATGGGGGATTACGACGACGCCGTCGGGTACGGCCTGCTGGCGGTGCAAACGGCGGAGGCACTCGGCGACAGCGCCCGGCTGGGGGACATTTACAACCACCTGGGCGCCCTCTACAAGGAACTGGACCAGCCCGCCAAAGCCCTGCGCTACTACCAGCAGTCGCTGGGCGTGGCCCGTACGCAGTACCACCAGTACACCATCGTGCTGCTGGCCAACACCATCGGCGACATGGTGGAAGTGTACACCGGCGCCGGCCGGGTGTTTGCCGGCAAAGGCGCCGCGGACCTGCACGCCGCCGTGGCGCACTTGCAGCGGGTGATTGACGGGCATCCGGCCGACATGCGGGACGTGGATTGCCAGGTGGCCGTGGGCCGGTGCATGGTGGGTTACTACGGCCAGTTGCAGCGCCGGTACGCCCGGGCGCAACCCTACTGCCGGCAACTGGAAGCCCTGCTGGCGGCCGACCTGGGAAACGATTACAAGGTGTTCATCCACGGCTTCCTGATCCCGTACTACCTGGGCAGCGGCCGGCACCGGGAAGCCAAAGTGCTGCTGGCGCGCAACGAAAAGATCTGCCGGGAAACGGACAACAAAAAGCAGTTGTCCCTCAATCACCTCTGGTGGTTCCGGCTCGACTCGGCGCGGGGCAGCTACCCGGCCGCCATCCGCCACTACCAGCACTACAAAGCCCTCAGCGATTCGCTCATCAACGAACAGACCCGCGAGAAGACGTCGCTGCTGGAGGTGCAGTTCGAGACGCGGGAAAAAGAGCACAAGATCGTGGCGCTGCGGCAGGAGAGCAAGCTGCGCGACATTGCCTTGCAGCGGGCCCGGACTTCCCGCAACTACATCATTGCCGGGGCCGTGCTGCTGGCGCTGCTGCTGGGCGTGCTCTACAACCGCTACCGGCTCAAACGGCGGAGCAACCAGTTGCTCGAAACCAAGCAGCAGAAACTGCTGGCCCAGCACGAGGAACTGCAAGCGCAGCAGGAGGTGCTGCAAGCCCAGCAGGGGGAGATCAGCCGGAAGAATGCGCACCTGTCCGAACTGCTCGACGAGAAAAATTCCCTGCTCACGGGGCAGGCGCGGCTGCTCGAAGAAAAGGAACGGCTGCTGAAGGAAATCCACCACCGGGTCAAAAACAACCTGCAGGTGGTGATGAGCCTGCTCAACTCGCAGGCGGCCACGCTGGAAGACGCGGCGGCCCTGTCGGCCATCCAGGAGAGCCAGCACCGGGTGCAGGCCATGGCTTTGATCCACCAGAAGCTGTATCAATCCGAAGGCGTGGCCCGCATTCCCATGGCCGGTTACATCGAAGAAGTGGTGGCCTACCTGAGCGACTCCTACAACCTTTCCCAGCCCATCGCTTTCCACTTGTCGGTGGACGACATCGAACTCGACGTGACGCAGGCCGTGCCGCTGGGCCTGATCATCAACGAGGCCATCACCAACGTCTTCAAATACGCCTTTCCCGGGGGCCGGGCCGGCAACGTCAACCTCACGCTGCAACGGCGGGCGGAGGCGGCCTGCGAACTCACCATTGCCGACGACGGGGTGGGCCTGCCGGCCAGCTACGACCCCTCCGGCAGCCGTTCGCTGGGCATGACGCTGCTGCACGGCTTCAGTGACCAACTGGGCGGGGAGCTGACCATCACCAGTCCGCCCGGCCTGCGCATCGGCCTGGTATTCGACGAAGAGCAACTGGGGACGGGGCAAGCGACGGCGGCCTACGCCTGACCCTCCCCGATGCATCCACTTCTGCGTTCACTCCCCGCCGTCATCCTGAAAGAAGCGAAGCCAAACAGTGAGTGGATACGCAGTGAGCGGGCACGGTTCGTTACGCGCTGGTATCGTTCTTTCCTTACGCGCTGGTATCGTTCTTGCGGCGTTGAAATGGGCAGGCCCCTTCCTTACGCGACGCGTTAGTATCGTCCTTTCGGCACTGATGGTGTCGCGGCGCGTGGGCCCGGCCCAATGGCGAGGGGCGGGTTGCCTGGCGGGGGGAAGCATCATTGGGCCTAGTGGTCAGGAAGGATTAAAGTGAGGGGCCGCATGGCGGGAAAGGGCCGCGTCGCGGCTCCCCTCCTGGGCTAATCTTGTAGGGAAAAACAAATGGTAAGCGCCACATGGCGGGAAGGGGTCGCGTCGCGGGAAAGTGTCGCGTCGCGGGTAGTGGTCGCGTCGCGGCTCCCCTCCT
>CADCTQ010000365.1 GCA_902805615.1 uncultured Cytophagales bacterium
CGGGCTGGCCATCGGCATGGGGGTAGCCGTGCTCATCGGCTTGTGGATACAGGACGAACTGTCCTTCAACCAGTACCACCCCAACTACGACCGCATCGCCCAGGTGATGCAGCACAACCTGTACAACGGCAGCAAGGAAACCCAATCCAACAACCCGGGCGTGATGGGTGCCGAAATCCGCCGGCAGCACGGGGGCGATTTTACGTACGTGGTGCAGTCCTCCTGGACGGGAAGCCACATCCTGGGAGTCGGCGACAAACGCCTGGTGAAGGAGGGCAATTACTGCGAGCCGGAAATCACCGAAATGCTGGGGCTAAAGATGCTCCGGGGCACCCGGTCCGGCCTGGAAGACCCGTATTCGATCCTGCTGTCCCAATCGGTGGCGGAGGCATTCTTCGGCAAGGGAGACCCGCTGGGCAAAATCATGCGACTGGACAACCGGCACGACCTGAAAGTTACGGGCGTCTACGAAGATTTGCCCTACAATACCTCCTTCCACGGCGTGACCTACCTGCTGCCCTGGAAGTTGTACCTGGTCACCAACCCCTGGGTCGAGAAAATGGAAGATCCCTGGGGGAGCAATTTCAGCCAAACCTTCGCCCAGATCGCCGAAAATGCCGACATGGAAAAGGTGTCGGCCAAAATCAGCAATGTCAAGATGAACCGGGTGGGCAAGGACGAGGCCCGGTATAAGCCCGAGGTGTTTCTGCACCCCATGCGCAAGTGGCACTTGCATTCCGATTTCAAAAACGGCGTCAACGTCGGCGGACGCGCCCAGTTCGTGTGGCTGTTTGGCGTCATCGGCGCGTTTGTGCTCCTGCTGGCGTGCATCAATTTCATGAATTTAGCCACGGCCCGTTCCGAAAAGAGGGCCAAGGAGGTAGGCGTCCGCAAAGCAATGGGATCGCTCCGGAAGCAACTGATCAACCAGTTCTTCCTGGAGTCCATGCTGGTCGTTTTCCTGGCATTCGTCGTGTCCCTGGGATTGGTAATGCTCAGCTTGCCGTACTTCAACGAAGTAGCCGGCAAGAAAACGGCCATTCCCTGGGCCAGTCCCGTCTTCTGGGGGCTGGGGATTGCCTTTGGCCTGTTTACCGGGCTGCTGGCCGGCAGTTATCCCGCGCTGTATTTGTCGGCTTTCAGCCCGGTGAAAGTGCTAAAAGGCACGTTCCGGGTCGGACGGCTGGCCAGCCTGCCCCGCAAAGTGCTGGTGGTGACCCAATTCACCGTCTCGATCACCCTCATCATCGGCACCCTCGTGGTGTTCAAACAGATCGAGCACGCCAAGGACCGGCCCATTGGCTACAATCGTGCGGGTTTGGTCAGCATCGGGTACGAAGAAGAAGTGAGCAAACACTACGAAGCGGTGCGGGCCGAGCTGAAAAGCGTGTCGGCCATCGAGGAAATGACGGCCGCCCGCAGCCCGCTTACGGGTACCTGGGGCTCCAACGGTGGGTTTGATTGGGAAGGAAAAGACCCCAGCCAGGCAGTGGAGTTTCCCAACAACGCCGTTTCGTACGAATACGGCAAAACCGTGGGCTGGACCCTCAAGGAGGGACGCGATTTTTCGAAAGCGTTGGCGACGGACTCGGCGGCCTTTATCGTCAACGAGGCCGCGGCGGCTTTTTTCGGCTTCCGGCAGCCGGTGGGCCAGATCGTACGGTGGCAGGACAAACCGTACCGGATCATCGGCGTGGTGAAAAACCTGCTGGCCGACTCGCCTTACGAACCGGTGAAGCCCTCCCTTTTTCACATCGCCGCCGAACGGGAAAACCTCCTGATCCTGCGCCTGAACCGCCACCTGGGCCCGCAGGACGCCCTGGCAAGGGTGGAGCGGGTGTTGAAAAAATACACGCCCAACGTGCCCTTCGCGTACAGTTTCGTGGACGAGGAATACGCCCGGAAATTCGGCAACGAGGAGCGCATCGGCAAGCTGGCTACTGCTTTTGCCGTGCTGGCCATCTTCATCTCCTGCCTCGGGCTGTTCGGGCTGGCCTCTTTCGTGGCCGAGCAGCGCACCAAAGAAATCGGCATCCGCAAAGTGCTGGGGGCCTCCGTGCCCAACCTGTGGGGCCTGCTGTCGAAGGATTTCGTGGGGCTGGTGCTCCTGTCCTGCCTCCTGGCCGGCCCCCTGGCCTGGTACGGCATGAGCCGCTGGATCGGCAAGTACGAGTACCGGACCGACATGCCGTGGTGGGTGTTTGTGGCGTCGGCCGCGGGGGCGCTGCTCATTACGCTGCTGACGGTCAGCTACCAGGCCATCCGGGCCGCCCTGGCCAACCCGGTAAAGTCGCTGCGCAACGAATAAACGAACGGAGACGGGAGACCGGAGGAAAGGAGACCGGAGGAGGCGTGCCCATGCAGTGCTGAGGAAGGATTGA
>CADCTQ010000366.1 GCA_902805615.1 uncultured Cytophagales bacterium
CTACAAGGAGGCCCTGCGGCTGCTGAAGGTGCACGGCCGGGAGGGATTCATGAACCTGATCTCGGCCCCGGACTGGCAGATGGTGCAGGAGCAGTGGCAGGTGCAGATGTGGTGTAAGGTGCTCGACGTGATCGGCCGCGAGGAGAACCTGATCTACTGCTCGGTAGACATTCCGCGCGAGGCCTACGCCACGCTGCCCGGCCTGCCCGGCCTGGATTTTTTAACGGATGCCGAACACGCTACCCTTGCCGCCCCCGAACGCATGGCCCTGATGACCGGGCGGGCCCTGGCCCACGCCGTGCGGGCTTCCGGCAAATCCAACCCGAGCATCCTGCTGCTCAAGGACGGCCCGTACGGGATTCCGGAGGTGGGGAGTTAGGGAGTTGAAGCGTTTGAGCGTGGAGGGGTGGTCGTAATCGGATAAGACAAGGGTGCAGGTTTGCGCCCCAAAGGCACCAGGACACAAAGGGAGCACGAAGATTTCCGTGGTGATACCAGCCTGGGTGCCCCTGGGTGTCCTGGTGCCTTTGGGGCATTTGACCGCTTTTTTTACCCTTTTCCCGGCCCGGATAAAGGGGCAAGATCGTACCACTTCCGGGCAAGGATGTACCATTTTCAGTCCACCCGATTGCCTTTATTTGCAGGAAACAAACCACTCAACGGCGTTCTCCCGGAGCCGGCAACCGTGCCGGCAATCGCGTCAACGCCCGCATTTTTACGACGGCCACCACGCCTGCCCGCACCCCGCGCCGGCAGCAAGTGTCCTGCATCTCATTACCCAACTTATTTTCTTACTTGCTTTCGTGCCGGCGTCTTGCAGCCGGACGGTGAAAGCAATTGGCCTATGCTCCAATACTACCCCATTGAAGAAAGATGCCTGCTCAGCCGCGTCCGGGAGGGCGACCGGCGAGCCTTTGCCCGCATTTACGAACAGTACCGGCCCAAGCTCTGCCGGGCGGCCTACCGGCGCCTCCGCGACCGGGAAACGGCCGAAGAACTGGTGCAGGAAATTTTTACGAAACTCTGGGCGCGGCGCGGTGAGCTGCGCATCGAGCAGTCGCTGGACCAGTACCTGTACCGCTCCCTGCGGTACGAAGTCATCAACCACTGCCGGGCATTGGCCGTGCGGGAACGCTACGCCAGCCAGTACCGGCACGGCACGGCCCTGCACGACGAGGCCACGCTGCACCTGCTGATGTACAACGAGTTGAGTGCCCGGGTGGAGAAGGAGATCGGCAAGCTGCCCGAAAAGTGCCGCGCCGTATTCGAACTGAGCCGCCACCAGGGCTACTCCACCGTTGAGATCGCCGAAGCCCTCCGCATTTCCCACAAGACCGTAGAGGCCCACGTCGGCAAAGCCCTGAAGATGCTCAGAATGGGGCTAAGGGAGTATGTGGGGCAGTGGTAAAACGACTGGCCACTTCCTAAACCCTACTCTTTTACTTTCCTGAAAACGCTGTACACCAACGGCTCGAAGTTGTCGTTGGGGTCGAGGCCCACGAATAGCAGCGTATCGCTTCCGGCGCCCTTCAGCCACACCGTCTGGTAAGGCTCGGTAAAGCCGGTTTCGTCCGGGCAGCGCATCAGGTCCAGCATTCCTTTGCCCGACGGGTGGGGGACCCGCTTCACGGAAAAGGGGCGGCCTGCGGCGACCAGCACGCCGTTCCGGTAATGGTCTACCGTGCTGTCGGGCTTGTACACCAGCGTAGTCGTCTCGCCGGTGGAGGCCGGGGAGAGGGGGCTTTCCCCCTGGAGTCGGGTACTTACCCACTCCCACTTGCCGAAGAGCGTGGCCCGGGTGCCGGACTGCCGCCCGGTGGCGGCGACGATAATGCATATAAAGCTGGTAATGAGGAGGATGCGCAGCGCGAGGAGCATAAGGGGAAGCGGTATATAAATGGTCAGTGACTAGTGGTTAGGGGTTGCTGGTCAGAGACTAGTTGTTTTGACAATTCAGGTTGTGTTGTCGAATCAGGTCCATTTTCTGAGTCAAATCATCAGGATCAAGTGATGTCTCTGTAACAACCTGAATTGTCAGTTCAACTAGTGGTTAGTAAGGTTCCGTAAGTCACCTCGTCCTACTAACCACTAGTCTCCGACCAGCAACCCCTATTCTTCTTACCAGCCGGCGGGGGCAGCGGCCAGGCCGGGGGTGGGGACGCCCGTGGCCCGTACAAGCATGTCGCGTTGCACGAATACCAGGTACTCGGCGTTGGGACGGGGGCCGTTATTGGCATCCCGGCCGTAGAAATTGTATACCCGCGGTTTGCCGGCATTGAAGTGGAACCGCCCGTATCCCGGGTAATTCTGACTCTGGGCGTAAGTGCCATTGCCCGGCCCGATGGTGTTGATAAAGTTCTGACCGGTGGCGGTACGGGCGACAATCTGGCTGTTGATGCCGCTGCGCCGGAAGTTGGTGAGCATGGTGAAGAAACGGAAATCATCGTTGCCAAACCAGTCCCGGATGCCGTCAATCGGCGCATTGCCAATGAGGGTAAACAGATAGTCGCGGGTAACCGACCCGGACTGGTACACGGCGTTGCGGTTTAATGCAGCCAGTTGGGCTTCGTCCGGGGACAAGCCTTCCCAGGACGCAACGGGATGATAGCTCCCCAGCAAGGGGAGGCAAAGGAGGCTGGTGAGCGGAAGCAGGCGACGGAAAAACTTTTTCATGGTTCGGCGTGATGGAGGGTGTAGAACGGATGAACGGTACCGGGGTAGGGGCGGGGCCGGCGGGGAGGCCGCCCCGCCCCGGTTATTGTTTAATCACCTTCAAGGTGCGCTTGGGCTCGTTGCCCACCTGGAGTTCGAGCAGGTACAGGGCCGGCTGAAGGGCGGTGGCTGGTACGGTCTGTTGGTGGATGCCCGGCTCCCTGGGCAGATCCGACAGAATGGTCGCTTTCAGGCGCCCCCGCAGGTCGTACAGCCGGATGGTGACGAGCTGCGGGCCCGGGGCGGCGTTTGGGTTGCCGGCGGGGCCTTCCCGGGGGTCCCGTACCCGGTAGGTCAGCGTGAACTCGGCCCCGGCGGGGTTCGGATGCACGTGGGCCGCGCCTTGGCCGGTCAGTTGGGCGTCCGGTGCCGGGAGCGACAGGCCCGGCGCTGTTTCCGCGCCGCCAGTGCCGGACCCGTTGGCAACAAACGTTTCGCGGGCGGTACTGCCCGACCCGGTGGCCGACAAGCAGTACGAACCCGTGAGCTGGGTGTCGAACTGGCTGCCCCGGAAGGCGCCGAACCCGTCGGTCAGGATGATTTCGGTGCCGCCGCGGGCCAGCATCACGCCTAAGGTATCAACCAGGGAAGAGGTGCGCAACGAAGTGGCCGCTACCTCGGTATCGTACTGGCCGGGCGCCACGTAGTTGATCGCGTGGTACGTGTCTGCCATCGACAGCAGGACGTAAGTGCCGGTCCGGATGATGTCAACCGATACGCGGTTGAGGGAGGTATTTGCCGTTGGGCAGGCCAGCTTTTCCCATACCAGCGTACTCTCGTTCCACCGGAACAGCGACATGGTGAGTTCTTCGGCCGGCTCCAGCCCCCAGTCCTGGTAGCCGATCTCCAGCAGGCCGTTCTGCTGGAAGTTGCTCACCGTGCCGGACCCCGTAGCGGCGGCCACCGACACCAGGTCGCCCACGGGCCGCCAGCCCTTGGGAATGTCGCGCAGCAGGGGGGCGTAGTCGGCCGATACGATCATGAGCCGTTGCAGGAACCCGCCGCTCGGGTAGGGATTGAGCCGGTCGGCGGCGCTGGGCGTAAAACTGACCCGACCCATCCGGTCGGCCACCTTCGGATAGTTCCGCAGCGTGGCCTCCGTGGCGACCGTGTAGAGGAAGTCGGCGGCGAATGTAGTGGCCGCCGCATTGGTGCTGTACGCCCGGATGAGGCCCTGGTTGAGGTTCTGGCCGGGAAGGGGGATGGCCGCATTGTACCGGTTGGCGGTGCGGGTGGTGGTGTAGTTGGCCTGAAAAACCCCCTCGGGGTAGTGTTCGGCCTGCACCACCGCGTCGGGCGTGTTCAGGTTCACGGACAGGTTCAGCGTGAAGTTGCCGTTGGCGCCGGGAGCCAGCCCGTAGCTGGGCGTGACTTCTACGTTACTCTGGGCCAGCAGTCCGAGCGGACCGCCCGCCAATCCGCAGGCGAGCAGGCAACGGGCCATCCAGGCCGGTAAGGTGTTTTTCATGTGGAGAATATTTTAGACATGAGATTTGAGAAGGGAACCGGGTTACAGCCCGGCGTCCACGAAGTTGGGCGACAGGTTGATGACCACCGGCGTGGCTTGTTCGGCCGAAAAGGTGACGCTGAAAGTAGCCGAGGCGTAAGGCTTGATGAGCTTGGTTGACTTGACCACGAGCTGGTCGCCATTGCGGATTCCTTCCACGTACAGTTTCCCTTCGTTGCTGGTGGTGCCCTTGAAGAAAATCTGGCCGCTGCGCTTCACCGAAACTTCGCACACCACCGCAATGTCAATGTGGGCGCCGGGCCAGTCCACGTCAATTTTCTGGTTGAAGCCGTCGTTGACGGTGATGGTGAGGGGGGCGGCAAAGTTCACCGGGTTGCCGCCGCAGAAGTAAGTGGGCCGCAACACCACCGTGCCGGGCGCCTCGAACCGGTAGCCCGACGGGTTGCCGATCACGCGGGTGAACTGGGTCTGCCCGTTGCGCTGGAACTCGGCCGTCCACTTTACTTCGGCGGCCGGCGCACCCGTCACCGTCACGTTGGTGAGCAGGTTGAGCGCCTGGTCGAGTTGCCACACGCTGCCCTGGCTGGCCAGCGTACCCGCCGCCGCCACCGTGGGGGCCGTGGTGGTGGAGCAGTTGAGCCGGAGGTTGTCGAACAACACGTTGCTTCTTTCGGCCCCCGCAAACTCTATTTCGAAGGTGACGTGGGTATAGTTGGTGGCCGGCGTAAAGCTGAAGTTGTGGTTCTGCCAGGCATCCGTGGGCACGGGCGAAACCCAGATGAGCTGGACTTTGCCGCAACTGGCCGAACCTGCCCATACGTTAAGCCGGCCCCCGGCGCCGTAACCGGAAGAATAAACGGCCGACCGGGCCAGGTTGAGGCTGAAGGAATAGTTGACCGAAGCGGTGAATGCAAAAGGCTGGCCAATGGCTTCCTTGTAGCCCCCGGCATCGGTTACCAGCCCTACGTACGAGTTGCCGCTGAAGGGAGGCAAGGTAACGCCCCAAACGCCCGGTAGTACGTCCGGGGTGCCGGAGCAGTTAGACCAGCCGGGCGGCGTAACCCCGGCCCCGGGACCGCCCTCCAGGGAGGGATTGTTGAAGTTGGTCTGCCCGTACGCCAGGGTGACTCCCAGGCAGGCAGCCAGCAACAGGAAGAGGCGTGGTATTTTTGGTTGAAAAGGCATGGGTTTCTGGGTTTGGGTGGGTGAAAATGTCCCCGGGTGAGATCAGGACCGGGTTCGGCGGATTACTTGCGGTTGCCTTTCAACCCGTTCAGTTCGGCCTTCAGCGCGGCCACTTCCTTTTCGCGGGCTTTTTTCTCCTCGATCAGGTACAGGGTCAGCTCTTCCACTTTTTCGAGCAGTTTGGCGTTCATGGCGCCCAGTTCCACGCCCTCCTTCTCCACCTGGGCGGCCGAGGGCACGTTGGGCAGGTGGCCGTGGGTGCGGATGTACTGCTCTACTTCGGCCAGCGGGGCCAGCCGGTAGGAGGGCTTAAACACGTAGTCGGGCCAGTTGGCCTGCAACCGCACCCGTACCTGTTCGGCCAGGATGCTGCCCTTTACCGTCAGGGTGGCGTTGGCGGTGGGGGCCGTCCCGATGCCCACCCGGCCGGCGTTGTTGGCTTCAATGACGTTTGTGCTGCCGTTGTTACGGATGCGGAGGCCGCCAAACCCGTAGTTCATGTACAAGCAGTTGTCCGACCAGCGGGGCCACAGGAAGCCCTCATAGACGCCCGAAATGTTGCGCGCCATGAGAACGCCGGTATTGTCAACGCCCATTACGGCTCCCGTGCCGGCCAGCGTGAAGGGGTAGGTGGGCGCCGTGGTGCCGATGCCGGCGTTGCCCGATGCCGGGAACGTGTTCTGGGCCTGCGCTGCCCCTTGCGCAAAGAGAGCAACAATCAACAGGCGGACCACTTGCCCGTTCAGGAGGGTTGGTAAGGAGAATTTCATACGAAACGTCGTTTGGGTTTAATTAAATGAATGGATAAGGTTGGGAAAGCACGGCAACGAATGGGCATCCGAACCGGCCGCACGCACGCGTTCCTCCCCGGCCCGGATTGGTGGAGGGGCGGGCTAAGGCTTCTTGCCGAAAGCAGGATGGAAACGGGTGCGGGCGTACGGGGCGCCCGGGATGAACGGGTAAGAAAAGCCGGCCGGCTGGTCCCGCCCCGCACCAGCCGACAAAACGCCGGTGCGCAGCAGGGTCATTATACCAGATAAGCCACCTGAGCGCCGCTAAACCCTTAGTGTGTTTTAAAATATTTTTTAACAGCAGGCATTTAACGCAATGTAAAGCAAGTTCTTCCCGGTTTCACCGACCTGCTTCCTCCCCGTCGTCATCCCACTGGAACTTCGTAGTGTTCAGCAGTGCGTATCGTATCCGACGAACTTCCTTTGGGATGACGCCGGGGGAATCATCCTTCGAATCAGATGGGTACTTACTTTGCGATGTATGTAACGTTTGGCCGCCGTCCCGGGGCCGGGAGAGGCACCGGTCAGGACCCTGGCAGGGTGTATTGCTTCTTGTAGGCGAGGGGCTGCATCCCGGTCACTTCCTTAAACTGGCGGTTGAAATTGGAGAGGTTGTTGAAGCCACACGCGTGGCCGATGCGGGCCACGGGCAGCCGGTCGGCGATCAGCAGGCGGCAGGCGTGACCAATGCGTACTTCGCGCAGGAAGTGGTAGAAGGTTTTGCCCTTGTGCTGCTTGAAATACCGGCAAAAGGCGGGCACTGCCATGTTGGCCACCCCGGCCACGTCCTCCAGGGCGATGTCGCCCTGGAAATGGTTCGTGACGTAGTCGAGTACCTGCCGCATCCGGTCTTTCTGGGGCGAGGCGCTCCCGGCCACGAAGCCGTTGCTGGCCAGGGTCGTGCATTCCCGGGCCTTGGACAGGCCGTTGAGGATGGAAAGCAGCAGCACGATGCGGTCGAAGCCCTCGGCGTACACCAGCTCGAGGAGAGGCTGGCGGTAGTGCAACGCCACGGCCGGGTTGAAGAGCAGCCCTCTTTTGGCCCTTTCCAGCAGTTCCTTCACCGGCTGCGCCTCGGGCATTTCGAAAAAAGATTTACCCAGGAAACGTTCCGAAAAGTGCGCCACCAGGACCCGGGCGTCAAGCCGGTTCAGTTCATCGGCCTCCAGGTCCGATTTCCAGTGGTGGGGCAGGTCCGGCCCGATCAGCAGCAGTTCGGCCGCCCCGAAGTCGGCGTGGTGGTCGCCCACGAACCGCTTGCCGTGGCAGTTGAGAATTAGAACCAGTTCATACTCACGGTGGCAGTGCCAGGGGGCTTCGAATAGTGGAGGGTGTTTTTCAAGGGCCGAAAAAGAACCGGCCAGGTTAGGAATCTGGTGGTAGCGTGGGGTCATACTAGTTGTTAAAAATTGCTCGCAAACGGATGATCCTATTTACACAATATATGAACAACCAACCATATTTAACTAAAATATGTTTAATAAACTGCGGAAAATACTTAGGCGGGGATTAGGTATTGAGTATTGAGTATTGAGTATTGGGGATCGGGTAATGAGGATTGGGGAGGAGGGAATGGGGGATGGGCTACTCTTCCTTCCACGGCCACTGCACGCAGGTACGCACTTCGGGGAAGAGCACGTAGTCGGCCTTGCCCTTCATCACCAGCGTAGTCACCTCGTGGCCCGCCAGCAGGGGCAGCACGGCGGCCAGCGTTTTGCCCGACACCGACACGTCGTCCACGAGCAGGATATGCCGGGGGCCTTCGGGCAGGGGCGGCAGGGTAAAAAGCACCGGCTCGGGGTAACGGGGCACGTTGCTTTCGTCGCGGTAGTTGACGTGCACGAGCAGCATCTCGCAACCCAACTGGTGAGCCACCAGGCTGGCCGGCACGGTGCCGCCGGTGGCAATGCCCAGCACCAGGTCTACCTCGGGCAACGCCAGGGCCCGCAGCCGCCGGCTGATCTCGGAAAAGGACAAAACGGTTTTTTGCATGGGGCGATAAAAAAGGGAGACGGGAGACCGGAGAAAGGAGACCGGAGGAGGGATCGTGAAGAAAACCTGGCACGGCTCCGGTACGGGCTGGTAAAACAATGGGAGAAAGGAATAAGGAAGGCCGGAGGAACACGCAGTTACGCAAAAATCCCTTTTTCCCTTTCTTCGCCTTTGGCATACTGAACGCGCATGAGCAGCCATTCCACGCGTTGCACGAATACGCGTTCCTCCGGTCTCCCTTCCTCCGGTCTCCCTTTCTCCATAGCGTCAGCCCTCCGCCCGCTGCGCCTTGATCCGCAGGACGGCCGCGTTGAGGATCAGCAGGATGACCAGGCCGGGCCAGGCGTTGGCTACGGAAGAAAGGGCAAAGTCGAGGGGCGCCGTGCCGGGCATCCAGCCGGGCAGCACCGCCAGCAGGGACGACGAGACGACCTTGGCGCCCAGGTAGGAGAGGGGCGCGGCCACCCAGCGGAGGTAGGGTACGCGCAGCAGGGCCGCCGCCACCAGCACCGACGCCGCCAGCTCCACGCTCAGGATGCCCATCAGCGGCAGCGCCGGCCGCTGCGTAAGCAAGTGGTTGATGACGGGGGCCAGCACCCCCGCCACCAGCCCCACCGGGTAGCGGAACAGGGCCGCGGCCACGAACGGGGCGTAAAACATGGGCAGCAGCCGGGCGCCGATGGGCACCGGGCCGGCCGCCGGGATCAGGTGCACCAGGAAGGGAATCAGCAGCGTGGCCGCCAGGGCCAGCACCGTGACCCGCACGGTCCGGCCGCGCGACGACAGGAGGGGAGTGACGGTAGAATTGGACATGGGAGGGAGGAAGTTAGGGTATTAGGGTATTGGGGTATTGGGGTATTAGGGTATTGGGGTATTTGGGAATTTGGTAAGGAGTTGGGGAATCAGGGGGCCTTTTGCTCATTTTCCATTTTTCTTTTTTGCATTTGCTTCCTTCTCCTTGCCGTCGTCGTTGATTTCGATCCAGTGGCCGTCGGGGTCCTGGAAGTAGATTTGCTTGACGCCGTCCACCCGCACGGTGGGGGCTTTGGCCGTGCCGGGCCAGTTGGTGTATTCGATGCCGTGTTTGTCGAGGGTGGCGATGAAGGCTTCGACGGAGGGTACGCTGAAGCACAGGTGGTCGTTTTTGTCGTGGGTCGTGCCGGTGCCGGCCCCCTGGATGAGGTGGAACTGGCCGCCCGGCGCCAGGCTGAACCAGGTGTGCTTGCCGTCGTGGAAGGGCTCGGGAATTTGTTTGAAGCCCAGCACGTCCTGGTAAAAGGCGGTGCTCTTCTCCAGGTTGTGCACGTACACGGCAATGTGGTTGAGCCGGATGGCCGGCGTTGCAGCCGCCTTGGCAGTCTGGGCGGCGGCCGGGGTCAGGGCCAACAGGCCCAGCAAGGGGATCAGGAAAACTCTTTTCATGGGGGAAAGCGTAGTTTGGGTAAATCTAGGAAAAATGACCGTTTATCAAGTTCTCCAGCCCGGCCCATTTCTCCATTCGCCGGTTTGCGTATCTTCGCCCCGTAAACGCAACGCCTCTGTTCTCACCCGTTTCCGCTTCCCGTACGCCTGGCATTGTTTAAAGTGACCCGGCAGGACCCGTGCACCGCCCCTCCGGCGGGTGTCCCGCCACGCCTTTGTCCCTTCCCTTTTCTTTAAACAATCTCATCCATCTCTTCAATGTTTCCATTGACATCAGACCGTCTGCGGCTCATCCCGCTGACCCTCCCCCAATTGCAATTGCTGACCCAAAGCCGCGCCTCCCTCGAAGCCGCCCTCGGACTCTCCGTTTCGGACATGGACTTCGACGACGGCCTCGGCTTCATGGAAGAATTCCGGGCCGTGATTCCCTCGTACGTCATCCCGGCCGTCGCCGCCCACCCGGACCATTTCGCCTGGTACACCCACTGGCTGGTGGTGCACCGGGCTTCGGACCTGACCATCGGCGGCATCGGGCTCACGGGCCTGCCCGACGCCGGGGGCCGGCTCATGCTGGGGTACTTCATTGACCGGAAGTTCGAAAACGCGGGTTATGCCACCGAGGCCCTGGGTTGCCTGCTCGACTGGGTGTTCGCCAACCCGTCCGTGCAATCCGTCGCCGCCGACACCCTGGTCGAGGGGCTGGCCTCGCAGCGGGTCTTGCAGAAGAACGGCTTCGTGGCCGCCGGCCCCGCCGAAGAAGGGCTGCGGTGGGTGCGCCGGCGGTAAGGGGCTACGGCAGGTGAAACACCTTTTCGAGCGGCACCGACACCGGCGACTGGTCGGGGTTGGTTTCCATCAGGTCGGCCATATACGCCCACCACCGCTGCACGACCGGGTGCGTCCGTAAGTCCTGGGAAGAGGCCGCGCCGGTGGTCAGTTGCACGGCAAACAGCGTATGGGTCGCTTCGTCGAGGAAAATGGTGTAGTCCGACACGCCGGCCGCTTTGAGCAACGCGGCCAGTTCCGGCCACAGGGCCCGGTGCCGCGCTACGTACTCGTCCTTGCAGCCGGGCCTGAGGATCATCTTGAAGGCGATCTTCTCCATGGGGGAGTTAGGGAGTTAGAGAATTGGGGAGTTAAGGAGTTGGGAGTTTGGGAGGGGGAAGTTAGGAGTTTGCGCGTTTATCGCATACATTGACTTTCAAACTCTCTAACTCCCCAACTCTCAAACTCCCCCATGTCCGTTTCCCGTAAAGATACAAATGATCCCTGGCGGCGAAGGGCTTTCCTGGCCGCTTTTACCCGTACGCTGGGCACGTCGGCCCTGCTCGCCGCGCCCCTGGGCGGCGGGGCGGCCGTTGCCGGAACCATGCCGGTCCCGGTTCAGCCGGGGGTAACGGTGGGCGGCGTCATTGACCTGATCCTCAAAAGCATTCCGGGGGCGCCGTTCAAGGAGACGGTGGATACGCTCAAATCCGGCCGCCCCGACCAGCCGGTGACGGGCATCGTCTCCACGACGTTTGCCACCGTAGAGATCATCCACAAGGCCCGCGCCCTGGGGGCCAACTTCCTCATCGTGCACGAACCGACGTACTACAACCACCTCGACCGGACGGACTGGCTGGAGGGCGACGCGGTGTACCGCCACAAACGGGACCTGCTCGACAAGCACGGCATCGCCGTGTGGCGCTTCCACGACTACTGGCACGCGCACCGCCCCGACGGCGTGCAAATGGGGGTGCTTACGGCCCTGGGCTGGGAAAAATACGTGAACCCGCAGGAGGAGGGCGTGCTCACCCTGCCGTCCGCGCCGCTGAGGGAGATCGTGGCGCACCTGAAGGCGAAGCTGGGCATCCGGCAAGTGCGCGTGGTGGGCGACCCGGACCAGCCGTGCCGCCGGGTGGTGCTCATGCCCGGGGCGGCCGGCGGGCGGAGCCAAATCGCGGCGCTGCGCCGCACGGAGCCGGACCTGTTCATCTGCGGCGAGGTGGCCGAGTGGGAAACCAGCGAGTACATCCGCGACGCCCGGGCGATGGGGGCCAAACGGTCCCTGGTGGTGCTGGGCCACGCCGTCAGCGAGGAGCCGGGCATG